>JAULUH010000431.1:0-2419 GCA_032111745.1 Anaerolineae bacterium | reverse complement strand
ATCGGCTTCGACATCGTCCATCCCATCGAGCCGGAGTCCAACGACATCTTTGCGGTCAAGGAAAAATGGGGTGAGCGTTTCACCCTGGTAGGCAACATCCCCACCGTTCTCCTGGCCTACGGCAGCATCGACGAGATCGACGAGCGGGTCAAGCTCTACTGCGAAAAGATGGGCCCCGGCGGTGGCTACGTGCTGGGCTCTTCCACAAGTATCATGGAAGGCATCCCGCCAGAGAACTTCGTAGCCATGGTCCAGGCGGTGCACCGGTTTGGCCATTATGGCAGCCTGGGCGAGGACGTTTCGCTCCTCGTCGCTCAGGCAGCAGTGCAGGTTCCAGTTAGCTGATTGCGGCAGCATGCCGGAGGTGCTTCTTCATGGCGATGACATCACGCCAGCGAGTGCTAACGACCTTCAACCACCAGGAGCCGGACCATGTGCCGGTCTGGCTGGGCGCATCGCCGGAGTTCAAGGCCCTGGCTCGCGAAAACCTGGGCTTGCCCGACGACGAGGCCCTGTTGCGCTACCTGGGCGACGATTTTCGCCGGGTGTTCAGCCGCTACGCCGGACCTCCTGAGCGTAGCCCGGGGGAGATGCTCGGGCCCGGGGCCACCTGGCGCTCGCCGTTTGACATCGAGCGCCACGGCTACGGCTATGGCATGCCCCTCTCTAACCCTCTCAAGCACGCCACCCTGGCGGAGGTGCACGCCTACCCCTGGCCCGATCCCGCCTGGATGGACGTCTCCCACATCCGCCAGGAGGCGCGGCAATGGGGCGGGGAGTACGCCATCCTTGGGGGCGAGTGGTCACCCTTCTGGCACGATGCCATCGACCTGCTGGACTTCGACGTGCTGATCTACCAGATGTACGACAATCCTGAGATCGTGGATGCTGTGATGGACTACACGGCCAGCTACTACCTGGCGGTCAGCCGGCGCATTTTCGAGGCTGCGGGGGATGCCATCGACATCTTCTTCGTCGGCAACGATTTCGGCGCGCAGACGGGGCCGCTGCTCAGCCCGGGGCTCTTTAGCCGCTTCATCGTGCCCCATCTCAAGCGTTTCGTAGACCTGGGGCACGAGTTCGGCAAGCTGGTGCTGCTGCACACCGATGGCTCACTGCGGCCCCTGCTACCCGACATGATCGCCATGGGGCTCGATGGCATCCAGTCGGTGCAGCCCTATTGTGCGGGCATGGAGCTCAGCGGCCTGAAGCGCGATTTTGGCCAGCAGCTGACCTTTTTCGGCTGTGTCGACACCCAGGCGCTCATCGAGAGTACCCCCGAGGAGGCGCGGCAGCTCACCCTGCGTACGCTGGAGGTGATGATGCCCGGGGGAGGCTTCGTGGCCTCACCCAGCCATGATTACCTGCTCCCGGAGACGCCCGTGGAAAACGTGATCATCATGTATGAGACCATCCGTGAGCACGGTGCCTATGCCTGAGACCACCGGGCGCAGGCCAGGCCCCACTCCTCCCGCTCCACCTACCCACAGGAGACCCCTATGCAACGCTACGGCCAAGTGATCGGCGTCAAACCGGACCAGCTGGAGGCCTACAAGCGCTACCACGCTGCGGTCTGGCCGGAGGTCCTGGACCAGATTCGGGACTGCAACATTCGGAACTACTCCATCTACTACAAAGATGGCCTGCTCTTCGCCTACTTCGAGTATCACGGCGACGATTTCGCCGCCGACATGGCGAAGATGGGCCAGCACCAGAAAACCCTGGAATGGTGGGACATCATGATGCCCATGCAACAACCGTTGGACACCCGCGCCGAGGGCGAGTGGTGGGCGAACATGGAAGAAGTGTTCCATACCGATTGACTGTTTCTATCCAAAGGATATTCCCATGGAACGATCACCCAAAACCCTGGCCAAAGTCGAGCGCATGCGCAAGGCCCTGCACCACCAGGAGGCCGACCGTGTGCCCATCAGCGACTTCTTCTGGGGCAGCTTTGTCGAGCGCTGGAAAGAAGACCTGGGCCTGGCGGCCGATGCCAACATCTACGAGTACTACGATCTCGACTGGCAGGTCACCATCCCCAACATGGATCCCCACATCAAGTCGTTCGAGGTATTGGAGGAGAACGAGGAGGAGGTCATCGTCCGCACCGGCTTCGAGGCCGTGATCCGCAAGAAGTTCGTCGACCCCATGCCCCAGTGGCTGGACTGGGAGACCAAGACCATCGAGCAGATCGACGCCTTCACCTTCGACGATCCCTGGGACGAACGGCGCTACTTCAGCGGCGGCGACAACCAGATCGCCGGCGTGGGCGATGGCTATGCCCGCAACTCCCCGCCCTGGATCGATACCGTGAACTCGTTATATCCGAAATTCGCTGTTTTTGGCAGCGTTTGTGAGGCCAACGAGTACATGACGCGCATCGTCGGTCCCGAGATGAACATGCTGCTGATTGCCA
>JAULUH010000430.1:0-4134 GCA_032111745.1 Anaerolineae bacterium | reverse complement strand
TGATCTGCAAGATTGGTTGATCCATGGTTCACCAGCGAGCGGAGGCAGCAATCCACTGCTTCCGCTGTCGAGCGGGCCTCTGATACTGCTTTTGACGCCCCAGCCGGTCCAGGCAAGGCCACTGCTAGCCTGCTGGGCGCTGCCAAAGCCTCGACTCCATCTTGCTAGTCTAAGGCCACAGACCGGCCAAAGCCTCGACTCCGTCTTGCTAGTCCTGGTGGCCGATGGCCGTTTTGACGAACGGGCCAACGGCGATGGCGCCCGCCTCGGCCGGCACAGCCATCAAGAACGTGGCGCCGTCATCCAGGGTCAACCGGTAGACCACTGGATTGTCGCCCAGCCGCCTGGCGGCGTCCGCTGCGGACGCGTCTAGCGGTCCTTCCAGCGCCGCCACCGGTACAGGCGTATTGGTGCGCAGCCCCAGCCCTGCGTGGACCAACAGGACGTCGTGGACCCAGCGCCCATAGCCGGAAATCCGCGGCCACTTCTCCTTGAAGTCCTCCGACGCGCCTGAAGCCAGCCTGATCTTCGCCTCAAACACGTCCGGTTCCTGCTTGAACTGGTGGCGCTGCCACAACATCACGCCCAACATACCTAGCACCAACCACAAGGGGACTCCGAGCCAGGTCGCAATGAGCGCTATCATGTGGAAATTCTCTCCTGTTTAGACAAAGAGGTCGCCGATGACCCCATCGAATCCGTAGGTTGTGATCGCCGCAACAGGCTAATCGACCATCTCGAAGTCCGGCAGGCTGAAGGTCTTGTCGAAGAACGGCTGCAGCGGCGCGTACAGGCGGAAGTAGACGAACCAGCCATCGTCGCCCACCGTCTTCATGTAGTTCTTCTCATAACCGGCTGGAGCCTTCGCGCCGACGTACAGGTCGATGCTGCCATCGGCGCTGTACTTCAGGTCCTTCAGCTGGCTGTCCAGGTTCGCGCTGCGGATGTCGGTGCCGCCGTTGTCGTAGGGCCGGCGCGTGTTCTCGCTGTACAGCGTCAGCGCCCAGAACTGGCCCACCGGCACGTCCTTCGGCACACGCAGCTTGTAGGTCTTGTCGGCACGTAGTAGCCTGCCCTTGCTGTCGCGTTTGGTCGTCATGTACACCTGGCCGGCGCCGACCGTCGGATTCACCATGCCCTCGGTGCTCGTGACCGCCTCGTAGAACCAGGTGGTGCGCTCGTCGAGCTCCACGCGAGTCTCGGTCTCCTGTGGAATCGTGAAGTCGAAACTCTCGTACCAGGTCGTGCCCTGCCAATACGGCTCCGCAAAGCGGGGGTTCACCTGCAGGTTGCGGGCCATCAGCTCGCCCATTGCCCCGCCCTTCAGGAGAATGGACTTTTGCCGTTCATCGGGATTGAAGGCCTTGCCTTTCTCGATGCCTAGCGGCAACAGCATCGCCATCCACGCCTTGTCCACCACTCGGACGGGCTCCTGATTGACGACGCTGGAGAGAATCTGCCAGTACTCGAGGCCTCGCGGCGCGGTGGCACTCCATTCGATGTCCAATTTCTCGATGAAGCGGCTCGTCGCCGCCGGCTGGCCCACCCGGCCCATCTTCAAGGTTGACTTGAAGCTCTCATAGAAGGCCGGATCGGGATCGAGGATGCGCAGGCCGAAGAAGACGTTATTGGTGGCACTCTGGATGACGAATGTGCCGGGCTGCTCGTACTTCTTCGCATCGTCCTCGGGCCCGACGACGACGTATCGGGCACCCTTGCCCTGATCAGGCCCCGTGAAGCCCACGTCGGCCACAGGGCGCTGCCAGAAGTCCAGGAACCCACCGGCGGTTTTGCCGGCAGGGTACTCCACCACCAGCGGCGCTTCCTTCACGTTGGCGAAGTTGCAGATGTACGGCGTAGTCAGGTTGCCCGTGACGATGCCGCGCTTTTCCTTCAGCGACCGCAGCACCACGAAGTCGGTGTCCTTGGTCACTCCGTACGCCTTGGCCTGGCGATCCCGCCAGGTAGTCATGCTGACCAGTGGGTGGCTCCACATGTAGGACTGCACAGCACGCTGGTAGTCCATTTCATCGAAAAGCCGCTTGGAGGCGTCGTCGTCGAAGTAGTTGTCGATGAGCGTGATTTTGCCAATCGGGGTCTGGATGACTTCGTCCCCGGCGAGAGTGGCTTGTTCGAGGGTCTTGCTGGATGTCATGGTTGTCTTCCTTTCGGGGACGTTCGTTGCACTGAGGGTGGTCGCCAACGGCTATTCACCATTTGGCTGTGGCCACCCGCGGTCAGTTGCCTGACACGATCACGGCCTTGCCCGCATCCGTGGCGGTGGACTCACTTCACCTTGCGATTGACCGGCGGCTGCCAGGAGCCGTCGATGTTTGCCGTCCCTGGCTGCGCGCCGAACGCCGGCGGCTGCGCCATGCCCTTATGGTGTTGCGCAGCCGCCGTGTGATCGCCGAAGCGGCTTAGCGGCCGCTGGTCGTGGCTTCCGTCATCTTGGCGTCAGCCTGCTCAATGCTGAAGCTGGCTGGCTTCTGGCGGGGCGGAAACTCGGCGAAGGTGCTCATGAACTGCTGCACAATCGCCTGGGCCGGTGTCAGCAAGAAGATGTGGTCAAAGAACCAGTGCTGGTAGTCCATTGCCTCGTGAATGGCCCTTTCCAGCGGGTCGGTACGAAGGTTGAACAGGTACGGCGTGCGGAGTTGCACGAACGGCTCCCGCCACACGTCAAACCCCTCAGCCCGCTGCTCGAGGAACATCACCTTCCACTGGTCGACCCGCAGAGCCGCCAGGTCGCCATCGTCGGTGAAGTAGAAGAACTCACGCCGCGGCCACTTCTCATCCGGTTCCGTAAGGAACGGCACGAAGTTGTAGCCGTCAAGGTGGACCTTATAGGTCGTGTCCCCGACCTTGTGTCCTTTCTTCAGTCTCTCCTTCAGGTCAGGCTCCAAGGCCCCCATCAGCGTCGGGACCATGTCCTCCAAGGAGACGATGCCGTTGCTGACGGTGCCGGGCTTGATCAGCTTGGGATAGCGCATCAGCAGCGGGATGCGGTAGCCGCCCTCCCAGGGCGTGTTCTTCTCGCCGTGGAAGATGGTGGTGCCGCCGTCGGGCCAGGACATGACCTCGGCACCATTGTCCGTTGTGTAGACGACAATGGTGCCCTCGGCAATGCCAAGCTCATCGAGCTTGTTCAGCATGTTGCCGATGTGGCCGTCGTGCTCCACCATGCCATCCGGATAGGTGCCCAGGCCGGTGACACCCTGCGACTCCGGCTTGAGATGGGTCCAGACATGCATGCGCGTGGTGTTGAACCAGCAGAACCATGGCTTGCCGGCGGCAGTGTTCTCTTCGATGAAGCGCAGCGCATGGGCCTGCACCTCGCTGTCAATCGTCTCCATCCGCTTCTTGGTGAGCGGGCCGGTGTCCTCGATCTTCTGCGAGCCGTCGGGCTGTGCCCAGCTGTGGAGCACGCCCCGCGGGCCGAACTTCTCCTTGAAACGCGGATCCTTGGGGTAATCCGGGTTTTCCGGTTCTTCTTCCGCGTTGAGGTGATAGAGGTTGCCGAAGAACTCGTCAAAGCCGTGCGCCGTGGGCAGGTGCTCGTCCAGGTCGCCCAGGTGGTTCTTGCCGAACTGGCCGGTGGCGTAGCCGTGCGGCTTTAGGAACTCGGCCAGGGTCGGGTCCTCCTTTTTCAGGCCCAACGGCGAGCCGGGCAGGCCCACCTTGGTCATGCCGGTGCGGTAGGGGCTCTGTCCAGTGAGGAAGGCAGCGCGGCCGGCGGTGCAGCTCTGCTGCCCGTAGGCGTCGGTGAACATCACGCCTTCCCTGGCGATGCGGTCGATGTTGGGCGTCTTGTAGCCCATCAGGCCATGATTGTACGCGCTGATGTTGAACCAGCCGATGTCGTCGCCAAACATCACCAGGATGTTGGGTTTCTTGTCCGCCATGGGTATCCTCCGTTGTGGAACTGAAATGGGTATGCCGCCGCGGCGGCGCTGAGCCGGACCGGCTGTCCTAGGCCACGTCGAACGAGAGCTGATCCACGGCCACGGTCGCGGCCAGGAGCAGGATGTCGTCGTGTCCCGGCGAGACCTGGATGCCGTAGGTGTCGGCGACGCGGAACCACTTCTTGGATACCTCCGCCACCTTGTCGCGGCCGTCGAAGAACTCGTACTC
>JAULUH010000429.1:0-2490 GCA_032111745.1 Anaerolineae bacterium | reverse complement strand
GCCAGCTGTCTGGGCGTGGCCGAGGGTGACCTGCCCGAATTCGCCGAGGTCGCGCTGGGCCATCGTCCCGGCACCCTGCCCCTCCCTGAACGGGCCAGGGCGCGAGCTCCTCACAACCTGCCGGCCCAGCTGACACCCCTCTTCGGCCGCGAGCGGGATACCGCCATCTTGCGCCGGTGGGTGCTGGAGGACGGCGTCCGGCTGGTCACCCTGGTGGGGCCGCCGGGCGCAGGCAAGACGCAGCTGGCCCAGGCCGTGGCCGCTGGGCTGGGGGACCAATTCGAGAACGGCGTCTTCTTCGTGGCCCTGGCGCCGGTGCTGGACCCGGCCCAGATACCATCCACTGTGGCGCAAGACCTGGGGCTGCAGTTGCGCGGGATCAACCCCTCAGTTGTGGAGCTGCGAGCATCCCTGGAGGAGAAGCACCTGCTGCTGGTGCTGGACAACTTCGAGCAGGTAGTGGAGGCGGCCCCCTGGTGGTTGACCTCCTGAAGCACTGCCCGTGGCTGCACGTGTTGATCACCAGCCGGCAGCCTCTACGGGTGCGCGGGGAACGGCAGTATATGGTCCACCCCCTGGCGTTGCGGCACTACCGTGAGAGCTTGCCGCTATTCTCTAGACGCGGCATCTACGAGATCCCTCAGGGCTCCCTGCGCCTGGCCATCCTGGCCAGTGCGGTTGGCGACCACGCCCTCGCCGCCACCCTTCTGTCCGCCTGTGTCGCTTCCGTAGAGGCCGGCACGACGGTGCTATTCCCGGCCACGCAGGCTGACTATGACCACGCGCTGGCGTTGGAAACCCTTCGTGCGATGGATGGCCATGGACGTCACTCTGAGAGCCGCAACAGCCGGCGTCGCCGCCTTTCTCTACGGCCTTCACCGTGCGGCGATGCAGGCCTATGTGGTGCAGACATGGGGACAATGGGACGAAGGTTGCCAAGCGCAATACTTTCAACAGCACTTCGTCCCATCAGCCTGCCAGGTCATCGTGCTCGACGGGAAAGACATTGGCGTCATCAGCGTCATGAGGCGGGACACGGACGATTTCCTGGCCAACATTGAGCTGCTCCCTGCCTATCAAGGGCGAGGCAATTGATCGGCCGTCAGGAGCGCCTCGATCTCGTCCCAGTCCAGGACCTCCTCGTACATCGGCCACATTTGGGCGATTTCCCAGTAGCGCCTGAGGTCGCGGACGGCCGCACCCAGGATGATCCCCGCCGCCAGGTACGCCAGCGCCGTGGGAAGGACCAGGATTACGATCACGGCCAGGGCAATTAGCAGTAGATAGCGCCACCAGACCGTAGAGAGCAGCGACAGCATGGTGGGTTGTGTGCCGTGCAGGCTCTGGTAGGTTGCCAACACGCGACGTTCTGAGCTGGTCAGTTGCATGGATAAGACCTTCTGGGGCGTGCAGCATGGCTACCTTTATCGGCGCTAGGGCAGATCTGGCTCCAATGAGCGACTGGCGGCGAGGAGGAGCTGACGGCGGACTGCGCGGCAATCCAGGAAAGCCTTACGCTTCGGCACCTGCTTGGCACCCACGGACGGATTGCCATTGCCTGGCAGAATCTGGGTGACACAGCCTGTGCCCTGGGGACTACCAAGGAGGCCCCGTCATGTTCCGTAGCGCTTAGTGGTGCCAGCGAGCCGAGCAATTGGACTGAGCCGCGCCGGGCCGGCCTGCCGGCGCTATCAGCCAGCCATAGTCGGAGCAGATAGGCCAGGTAGCGCCGCCGTCTCAAGGGAGCGCGATCTCCAATCTCGTTGGTACGACCCAAGAATACTACTTGCGCGTAAGACAAACGTAGTAGACATGAGCGATCTTTTGGTGTACAATATGCGGGCATTGAGCAGTCGTCGCAATTGCCCTGCCGCGGGAGGTACAGTGTCGTTGGCGGGACTGTCTATCTGCCTGTTGGGCTCATTCCAGGTGCTGGTGGGCGGGCAACGGGCCGCTACCTTCAGCTACAACAAAGCACGGGCGCTGCTGGCCTACCTCGCAGTTGAGGCGGATCGCGCCCATCATCGCGACGCCCTGGTGGGTCTGCTCTGGCCCGACCTGCCCAACGACGCAGCGCGCACCAACCTGCGCCAGGCCCTGGCCGACCTGCGCCAGGCCATCGGCGACAATACCGCCTCTCCCCCTTTTCTCCACATCACGCGCCACACGGTCCAGTTCAACACCTCCAGCGCCCACACGCTGGACGTGGCCGTATTTCGCGGGCTCCTGGCTGCCTGTGAAACGCACCCCCATCGCCATACCGACCGCTGCCGGCCCTGCGCCGACGTCCTGGAACAGGCCATGGCGCTTTACCGGGGTGAGTTCCTGGCCCAATTGGCGGTGGCCGACAGCGCTCCTTTCGAGGAGTGGGCCGTGTTGCAGCGGGAGCGACTGCATCGGTCGGCGCTGGAGGCGCTGGGCCACCTGGCTGCCTGTTACGAGCGCCGGGGCGCCCTGGAACAGGCCTGCCGCGCGGTGGCGCGCCAGATC
>JAULUH010000428.1:0-3074 GCA_032111745.1 Anaerolineae bacterium | reverse complement strand
CGGGAGGCCACGGCGATTCCTGGATGCGCTCGGGCAACGAGTTTAGGCTGCTACCGCCTTATCCGGGCTTTCCCGATGGCCGTTGCGACGGCGTTGACGCCGTGCGCCAGAAGGTGCGTGAGATACTACGCGCAGGCGCGGATGTGATCAAGATCTGTGCCACGGGCGGCGTGCTCAGCCCCACGGACCATCCTGAGTTCACCCAGTTCTCGCCTGAGGAGCTGGACGTGATCGTGCGCGAGGCCGCCTACCGGCGGGGTGTCAAGGTCATGGCCCACGCCCAGGGCGTCGAGGGCATCAAGAACGCGGTACGGGCGGGCGTCCACTCCATCGAGCACGGCATCTACCTCGACGACGAGGCGATCGAGCTCATGCTGAAGCACGGTACATTCCTGGTGCCCACCCTGCTGGCGCCGGTGGCTGTGCTCGAGACGGGCGAGGAGGGAGGCATGCCCGACTACGCCGTGCGCAAGGCGCGCGAGGTGGTCGCCGCCCACTCCGACAGCATCAGGCGGGCGCACAGGGCGGGCGTGAAGATTGCCATGGGCACCGATGCCGGGGTGATGCCGCATGGCACCAACCTGCGCGAGCTCGGCCTGATGGTCGACATCGGCATGACTCCCATGGAGGCCATCGTGGCCACCACCAGGGTGGCGGCCGAGTGCCTGGGCTGGCAAGACCGGGTGGGCACCGTCGAGCCCGGCAAGCTGGCCGATATCGTCATCGCCCGCACGAACCCCCTGGAGGACATCCGGTCGCTGGAGGATGTGGACAACATCCTGTTGGTCATGCAGGATGGCGAGATCGTCAAGGACCGCCGGAGCCGCTCCAGTTAGGTTGTTAGAAGGTTATGGAGGTTGTAGAACCAGCCATGAAACAGTAAGCAGTCGATGTGGTCGAGTTGATCGGCATCTTTGAGACGGGGTTCACGGAGCTGAATCACTACCTGGACACAGAAACCGGCGAGATAGTCCTGGTCAGCGACTACTCCCGTGATGAGCTCAACTCCCTGTACGAGGAGGCCTGCGAGCCTGGCGCCCAAGAAAGGCAAGATATAGCCGCCCTGATCGAGGCTCAGCCCATCCCTGATTGGCAGAAGGATGCCCTGTTGGTGGCCGATGCCGTAGAGATGGGTTACCACACACGCTTCATCGCAGTGCCCCAGGACGACACCGGTGAGGCCTATCGGGACATGGAGCGCTTCATCGCCAAGGTGCAGGACGAGCGCCTGCAGTCGCGGCTGTGGCAGGCGATCGACGGCCGGGGCGCCTTTCGCATGTTTAAGGACGTCCTCTATGAGTATCCGCAGGAGCAGGAGCGCTGGTATGAGTTCCGGGATGACCGGGTGCGGCAGCGGGTGCTGGACTGGCTGGAGTCGGAAGGGATCGAGCCGGTTGGCCGCATTGGAGCCTGACTCACAGGACCTTCCAGCGTAGAAGGTGAGATGCGCCCTCTACAACGAATGGCGTTTGTGCTTCCGCTAGGATTCGCTAAAATGGGGAGGAACAACGAGCTGATGCCAAACGATCTTCTGCTGAGTAGCGAGTCGTCAACGGGAAGGAAACAGCCATGGGACCTGCAGAATCATCCGTAAGCGCCAAGACCAGGGCCCCCATTGGTGAACTGGCGGCCTCTGCGCGCTACCTGGTCAATGAAGCCGGGATCAAGACCGATGTGGTGCTCCCACTAGCGCGTTGGGAGGAATTGCTAGACTGGATTGAAGATCTTGAAGATCGGTCAGTGGTGCGAGCCTGGTTGCCTCGACTGAGGGAGGGACCGGTCGCATCAGGTGCACTGGAGTGGGACGAGGTTGCCGGCGACTGGGACGATGAGCAGTAGGTATCGACTTCTTATCGAACCCAAGGCCTACGCCTAGCGCAAGAGCCTGCCCGGACACGTTCGCGGGCGCGTGAGGCAAGCCATCGATGGACTGGCAACCGATCCTCGCCCGGAAGGTAGCCAGACCCTGGATGTTTCGGGACTCGACATACCACCGGAGGTAGAACTGCGGCGTATCCGGCTCGATCGCTGGCGGGTGATCTACGCTGTCTGCGCTGCTGAACGGTGGATCTGGGTTTGGGGTGTGCGCCGCCGGCCACCCTATGATTACGACGACCTGCCAGAGCTGGTTTCGCGGATTTGACCTCCACTTGAGGGGTTTACCTGTCTGTCGAAGGTTGGGGATCGAGCCGGTGGAGACGGCAAGACGGCATCACCGCCGGGACCATTTCAGGGTCTCGGCGGTGATGCCGGTTGGTATAGCTGGGGGCCGGCCCGCTAGGCTACCTGGAACGATCAGGCGATTGGCGCGTCCGCCGCAGGCCAGGATCGCCGGATGGCAGTGCCAATCACGGGGAAATCGTCCTTGATATTGACCTGGCTGCCTTACAGGTCGCCGGTCAGCGTGGCATGGTAGCTCGACTTCACAAAGGCCCTGAGCGCAACCTGTTGACTCTCGGTATGGAAGGTGATATAGTTTTTGTTAAGAGGACCCGAAACCGCAAGACACAAGACGACGGTAGATCGTTGGCGCGGCAATGGCATAGACGCAGGAGGAGGCCATGCTGTGCAGGCAGTGCGGCAGAGACAACCCGCCCGACGCCCGCTTCTGTGCGATGTGTGGCGCCCTGGTGCTGGCGCGCTGCCCGCATTGCCAGCAGCTGTTGCCCGGTGATCTTGACCTGCGCCGGACCCCGTGCCCGTCCTGCGGTTCCTCCCTGATCCCTCCTCCCCTCACTCCAATCACGCAAAGCCCGCTGACCCGGCCTGGCCCAGCCGAGGTCGACCGCCGCCTGGTGACGGTGCTCTTCGCGGACCTGGTCGGCTGGACCCGTGTGGCCGCGGGTATGGACCCGGAGGACCTGCACGCGGTGCAGCAGGCCTTCTTCGCCGCGGTGACGCCGCCCATCGTGGCCCATGGCGGCTGCGTGGAGAAGTACATGGGCGATGCGGTGATGGCGGTGTTCGGCGTGCCCCAGGTGCACGAGGACGACCCCGAGCGGGCGGTGCGTGCGGCCCTGGCCATGCAGGAGGCCCTGGCAGCCCTCAACGCCACGCTCCTGAGCACCCACGGG
>JAULUH010000427.1:0-19702 GCA_032111745.1 Anaerolineae bacterium | reverse complement strand
CCATGTGCCGCGGTGGAACGCGATCAGTGTGAGCGGCTATCACATCCGCGATGCCGGGAGCACGGCGGCGCAGGAGATGGGCTTTGCCATCGCCAACGCCCTGGCCTACATGGACGCGGTGCTGGCCCGGGGCGTTTCCATCGACGACTTCGCCGGCCGGATCTCCTGGATCTTCAACACGCAAAACAACTTCTTCGAGGAGGTGGCCAAATACCGGGCTTTGCGCCGGCTGTGGGCCACCATCCTGCGCGACGAGTATGGCGCCAGGAAGCCGTCGAGCATGATGCTGCGCACCCATGTGCAGACCGGGGGTGCTACCCTGACCGCGCAGCAGCCGCTGAACAACATCGCGCGGGCGGCGTTCCAGGCCCTGGCCAGCGTGTTGGGCGGCATCCAGAGCATGGCGCTGAGCTGCTACGACGAGGCCCTGGCCCTGCCCACGGAGGAGGCCCAGGCCACGGCGCTGCGCACGCAGCAGATCATCGCCCACGAGATCGGCGCCACCGAGGTGATCGACCCGTTGGCGGGGTCCTTCTACGTGGAGGCACTGACCGACAAGCTGGAGGCCGAGGCGCGTGCCCTGATCGCCAGGATCCAGGAGATGGGCGGCTCGGTGAAGGCCATCGAGAGCGGCTGGATGCAGCAGCAGATCGCGGACAGCGCCTGGCGCAGCCAGCAGGCTGTGGAGTCGGGCGCCCAGACCATTGTAGGCGTGAACGCCTACCAGACGCCGGGGGAGGAGCGGCCCGTGGGGATCTTCCGCCCCGACCCGGAGACCTACCGCGTCCAGGTGGAACGGCTCAACCGGCTGCGCGCGGAGCGGGATGGCGCGGCGGTAGCGGCGGCGCTGGACGAGCTGCGCGCGGTGGCAGGTGCTCCCAGCGGTACCGACACCAATCTGATGCCCCCCATCCTCGCCGCGGTGCGCGCCTGTGCCACCCTGGGCGAGATCTGCGGCGTGCTACGCCAGTTATGGGGCGAGTACGAGCCGCCGACGGTGATCTGAGACCAGGAGAGATTTGTATGCTCGATCAAGGCTACATAGGGCGCAAGCTGCCCCTGATCCGCTACCAGGTCGATGCCAGCAAGATCCGCGAGCTGGCCATGGCCATCGGCGACGACAACCCCCTGTTCATGAACCAGGAGGCGGCGCAGGCGGCGGGCTATCCGGACATCGTGGCCCCGCTGACCTTCCCCACGTTGTTCAGGTTCTGGGGAGGCACGGCAGCCGGCGCTGAGACGCGCAGCCTGTTGCAGCAGATGGGCGCCAACGTGCTGCGGATTCTGCATGGCGAGGAGGAGTACGAGTACTTCGGCCTGCTGCACCCAGGCGACGACATCACGGGCGAGCTGGAGATCCTCAGCATCGACCGCAAAGAGGGCAGCTCGGGCGCCATGGACATGGTGAAGACCCAGGCCACCTATCGCAAGCAGACCGGCGAGGTGGTGGCGATCGCCCGGGCGACCATGGTCGTACGCTGGTAACCCATGAGGACTCTGGCCATGACAGCACACAAATTTGACAGCATCAACGTGGGCGACCCCCTGCCCAGCCTGGCCAAGCCGCCGATCACCGAGGTGCAGCTGGTGCGCTACAGCGGCGCGTCGGGGGACTTCAACCCCATCCACACCGTGCACCAGGCCGGGGTAGATGCCGGCAACAACGGCGTGATTGCGCACGGCATGTTGATCATGGGCTTTGCCGCGGAGATGATCACCAGCTGGGTGCGGCCGGAGCAGGTGCGCAAGTTCGGCGTGCGCTTCACGGGCATCAGCCGGCCGGGGGACGCGATCACCGTCACCGGCAAGGTGGTGGAGAAGCTCGAGGCAGACGGCGAGCAGCGGGTGCGCTGTGAAATCGAGGCCGTGGACCAGGCCGGCCAGCGCAAGCTGAAAGGGGAGTTCGTCGCCGCATTATGAATCGGGAGACCGCCCAGACAGAGCCCAACAGACGGGTCTCCCGCCAGAACGGCGCCTGGAGCGCTGCCGGCAGCTGTTCCAGGCGCCCTTGATTCTCTGCCGGCCGCGCGCACATCAGGAAGGCATCTATGAACACCAGCGAGATCAGGCTTGAGCTCGCCAGCATCGACCAGCTCTTTCAAGACCCCACCTTCGATCCGTTCACCCCGGGCAGCCGGAGGCTGTCCGGCATTGACGAGTTGCTCGAGGAGATGTGCGAGCTACCAGGGCGCGAGATGGATGACGTGCGCCGGCTGACAATTGCCCTATCGGCCGGGACTGTCGAGCCCGGGCTGAGCCAAGAGGTCAAGCAGGCCGTTGAGCGCTATTGCGCCGAGATGATTGAGCAGAACGAGCGCGACCTGCGCGAGGTGCGGCGCGGGGGCCGGCGGCAGCTGCCGTACAGCCTGGTGATCATCCTGATCGGCGCCGCGCTGGTGTACCTGATTAGCGTGGTATCCTCGACCTGGTCGGCCGAGCTGACGACATTCCTGACCGGGGCCTTGAGCATCCTGGCCTGGGTGGCGCTGTGGCAGCCGTTCCAGGCGTTTATCTACGACTGGATGCCCTACCGCCGCGACATCGCCATCCTTGAGCAGCTCAAGTCGGCGGAGGTGGTGATTGAGGAGGCAAGCTCCCGAGTTTGATGGGGGAGATCGCGAGTGTCGCAGAGCTACCACATACCGAACCTTTTCCCGAAGAAACGGTTGATGGTACATGGGAGGCGTGGTTAGGCCAGACAGGAGTGGCGCGGTCGTGCGCTCTATTGCGCCAGGCACTGGCCTAGCAAACGCTGAGCGTCAACAACACATAGCTTGTCACCAGTACAGTCTTCGCCTGCTCTGATTGCGCCGCATATGAGGGCCTCGCTTACTCTGGCGACGGTCTCATCCGACGGGGCGCTCCGTATCTCGGACAGGACACGCGCTGCCAGACCGGTTACTAGCGCCGTCGAGAAGGAAGACCCAGCCCAGTAGCCGTAGCCGCTGGAAGCAGTCTCCGCTGAGACTTCGCCAACCAAGGCATAATCACAATCGCAGTCGTCGGACCTGGCACAAGCAATAGCGCAAGTCGCCTGCAACGGTTCGCAGCCTGTACCATCAGATGTACCTTCACCACCTGGGGCCAGGACTCCACCAACACCGGGCTGATTGGAGAAACAGGCCTTTTCGCCCGCCCTGTTGCTGGCGGCCACGCTGATCACATAGGGAGCCCAGGCGGCGGGAAGCTGAGGAGCGTCGGCGCTGTCATTCCCTGCGGCGGCGACGACCACTATCCCGTTGCAGTAGGCCGCAATGAGCAACGACTTGAGAGTAGCCAGGTCAGCATCGTTCGATTCGGACCCGGGCTCAAGGTGCAAGCCAAGGCTCAGATTGATTACACTCCCTGACTCTCCCTTCTGATCTATGAAATCGATTAGGGCACGGTTGAGGTTGAACAAATCGCCTTCGCCAAAATCATCTATGACATCATATTGCTTGAGCGTGGCATCCGGGGCAATCTTTTGAATCAGGGAACTGACGAACGTCCCGTGGTCCCGCATGTTTCCATCTCCTCGATCCGGTGGTAAAATCGGCTGATTTTGAGGCGCTGGCGCCATGGCTTCAGCCCCATCCTCGAAGCGTTGTACCAACTCTAGCCGAAGATCCTTGACCTTGAAGGAAGAACTGTCGTCATCGGGAAAAGCGTCAAAGACACCGACCACAACCCCGGCATTGCTCTGGTCTGGTCCAGTGAGGTTAATACCGCTAGGCCCGAAGGCCCATTGACGCTGGAACACGTTCCCAGCCGGGTCGGGTACGGGGGTTGGCTCGGGAGAACCCAGTGTACTTCCTCCCACAGTGAAGGGGCTAGGGCCTACTACACCGGGGTCACTCGTTTTCGGACGCAACGGTTGACCGAAGACGAGGTTACGAGTGGCAAGCACGTCCTTCTGGCCAGAGTTGATTTGTTCGATTGCCGACTCGGCCGTTCCATTGGCGACATGGTACAGGCCGATCGAGGGCTGGCTATCGATCCACTTTAGCAGTTGCTGGTCAGCTTGTTGGATCTCACACTGGTCGAACACCTGAGAGTCAAGGGATTTCAGGTCAATGCTGTCGCCCAATGGTATCAGGCCATTGGCTGTGACAGAAGCCGCGATCTTCTCCTGCGGTCCTGTCAGAATGATCTGATTGTCCAGCGCATATGGGAGCTCTTCACCCGCTTCGTCAGGACGAACTTCCGCGGGCGTTTCAGGGGAAGGCACCTCTCGAGCAGGTTGTGAAACAGGTGTCACCGGTGCCACACAAGCAGAGACAGCCAGGGCAACAACGACCAAGAAAGATAGGAACTTAACGGTGCGGTTCATGATTATCCTCCCGGCAGAAGCTATGGAGCAAAGCGAACAAATCGCCGTTCCCGTGTTGACCCTGGAGCCGAGCCCTGTACCAACCAGATGCCATAGACAAAGAAGGGGGCGTGCTCTGGCACACGGGCATCGGAGAACTCCTTGAAAAGGGCAGCCTCTCCGGGATTGTCGAACAGGTGATAGTCGTTGAGGTGTGGCTCCCACAGCCTCCCAAGCAAGAGGACATCGTCTGTTCCCGGGATATGGCCGCAATTGGACAGACCGCTCAGCAGATACTGATCGGCAACATCAAAACCCAGCAACCTCCATTGCGGCTGGATATGCGATGGAGTAGTGGTCCCCAATTGTGGCCACGAGCCTGTCGATGCACCATCGGCCAGCCGAGCTATGGCAACAACCCAGTATGGCATCGTCCTGGTCGACGGCTGAGCTGCCAGATACGTCTGCAGGTGGTCCAGATCGCTCCACAGGGGCCGATTGGGCCCAATCCAGGCTGGCAGGCTTAGATCGACCTGCGCTATAGGGGCACCACCCGGTTGCGAGCATTCGATGCTCCTGCCGGCATCGAACTGGGATGGCCAAACGATGGTGTCTGTCGAAAGAGGTTTGCGAATATCCTGTCGAAAGAGATAGGCATCCTTTCTCTCTTGACTCCAGGTAGATTGAAAATCACAACACATTTCCCTGGCATCGAAGCCAAGTAGCAGCGTTTCCATCCTGTCACCCTCTCCGAGTCATCGGTGGTCGATTCTCGCCTCGAGTGGATCCACAAGGCACTCACAGGCCACGGAGTTCTGGCCGACCGTGGGCTTGTTGTAGGGAACCTGACTGCCCGGGCGTGGTTACACCTTACGATGTTGAACGACAAATCGTAGAAGAATCGCGCTATACTCCAGAGAAGTGCTTACCTGATGCGCTCGGGCCTTACCCATTTTGGAGCTCAGAGATTGACGCCTGTAGACACAGTTGGCCTGCCATGTGCCAGATTGACAGGCAATGCCAGCATGGTATACCATACCGGCGCTGTAGGTGCAGGAAGCCGTCAGCTTCAGCGGACGAAGGATGTTTCACAGTCAGGCCACCGGGATCTGAACCTCCCGGCGGCCATTGCAGAAGAGGAGCATGCCATGCCTAAGCAGGACGAATCTCTGGCCGTTTTTCACCGGCTCAGGGAGATTCTACAGCAGTACGAGCCCCATATGGACGTTACAGCCAGTACGGCGGAGGGCTACTCCCTGGACACCCGCAAGCCCGGCCCCAACAAGAAGCCGATGTACTTTGGGTCAGCGGCGATCAAGAAGAACTACGTGAGCTATTACTTGATGCCGGTGTATGTGCACCCGGAGCTGCTGGAGGGGGTCTCGGACCAGCTGCGCAAGCGCATGCAGGGCAAGTCCTGCTTCAACTTCAAGGCCGTGGACGAGGAGGCCCTGGCCGAGCTGCGTGAGCTGACGGCCAAGGGTTTCGCAGCATTCCAGAAGGATGGACTGGTCTAGATGGCCCAGGCCCGGCAGCAGCGCGACTGGGATGACATGGGCGCGCTGGATGCCCTGTGGGCCGTGCTGTCTGCCCCTGAGGGCAAGCATGGCGGATGGGACGAGGCTGAGTTTTTTCGCACCGGCCAGGTGGTGGTGGAGGGGGTCATGGCCGCGGCGGACCGGCTGGGCTATCCTGCGGCCCGCGAGCACGCCCTGGACTTCGGCTGCGGCGTCGGCCGGCTGACCCGGGCCCTGACTGCGCATTTCCGCCAGTGCACCGGCGTCGACATTGCGCCGGCGATGATCGAGCGGGCCCGGGCCCTGAACCAGGATTACCCGAACCTCGACTTCCGGGCCAATCCCGATCCCGACCTGCGCCTCTTCCCGGCGGCCCGCTTCGACCTGATCTGCACCTTCCGCGTGCTGCAGCACCTGCCCGACCGCAACGCCATCGAGGTGATACTCGCGGAGTTCCTGCGCACCCTGCGCCCCGACGGGCTGCTGGTGTTCCAGCTACTGAGCGCGATCCCGCCCCGCCACCGTGTGCAGCTGCGGCGGCGGCTGTACGAGGGATTGCGCGCAGCCGGCGTGCCGGCTAGCGTGCTCTACGAGCGGCTGGGCCTGTCGCCCATCCGCATGCGCTGCATCCCTGAAGAAACGGTGCTGGCGTTTCTCGAGGGCCAGGGAGCACGGGTGTTGGAGGTACAGCTCGACCGGCCCGCCAACCCCGCGATCAGCAGCCGAGTGTATTATGTCACCAAGTAGAGGGCGAAGCTGATGGGCTTAGGGCAGACCTGGGATCCTGAGGGCTATGCCCGCCACGCTCGCTTCGTGGCGGAGCTGGGCCTGCCGGTGGTCGACCTGCTGGGGCCGCAGCCGGGCGAGCGCATCCTGGACCTGGGCTGCGGCGATGGCGCGCTGACGGAGAAGCTGGCGGCGCTGGGCTGTGAGGTGGTCGGCGTCGACAGCAGCCCGGCCCAGGTGGAAGCGGCCCGCGCGCGGGGGCTGGAGGCCTACGTGGTCGACGCCCGCGACCTGCCTTTCATGGCGGAATTCGACGCCGTGTTCAGCAACGCGGCGCTGCACTGGATGGGCGAGCCCGAGGCGGTGATCGCGGGAGTGGCCCGGGCGCTGCACCGGGCGGGACGGTTCGTGGGGGAGATGGGCGGCCGGGGGAATATCGCCAGCATACTGGATGCGCTGGACGAGGTGCTGGTACGCCGGGGGCTAGAGGCTGCAGCCCTGAACCCCTGGACCTTCCCGGGCGTGGAGGACTACCGGGCCCAGCTGGAGCGACACGGCTTTGCCGTAGACAGTATCGCCCTATTTCCCCGCCCCACGCCCCTGCCCGGCGACATCGCGGGCTGGCTGGAGACCTTTGCCGGCAGCTTCCTGGAGCCGTTCGCCGGCGATGAGCGCCGGGCCGTAATAGACGAATTGCGTGAGGCCCTGGCGCCCAGGCTGCGGGATGCCGGCGGGACCTGGACGGCGGACTACGTACGCCTGCGCTTTGCGGCCCGTCTGCGCCGCTAACCTCCATAACTATGAAGACTAACACCCAAACCATCACACCCAAGCACCTGGCCATGCTGGCCTTCCTCCTGGCTGCCCTGCTGGCGACGCTGCTGCTGGCGGCGTGTGTGGCACCGGTCGCCATGCCTATGGCCGCGCCCGGCGCTACATCCGGTGCCTGAGCCCGTGGCACCGGATGTAGCGCCGGGCGGAGAGCCGGTGGCGGTCACCCTACCCGTGACGCAGCCGCTGCCCTCCCTGGTGATGCTCAACGCCGGGGCCATCACCGTGACGGAGGCTATCACCGTGACCGAGGCCATCACCGGCGAGGCCGAGCCTCCGGCGGTGGTGATCCCGGTGCAGGGGGCCTTCACCATCCCGGTATGGCGAGCCAACGGGCATCACCGGCATCCCCTGGCGGTGATCCTGCCGGATGCGTACCGGGTATGCGAGGCCAACGTCGCCGAGGAGTGGCCCTGCCCGCCCGGCCTGCAGCGCAATGATTATTTGGGCCTGCGCGGCCTGGCGCAGTCCCTGGCCCTGAGCGGCTACTTCCCGGTGATCGTGGACCTCAACGGCGCCTACTCAGCGGCGGCCGGCCCGGTGGAACCGGCGGACCGCGCAGTTCAAATGGTGGACCACCTGCTGGCCTGGATGGCCGACGACATGCGAGAGCCACGGGTGGAAAGCTACGGCGGAGAGATGAGCCAGACCACCGACTACGCGCGGATTCTGGTCGTGGGCCACGGCCAGGGCGCGGCGATGGCCCTGGCCGTGGCGGAGGCGCGGGTGGACCGGACCAGTGACGAGGAGATCGCGGCCGGGTTAGGCCCGGTGGCCGGGCTATTGTTGGTGGCTCCGGACCTGCCCGCGGGCGCCGCGCTGGTGGACGTGCCCACGGCCGTGGTATTGCCCGGCTGCAGCCCCGAGCCCGAGGAGGCCCTGGTGGAGGCTGCGCAGGCCAGCCCGGAGCGCCAGAGCCTGCTGGCGAGGGTCCTCCTGCCTGGGGCCACGCGCGATGGCTTCAACCCCCTGGCGGCGGCCGGGGAGGGTGGTTGCGACGGCGGCACGGCGCTGGCGCCGGCAGAGCAACAGGCCTGGCTGGGAGCGTATGCGCCAGCGTTTACAGACGTAGCCACGGGCTACGCGCCGGCCAGCGCGGCCGCAGGACTGGATGCCCTGGTGGCCCCTCCCTCCTCCCTCTATGGCCTGCCGGTGGAGGTGGTCGTGACCGACCCCTCGCGCCTGGGCCGGCCTGGGGAGATCCAGATCTTCAACCTGGGAGACATCGTGGTGGAGCAGCCCGGGATACCTGATCCGGCCGATCGCGTGCCCCTGCGGGTGGAGGGGACGTTCGTCGTGCCGGAAGGACCGGGGCCGCATCCCGTGGTAATGCTCTTGCACCTGCGCGGCAGGAGCTGCTTCGACAACGAAACCTCTGTGGCCGTGTGGCCGTGCCAGCCGGCGGCCATTCCCCACTACGAATGGGGCTACGACTACCTGCTGGAGGCCCTGGCAGGGCGCGGCTACGCCGTAGCGGCCCCTAACCTGATCGGGGCGCTCTCCGAGGCGCCAGGGTGGGCTGACCCGGCGGATCCCCTGGGAGCGCGCTCGCTGGACTACTACCGGGTGGAGCCGCTGGTGGACCGGCTGATGGCCGAGCTGGCAGCGGCCAACCGCGGGGAGTCCATGGCCTTTGGCCTGGACGTCAGCGGGCGGCTCGATCTAGGCCGGCTGGCCTTCATGGGGCACTCCCGGGGTGGCGAGTGGGCCAACATGTTGGCGGAGCGCCGCAGAGGGAACACCGGTGTGGAGGACATCGCCGCGGGTCGCGGGCCGGCGGGGGCCGTGTTCCTGCTCACGCCGTCCCACGGCGATTTCGCGGAGCAGGAGCCGGCGTCGCTGGCGGCGGCGGACGTGCCCTTTGTGGCGGTGCCGGCCTACTGCGACGACGACCTGCGGGAGAACCCGCTGAGCGGCCAGGCCTACCTGGAGGGCGCGCTGCTGGACAGCGGGCGCAGCAGCCCGGCGTGGGTCGTGGCCCTGCAGACGGGCGAGCATTACGGCTTCAACCCGGTGGTTCCCTTCCCGAGCTACAACCCCAACTCGATATTCTGTAAGGACCGCGAACAACTGCTGGCGTCGGAGGCTGCGCAGGCGTTTGTGGCCGAGCTGGCGCCGAACTTCCTGGACGTGGCTTTTGGCCGGCTGCCGGTCGCGGCTATCCCGGGCCTCGAGCCCAGCCAGCCCCTGACGACCACTTTGTACGGCGCGGCCGTGGAGATCACGGCGCTGCCGGGGCCGGAGCAGCGCCTGCCGTTGCTGATTCCAATGGGCGACGCGGAGCTGGCGACGAACCTGGTGGGCGGGGCAGTGGAGGCGGAGGGGGAGGCGCAGGTCTCGCTCTGTGAGGGCACGGGCGAGCGTATGTGCGTGGTGGACACGTCCATCACCCTGCGGCCCGAGGCCACGGTTGAGGACTGGGTTTACGCACAGCCGAAGTTTGCCGGCTATCCGCCGCAGCTGCGGGTGCAGTGGGATGAGCCGGGGGCGCGGCTGCGTCTGACCATCCCGGGGGCGGCGGGTGATCTCAGTGGCTATGCCATGTTGCACTTCCGCACGCTGGTGGACATGTTCGACCAGCGCAACGACGGCGTCGATGCCCAGTCTTTGAGCGTGGCGCTGGTGGACCGGGCGGGCAACCGGGCGGCGGTGGTGCTGTCGCCAGAGGAGCCGGCGCTGATCAAGGACCGGGGCGAGCGCATCGACCCCTATTATTGGAGCTACTATCCGCTGCGGGCGCGCTCGGTGCGCATCCCGCTGGCGGATTTCGGCGGGGTGGACCTGGGCCAGGTGGCGGCGGTGGAGCTGGTGTTCGACCAGGCGCCGCGGGGGTCGATCTTGGTGTCGGATGTGGAGGTGGTGGCGGAGTAGGGCATGCCTGGAACCATAGGGAACGGCGAGAGCCGGAGCCTCTAGGCCGCTCTTCCCCAGAGAATACCGAGGCAACTCAGCACAGGACGATTGTTTTCATTGTCAATGAAAACAATTTGCTGTATAATTGCATTATGAGTGAAAACCCTTGGCGAACCAGATGGCCCAGAGACCAGATCAGGGCTATGCTACTGGAGCAGTTCAACACCTTCTGGCGGCTCGATACGGGAATTGAGCGCGTTCAGTTGGCCGAGCTGGCACGGGCGACAGCGCTACCTCATGCCGTCATCATTTCGGGGCTACGACGAGCCGGCAAGTCCACCCTGCTGGCACAGCTGGCACACCGCCTGGGTGAGGACAGGTTCTACTACGTGAACTTCGAGGACGAGCGCTTCCTGGGATTTGAGGCTGCGGATGCCAACGCCTTGTTCGGACTGCTGGTCGAGCTGTTCGGCGAGCGCAGCATCTTCGTGGTGGACGAGATCCAGAGTGTCCCTGGATGGGAGCACTTCGTGCGCCGCTTCATGGAGATGGGGCTGAAATTCTACATCACCGGTTCCAACGCCTCGCTACTCAGCCGCGAGCTGGGCAGCCGGTTGACCGGACGCTACGTGCCAATCGAGCTGTTCCCCTTCTCGTTCGTGGAGTTCCTGCGCTTCCGCGGCTATGCCATGCCTGACCTGGAGCGGTTGACGACCGTGGATGCTGCCCGGTTGCAGGGCTACCTCAGCGAGTACCTGCGCCTGGGAGGGATTCCTGAGCCCCTCAAGTATCCTGATCTGCCGCTGGCGCGCACGCTCTACGACGACGTGCTCTATCGGGATATTGCCGCGCGCTACCGGATCGCGGAGCTGCGCACGCTCAAGGAACTGGCCTTCTACCTGATGAGCAACCCGGCGAGCCTGGTCTCGTTCAACAAGCTCAAGGACCAGCTGGGGCTGGGCAGCGTCAACACAGTCAAGAACTACGTCGAGTATCTGGAGAACAGCTGGCTGCTCTTCACCGCCAACGTGTACGATTTCTCGGTGAAGCGCCAGCAGGTGGCCCCGAAGAAGGTCTACACCATCGATACCGGTCTGGCCAATGCGGTGGGCTTTTTCTTCTCAGCCAACACGGGCCGGCTGCTGGAGAACCTGGTCTTTCTGGCTCTCCGCCGGCGGACGCAGGAGGTTTACTACTATGCGTCGCCGGCCGGCTTTGAGGTGGATTTCTATTTGCCACAGACCCGAGAGTTGTTCCAGGTGACACAGAACCTGGAACATCCTGCAACCCGCGCGCGGGAGGTGCGGGCGTTGACCGGCGCAATGCACGGCCTGGGCCTCTCGCGCGGACTGATCCTGACGGATGCCAACGCAGAACCGATTGAGGTCAATGGCATGACGATCGAGGTTCGTTCGCTGGCCGAGTGGCTGGTTCAGGCGTGAGTGGGACCGGCAGGAGGATGTGGATCCAGGCGATGAGGACTGGCCGTAGCCCTCGTCGAGCCGTGCATCACAACCAGGCAGATCGAAGGCCGAAGCCAGCAGACCTTGGTAGTGACACCCAGTAGGCGCCTAGAATCCCCGGTCGAGTGCGCCGGCGACGGCTTGCTCCAGCGTCATCTGCTGCCCCTCGGCCCAGGCCAGGGCAAATGCGGGCGCATCGAGCTGTGCAGCCAGGCTGGCGAGGATCGCCTCGTGGGCGAGACGATCCGTCGGCGCCGAGATGGCATTGGCCGCCGAGTGGAGGGTCGTTGCCGCGGCCAGCAGCCGCACAGCCGGCACTAGCTGTCCCTGGGCGCCCAGCACGCCGGCCAGACCCTGGAGGCATTGCGGCATGCCTCCAGGGTGTCCAACCTCGCATGATAGGTCGAGCCCTTGCCTGATCAGCGCCTGGGCCGCCTGGATGTCGCCCCGCGCCCAGGCAATAAGGCCAAGATTTGCCAATGTCTTGACCACTCGCCCCGGGCTGTCCAGCAGGCGGAACAACTCCAGGCTCTCCTGGTAGGCTCTCTCTGCCTCTTCGTATGCTTTCCGACAGAGTGATACATCACCCAGGCAGTTCAACGTCAGTGCGGTCAGCCACTGGTCACCGGTCGCACGCTGCTCGGCCAGAGCTTGTTCCAGCCGGTCACGCGCCAGGGCGAATTCCTCCTGGGTATAGGCCCAGAAACCCAAGCCAAAGAGCGCCAGGCCAGTTCCCCAGCGATCTCCGGTGGCTTGAAAGAAGCCCAGGCTCTCGGCAAGCTGCGCCTGAGCATCCTGCTCCCCGGCCGTGGTGCGCACGAGGCCCAGGCGAAACAGCGCCAGCCCCAGCCCCCAGCGGTCTCCTGTGTGGTGAAATAGCGCCAGGCTCTCCTCTAGCAGGGGGACCGCCTCCGCATAGCCGGCCTGCTGATCTACTACCACGCCCAACATGCTCAGCGCGTACGCCAGGCCACTGGTGTCGTTTGCTGCCCGCCAGAGCGCAACGCTCTCCACAAGATAGGCTTGGGCCGCGGCGAAGAGATCCTGGTGCCAGACTAGCACGCCCAGGCTATACAGCACCTTGGCCTGCATGCGCACCGGCAAGACCTCCCGCTGGTCCAGGGCTGCGCTGAGCCAGGCCCGGCCTTCGACCCCATGCCCGCGACGATGCCAGAAACGCCGCAGCGCGCTGCTCATGCGTGCGGCTGCCAGCAGGTCGCCCTGCGCTAGCGCCCAGTTCAAGGCCGCCCGTATGTTGCCATGCTCGAGCTCCAGCTTATCCAGCCAAATGTCCTGTGCTACGCTGCGGAGACAGGGCTCGGCCGTCTCGGCCAGCGCGACGCAGTACTCCAGATGCCGGCGCGCTGTCTCCTCTGCTTCTCCGGCGGCGCACAACTTCTCAACCGCATAGGGCCGCACCAGTTCGTGCATGCTATAACGGCCGGTCGTGTCCCGTTGCAGGAGCGACTTGTCGATGAGTGCCCGCAACACCGGTATGGTTGCGCCCGCCACTTCAAAGGCGGCGCTCGCCGGGAAGCCACCGCGAAAGACCGCCAGACATCTGAAAACGCGGCTTTCTGCGGGTGAGAGCAGATGCCACGCGTGGTCGAGTACGGCCTGGATGCTGGTGTGCCTTCTAGGGGCGTCTTGCCACTGGGTTTCCAGGATCTGCGGGTTATCCTCCAGTGCCGTCGCGACCTCCTGAAGCGAACGCCCGTGCGTAGCTGCCGCTGCCAGCTCGATGGCCAATGGCAGGCCCGCCACCAGCCGGCAGATGGTGGCCGCGGCCCGCGCATCCTCTGGAGACAGCGTCGACACGGGTTGCACCTGCTGGATGCACTGCAGCAGCAGCCTGGGAGCACCGAACTTCGCCAGGTCGACAACTGCACCCGCCGGTGGGTAACTGAGGCCATGCAGATCGAAAAGCCACTCTGCCTGCAGCGCCAGCCGGACCTGGGAGGTCACCAGGAGAGTCAGCCGAGGCACGCGCTGCAGGAGCTCGGCCAGCAGTCCGGCGCCCATAGCGAGATGCTCGAAACTATCGAGAACTAGCAGGAGCTCCCGGTCGTGCAGAAAGGCGACAAGCTGTTCCGGCGACGGTCGTTGGCCCTTGACAGGAATGTCCAGCGCCGCCAGAATCGCCGGAGCCAGGAACTCCGCTGAAGGCACCGCCTCCAGAGGCACGAAAGCCATACCGTGCTCGAAAGCCTCGGCATGGTGCAAGGCGGCGGCCAACGCCAACTGCGTCTTGCCGATGCCGCCTGGGCCATGGATAGTGATCAGGCGATAGGCCCGGTTGGCCAGCATCTCACCCAATTGCGCCAGTTCCTCCTCTCGACCTACGAGGGGCGTCGGTGGCAAGGGCAGGCTGGCCAACTGGGAAGCCAGTGGCCCGGTGCCGGCAGCAGAGGGCATGCCACCACTGTGAATGAGCCGATAGAGGGCTATAGTCGTGGCGTCCGGCTGCGCGTCGAACTCATGGGCCAGGATGCGGCGGCAGATCTCGTACTGGTGTAAGGCGGCACTGCGCCGGCCACTGAGCGTGTGCAGGCGCATCAAAGTGCGGTGGGCTTCCTCACACCAAGGATCGAGCTCGAGCTGGCGAGCTACGGTGCGACGGGCCTGCTCCAAGGCACCGCTGCGCTCATAGAATGTGGCCAGGTGTCCCAGGGCGTCTAGCGCCGACTGGTGCAAGCGCTCCCGCTGCATCACGACCCATGCTTCAAAGGGGGCGCTGTGAGTCAGGCTTAGTTCGGCAAGGAAGTCGCCTCGGTACAGCGCCGCGGCCTGTTCGAGGCGCGCAGCGCAGAGGCGGCAGCGGTCGATATGGCGATGGGAGTGGGCCTCGCAGGCAGCCAGGAGTTCGCGAAATGCGGCCACGTCCAGCGCATAGACGCTATTGGCATTGAACTGGACGGTCTCGCGCGTGATGTGCAGAAAGGGAGGGGTTGCGGCCGCGTCGCCGATGGCCTGGCGCAGGTCGGCCAGGGCCTGGCGCAGATTGGCGCGCGCCGCGTCATTGGGCAGGTCGGGCCACAGCAGGCCCACCAGGGTATCGCGCTGATGGGTGTGGCCGGACTCGATCGCGAGGTACGCAAGCAGTGCTCGGGCCTTGTTGTAGCTGAAAGCGGCGGACCGCGTCCCATCCACCAGAACCTGAACGGGTCCCAACAGGCTGATCGACAGTCCCGCCATGAACAGCACACCTCCCACCTGAGGACTGACGTGGCCTTTGCCCAGTACACAAATATTGTACACCAAAAGAACACCCAAGTCCAATACGTGTCGTGCGGACAGAGCAACGAAGGAGGCTTTGTCCCCAACCTGCTATTTGCAGCCAAGGCTTATGCCGACGTGTCAGGCAGTTTGTGCCAGGCACGCCAAGAACTGGCTAGCCAGCCCTGGCAGCGTCTCAAGTTTGGCGTGCTGAAATTCGAAATGGCGTTCACTGGTTGCCCAGTGAACGCCATGATGCCGCAGCCCGTAGCGAGGCAGTCGCAAGCTCACATCCATGGTCTATGCGCGCTTGAAGGCCGCCTTGGTGCTCTTGTCAACGGCCGGGTGTCACCGTCAGCTCATAGGTGATATCCTGGAGGACGGGTCCAGGAGGCTCGGATAGGTTCTTATATCCGAAGTGCAGGGTATGCTCCCCCGGAGTCAGAGGGGGAAGCAAGAGCCAATAGCCGACCGCAACCCCGTCTTGAAGGGTACCAGTAATGCATGGATCAAAGTCAAGTGCGAGCGCAGGATCTGCCGTGAACTTGAACAGGGAGGACGTGGCCCGGTATGTAGAGAGGTCGGTGAGTTCCACCCCGTCGATCTCGGCGAACAGCTGCGTGGGATCTGGAAAGAAGTAGTCCAGGAATTCATTGCCGGTCCTCTGGAGAAAGTGCTCCAGAGACTCGCCGGGGTCAGGTTCGAAGCCGAACTCCGGCGGGCACGGATAGTCGTTAATTATGTTGGCCAGCGGGAAGAACAGGGAGGTTCCCGTGGGGACCACGCCCGTGCGTGGCTCGTCCAGTCCGAGGTTCGCCCCGGCGAGGAACCATACATGGCCCGACTGGCCCGCACTGATGTCCACCGGGCCGCCCGTGTTGTAGAACGGGATATCCGCCTTAGGGAACGAGAGAGCCCACTGCCACCAGCTGGCGCCCAGATCTCCATACTTGGGGCCGTTGTTGGGAATGACTCCCGGGTTGGGATTCCCTGCCGAGGCTGCACCAACTCCGGCGAAGATCAGAAGTCCGGCTAGAATCAGGGAAATGCACTGCCTCTTCATGATTGTCTCCTTCACGATTGGCTTACATGTGTCTTGGCTAGAGCCAAGACAGACCTTCCATCGGCATGGTTCATGATCCATGCGAGTCGGCAAGCTGCATCCTTACGGTTGCAGGATACGCGAACGACGTCATTGTAACGGATGACCGTAAGACGAGCGTAAGAGAATCCGGCGTTTTTCGAACTCTTTGGAACGCGTTTTGATCGTCACTCATTCATGGCTTCTGCTGCGCGGTTGGGCGGGCCTGAATAGCAGAGCCAGCGACCATCGGGCCATGGAAACGGCAGCCTGATCATCCTGGACGTATTCTAAGAACAGGGGTACATCACGATCACATGGGGAGGCGGCGTGCCGTGAGGTGCCATCGGCACTGCGCCAGGTTGCAGGCAGAAGAGCCGGCGTATGCCCAAGAGAAACGCCAACGTCTTTTTCGCGGTCCAAAGGTGAGAAGGTACCGCACCGGAGTTGGGCCGACCCGATGAATATGGAATGCCCCCGATTTGTGTCCGTAGGTTAGCTTTTTCGACAGGATAGGCCACTACTGTAGCGCGGCGGCAACTGGCTGACACATGGCCCAGGGCTCAGCTGCAACTAGTGGCCTCATGGCGCGGGCCCTAAAGAGATCCCCGAGGGTTCTTGGAACGGTGGCCCATTAACCCAGGTGATCACTCCGTCGTCAGGCCAACGGATTGCAGGGAGGCCATGAGGCTCGACCTGCGGCCGTACTGCTGGCGGATCTGGTCCATGCGCGATTGGAAGGCGGGCTGGGTGCCCTTGAAGTTGGCCAGGTCGCGCAGCTGCAGCAGGAGAGCTACGGCTTGCCGGTAGGCGTTGGGCTGGTAGGTCTTGATCAGGCGATCCACCTCCTGCCAGACGGCGGCCTCACGCTGAGCCAGGGCCTCCAGCTCGGCTTTGCGCCTGGCCTCAGCGGCCTGCTGTTGCTTGCGTTGCTCCTCCTTCTCCAGGCGATCGCGGGCCGCCAGCAACTCCCCCACCGTACGGCGCGGGCGGTCCACCGGAGCTGGAGCGCCGATGAGCTCATGCAGCCGGCGCAGCAGTTGGGGACCCAGGTTTAGCTCACCCTGCGCCAAGCGCCACAGGAGCTCATCGCTTTCGCAGCGCGGCAGGCGTCCGATGGCGTCTCGCAGCGCGTGGTCGGGCGTGGATTGCGGCTCCGCACTGGCGGCAGCTGCGACCTTGAGCAGGTGCTTGTCGATCTCGAGAAACTGAGCCAGCCGCTTGAGCGGTGTGGTCAACTTGCCCAGCCCGGCCGGCAGTGGCGGCTCAAGCTCATCGTCTGCTAGCCCAACGCACTCGACATTGGCCAGCCACGCCAGATATAGGGCGCGGGTGTCACCCAGCAGAAGGTCGTTGCGCAGAGGAGCCAAGGCGGATAGCAGGCCGTGGCCCTCGATCCACTCTGAGGCTCCCTCATCATCGCCTAGAGTGATGGCCAGAATCAAGCTGCCGTCCGCTGCGGCCAGGTCCACGCAGTCGTCCAGGCAATAGGGGTCGATCAGCTGCCGGTCGACGAGCGCCTTGGGAAAGCGGAACATCAGCTCTCGGCTGCCCCAGTTGGCCAAGTAGAGGAAGGCATCGAAGTACCGCGCCAGGACCTCCCTGGCACTGTGTTTGAAGTTGCCCCAGCTGTACTCAACCCAGGCGCCGGTCGAGGTGACCTCAATGTGACTGGACAGCTTGTCAACCTCCGCCTGCTCTTTCTCGGTAAGTGGCCGGTCAATGGTTTGCCATTCGTAGTATTGGTATTCGCTCATGTGTCTCCGCCTCGCCGCGATCCAAGTTCTGCCGCAAAGCATTCAATAACGCTACGTTGCGGACGTCGTGCCTCTGAACCCAATCCGCAGCTGCGACTTCGTTGCGACCCGGCCAATATTGCCCCCCGGCGTTTAGCTCTGACCAGACACCTTGGGCGACGTGAACCTGGTCGTATAGCTGGTATAGCAGATCGAACTGGCCAATGGCCGCCAGGTTCGTCGAAGGTGAGGTATTGCTGACGACAATCATAGCCGCCCTAGCTTGCGCAACGTGTCCAGGTCTTCATCCAGATCTTCGACATCGTAGTGTGGATGGACCCGACGCGACGTCAGCAGTTGCCTGAACTCCCACAACGTCATGCCTGCCAGCTCCCGAGCCTTGCCAATGGAGAGAGGCCGCTGCTCATACTGGTGAACGGCGATTTCCACCTTCGATTCAGCCACCGTCAGCCGCGCCGAGTCCAGTATCTCTCGTGGCACTTCCATCACAGCTACAGGTTCCATCGTTCCACTCCTTCTCCAGGCTTCGGACGAATTGTATCCTGGTAGTCACTAGAAGGCGAATAGAGGCATGCGCGGGATAGGTATTCGCTCATGGTTGCTCCAGTAACCTCACACCATTATTGCCCGCTTATGACGGATGGTTAAACTGATCCCGTTCGAACCCATAGGCAGGTTCTTCACCTGTAATCGGTACTTTGCGCAGCTCGTCACTTGTTTTGACAACGATGTGGCGGTGGATATGATCAGGGACAGATGGATCCCAAACTACACCTGCGGCAGATACGTCAACTCCTAGCTACCGGCATTCTCCTGATGGGTCTGGGCGTGTTTGCCGTGCCTGCGGCTCGCGCCCAAGAGGTGGTTCCGCCTGCTCCCGGGGATGCTGCCTCGGCACCGGTGCTGGCTAACCCCGGCTTCGAGTGCGCGGAGGGCTACGGGCCCCAGGCCGGCATTCCCGGGCAGGTGCCCTACGGCTGGACGGCCGTTTTGCTCAACGGGCGGCCGAAGTTCAACAGCACACGCGTGGAGTTCACCGGCAGCTGCGATGGGGAGGGCTTCGTGGAACGCCTGGAGGGGGAGGACAGCCTGGTCGTGCTCGCGGAGGACATCGAGACGCCACCGGAGCCAGGCAAGCCCTTCGACGCCGCGATCTATCAGCGGATGGCGGTGACCCCAGGAACCGCCTACAGCTTGAGCAGCTGGATGGTTAGCCTGTGCGGTGGCAGCGCCGTGCCCAACGACTGCCCGGCCGGCTATTTCATGGCCAAGATGGCGGGGATTGATCCCAGCGGTGGCACCGATCCATTGGTGCCAGGCGTGATATGGGTCGAGGATCTGCGCAATTTCACCGAGAGTCGCTGGGCCAACCTGCGGCTGGGCACGACCGCGCGCGGGAGTACTGTGACCGTGTTCGTACGCATCCGCAGCCCGCACCGCTGGCACGGCGCGCATGCCTTCGCAGACGCGATCAGCCTGGTGCGGGCGCCCACGGCACGACTTGTCGATCTGCCAGCAACGGTTGACGGGACCCAGGTCACGGTGCGCTGGACGGGCCAGCTGAGCCCGGATATCCTAGCTATTCCGGGTGGCACCTACCAGGTGCTGTTCGACGTGCAGGTTCGGCGTTCGGGCCAGGTCGCCTGGTCCGACTGGCAGGTGGGTAGGCCGGCCGGCGAGGCGCAGTTCGTGGCCGAGGCGTGTACTGGCCCGGGACTGGCATATGAGTTCAGGGTGCGGGCACGGGCGGAGCAGCCGGCAGGCTCCAACGGTGCATGGCCGAACCATCGTTACCCTGGCGATTGGAGTGCGGCACAGACGGTGTCCTTTCACGGGAGCATTTCGTGCACCCTGCGCACCGTCCTGCCCTTGATCCTGAAATAGCGCGACTATGCCCTAGTGCACCTGGGTGGAATTTCGCCCGCGGTGCGGAGTCGAGGCTTCAGCCGGGTCTGCGCTGAAGATCCGGC
>JAULUH010000426.1:0-17506 GCA_032111745.1 Anaerolineae bacterium | reverse complement strand
TGAGCTGACCAACTCGGTGGGCCTGCTCAAGGTCAAGGAGATGAAGCGCGAGACCGAGAGCCTCATGCTCCAGTCCATGGGCTTCACCTCAACCGCCGTGTCCCCCGAGTCCACCATCCAGACCTTCTCCGGCGGTGAGAAGCAGGGCGTGGCCATCGTGCGCGCCCTCTATTTCGACGCCGATATCATTGTCCTGGATGAGCCCACCATGGGGCTCTCCCTCAAGGAGACCCGGCGGCTACTGGAATTCGTGCGCAGTATCAAGGTCGCCGGCAAGGCGGCCATCTTCATCGACCACAACATCTTCCACGTTTACTCCATCGCCGATCGCGTCGTCGTGCTAGACCGCGGCCGCGTCGCCGGGGAGTTCATGACCGCCGACATCACCCTGGATGCGCTCATGGAGAAGATGTACCGCGTGGCCGAGACCGGGAGCCTGGATTGAGTCCCGGGCTATGCGGGGCCGGCCGCCCGGTGTGATAGCGCCCGCTGCAAAGGATACCACCAAGATGACCTCAGACGTGCCCGAGCGAGCCAGCAGCCCCGCCGACCTAAGCGACCGCCAGACACCCACTCTCGCCGGATTCCTGCGTCGAAACGGCACCCAGCTCGGTATTATCGCCGTCTTTGTCCTGGTCTGGTTGTTCTTCATCATCGCCGCCCCCAGGACCTTCATGTCCCGGCAGATCTACCTGGCCTTCATGTCCACGGTGCCGTTCTTCGGCATCATCGCTCTGCCGCTCACCATGGTCATCATTGCCGGCGAGATGGACCTGTCCTTCCCCTCGATCATGGCCATTGGTATGGTGGCCTTCGTGACCGTGTACAACGCCACCAACAACGTCCTCCTGGCCTTGCTGGCCAGCCTGGCCACCGGCGCCGTGGTGGGACTGATCAACGGTGCCATCGTGGTGGGCATCGGCATCCCATCCCTGGTGGCCACCATCGGCACCCAGTTCTTCTGGCGCGGCGCGGTGCTGGTGCTGCTCAACGGCAAGGGCGTTTCCCTGGTCACAGCCCGGGATACCCCCATCTACAACCTGCTGGTGGGCAAGACCCTCGGCTATATCCCCAACCAGTTCATCTGGATGGTGATTGTCGCGGTGCTCTGCTGGGTGATCCTCAACCGCACCAGGCTCGGCGCCCACATCTACCTGGTCGGGGACAACCGCAACAGCGCCCGCCTGATGGGTGTCAACGTCGCCCGCACCCAGGTCATGGTCTTCGTCATGGTCGGCCTTGCCGCCGCCTTTGCCGGCGTCCTGTCCAGCCTGTATGTCGCGTTCTTCTGGCCGTCGTTGGGCGAGGGCACTCTGCTCCAGACCCTCTCCTCGGTCTTCCTCGGCGGCACCTCGGTCTTCGGCGGCGTCGGCACCATCCTGGGTACCTTCCTGGGCAGCTACATCATCGGCGCCATCCAGGCCGGCATCGTCGCCATCGGCCTCACCGGCTATTGGACCGAGCTCATCTACGGCCTGATTATCATCCTCTCCGTGTCCATGCACGCCATCCTGCGCCGGCGCATGGGCTAGTGCTGGCGAGCCATGGGCTCGATGGTCCAGGAGAATTCTTCGATGCTAATGTCTGCGCTATCGCCGGGCCAGTACAGATGCGTGAAGTAACTGGACCCGCGCAGCGCCGATGGGCTGGCGCCCCGGGTCACGATAATATGGTCCGGCGGCAGATGGGCAAAGTAGGTGTCCCGCAGCGTCGGCAAGCGCCCAAACGTAGGATCCATGGGCGCCCAGCCGATGCCGGGCAGATACACCTCCAGCCAGGCGTGCTCGGCCCGTCCCAGGCTCGCGTCCGCCTCGGTCAGATAGGCCACCCCTTCCAGGTACCGGGCCGGCAGGCCCACTGCCCGGCTGAGGGCCGCCATCAGGGCGGCGTACTCGGTGCAGTCGGCCCCCATCGGCCCCAGGGCAGCCTGCGCGCCCCACTGCTCGCCGTTGTAGGTGTAGGTAAGCGTGTCGCCGATATGGTCGTAGATCGCCCTGAGCTGCCAGCACGCGTCAGCCTGTCCTTGAGACAAGTCGCTGGCCAGGCCACGGATTTGCGGGTTGTCGGACTCGATGTGCAGCTCCGCTTCCGTCCACCCCTCCGGCACGGCACCGGTGCAAGTGGCGAGATCGTAGGCCAGCTCATTCACCGTAACCCGGTACCTGATCTCTACCACAGTCCTGGAGCCCGCCGGCATGTTGCTGAAATCGAATTCCGCATAGCGATTGCCCTGCTCGTCCGTGAAGAGATGAAAGCCGGCGGGCGTGATCTCTATGGCCTCCACCTCCTGGTAGGGCGCCACTGTGCTGATCAGGGCCACCCAAAGGTTGTGCTTGTCCGGCGCCCCCGGCCCATGATTCACCAGCGTCACGCGCTCGACCACCGCAAAACTGGTCGCGCCCAGCACTGTGAAGGCCGCCCGTCCCGTGCCTGCCGGCTCACTCGCCGGCACAGCCGCTGGCTCCACCGCGACGAAGGACAGCTCCCCCTCAGCTGTGCCAGCCAGCCAGTCCTGCCCAGGCGGATCAACCGCAGGCTGGCACGCGCACAGCCCCAGCACGGCCAGCGCGAGAACGAAACACCGCCACACTATGCTGGCCCGATAGTGGATGGCAATTGGACGGTTGGATGGCATCGGGCGATTTCTCAGTATCCTGGCCTGCATCGGGATCTCTAAGGTAGATGAGATTATACCACAGTGGCTACAAACCATAGGCGTGTCACCATCAAACAGGTAGCCACCGAAGCGGGCGTGTCCATCCAGACCGTCTCGCGAGTGCTCAACGATCTGCCCCATGTCGCACCTGAAACGCGCCAGCGTGTCCTGGAGGTCATCGACCGCCTGCAGTACCGGCCCAGCACCCTGGCCCGTAGCCTCATCCACCAACGCAGCGCCATGCTGGGCGTGGTCACCGCCGGGCTCAGCTATATCGGGCCATCCCGCACCCTCAACGGCATCGCCGCCGAGGTTGATCGGCTGGGCTACGAGCTGCTGCTCCATGAGCTGCCTACCTTCTCTTCGGCGGCCACCGGCCCCATCCTCAACGCCATGCTCGCCCGCCAGGTCGATGGCATCATCTGGGCCGTTCCCGAGGTTGCCGGCAACCGCCAGTGGCTTCTGGAGCGCTGGCCGGCCATCCAGGTGCCTGTCGTGTTCCTCACCATGCATCCCGCGGCCGGCCTGCCCGTAGTTTCCGTCGACAACTACCGGGGTGGCCGCCTGGCCACCAGCCACCTGGTGGAACAGGGCTACCGCCGCATCGGCCACGTGGCCGGCCCCCTCTCTTGGTGGGAGGCCGAGCAGCGCCTGGCCGCCTGGCGCGACGTGCTGTCCGAGGCCGGCCTGCCAGTGCATGGCGACATGTGGGTGGAGGGCAATTGGTCCAGCCGCAGCGGCGAATTGGCGGCCCAACAGCTCCTGGCCCAATGCCCCGACCTGGAGGCCGTCTTCGTCGCCAATGATCAAATGGCCTTGAGCCTGGCTCACGTGGCCGCGCGCCAGGGGCGCACCATACCCGGCGACCTGGCTGTGGTCGGCTTCGACAACCTGCCCGAGTCCGCCTACTTCCATCCACCCCTGACCACGGTGCACCAGGACCTCCATCGCCTGGGCTGCCGCGCCGTGGAGACCGTGGTTGGACTGATCGAGGCCGAAAGCACTCTCGACCGGCTACCGGCGCCATCCCAGGCCATATTGATCGAGCCAGAGTTGATCGTCCGCCAGAGCACTCTGGCGCCGCCGTCCTGACGCCAACCCATCGCGCCGCCGCAGACCTTGCCGGCGCTTTTCCACCAAGGAGGTAAGCTCGTTATGCAACCCGTTACCCTGGGCCTCATCGTAGGCAACCGCGGCTTCTTTCCCAGCCACCTGTGCGAGTCCGGCCGTACCACCGTGCTCAACGTGCTCGCCGAGGAGGGCATCAAAGTCGTGGCCCTGACCCCTGAAGATACCACCTTTGGCAGCGTCGAGAGCTATGCCGACGCCCAGAAGTGTGCCGATCTCTTTAAGAAACACCGGGAGGAGATCGACGGCGTCCTGGTCACCCTGCCGAACTTCGGCGAGGAGCGCAGCATCGCCAACACCCTGCGCTGGGCCGGCCTGGATGTCCCCGTCCTCGTGCAGGCCTTTCCCGACGACATGAACCGCATGGACCTCCACTGGCGCCGCGACTCCTTCTGCGGCAAAATGTCGGCCTGCAATAACCTGCACCAGTATGGCATCAAATTCTCTCTCACCGCCCTCCATACCGTTGATCCTACCAGCGCGGCCTTCCGGGCCGATCTGCATCGCTTCGCCGCTACCTGCCAGGTGGTGCGCGGCCTGCGCCACCTGCGTATCGGCCTGCTGGGCGCTCGCCCTGCTGCCTTCAACACCGTGCGCTTCAGCGAAAAGCTCCTGGAGCGCTCCGGCATCACCGTGGAAACCCTGGATCTATCCGAAGCCTTCGGTCGCGCCGAAGCTCTCCGCGGCAGCAATGGCCATGTGACCGAGAAGCTGGAGCGCATCAAGCAATACGTCGCTACCGAGCGTGCCCCGGCAGATTCCCTGGACAAGATGGCCCGCTTTGGCGTCGTCGTCGACGACTGGATGCAGGCCAACGACCTCCAGGCCACCGCCGTGCAGTGTTGGACTTCCATGGAAGAGTATTTCGGCGTCGTCCCCTGCACCCTCATGAGCATCATGAGCAATAACCTCATGTCCTCCGCTTGCGAAACGGACGTTGCCGGCACCGTGGCCATGCAGGCCCTGGCGCTGGCCTCTGGCAAGGCCAGCGCGCTGGTGGATTGGAACAACAACTACGGCGACGACCCCGACAAGGGCGTGATCTTCCACTGCTCCAACCTGCCCAAAGACGTGTTCGTGGAGCAGGCCGCCGGCACGACATCCAACGTGGTCATGCTCGACCACGACATCCTCTCCAACACCATTGAGCGCCAGAAGACCTGGGGCACGGTCCACGGCCGGGTACGTGCCGAGCCGTTCACCTATTGTCGCATCTCCACCGACGACTACCACGGCCAGGTCATGGCCTACCTGGGTCAGGGCGAGCTCACGGACGACCCCCTTATGACCTTTGGCGGCTACGGCGTCGTCCGAATCCCCAACTACCAACAGCTCCTGCACCACATCTGCACCAACGGCTACGAACACCACGTCGCCATCAATCTGTCCCAAACCGCTGCCGCCCTCGACGAAGCTCTCGGCAAGTACCTGGGCTGGAGCGTCTACCACCACCGGTAACATGGACCTACCGACTATGCGCGAGCTTCAACTCAAACTAGATCGCCTGCGGGCGCTGCTGGCCGCGCGGCAATTGGACGCCCTCCTGCTGGCGCGGGTCAGCAGCTTCGCCTGGGCCACCTGCGGCGCTGCCTCCTACATCAACACCGCCGCCACCGATGGCGTGGGCGCTCTCTTGATCACCCCCAGCGAGCATATCCTCATTACCAACACCATCGAAGCCCCTCGCTTCGAGCAAGAGGAGGGTCTGGCTGCGCAAGGCTGGCGCTTTCAAGTTAGCCCCTGGCCCGCCGCCGGCCATCCCCTGGCCGGCCTGGCCGAGGGCCGGCGCGCCGGCGCCGACATGCCTATGCCCGGTGTGGTGGACGTGTCGGCCGACATTGCTCGTCTACGCAGTGACCTGACCGCCGAAGAGGGTGAGCGCTTCCGTGACCTGGGCCGTCTCTGCGCTGCGGCCATGGACGAGGCCATCCGCGCCGTCCATCCGGGCCTGACGGAATACGAGATCGCCGCCCTGCTGGCTCGGGCCGCCGAAAGCCGCGGCGTTCAGGCCATCGTCAACCTGATCGCCACCGACCAGCGCATCTTTGCCTTCCGCCATCCCCTCCCCACCGCCAAGACCCTGGACCGCTACGCCATGCTGGTCCTCTGCGGCCGGCGCGCCGGCCTGGTCTGCTCCCTCACCCGTCTGGTCCACTTCGGCCGCCTCCCAGTCGAGCTTCAGCACAAGGCCGCGGCCGTAGCCACCGTCGACGCCACCTTCATCGCCGCCACCCGTCCCGGCCGGCGCCTGGGCGACATCTTTGCCGAGGCCGTGGCCGCCTACGCCGCCACCGGCTTCGCTGACGAGTGGCATCTCCATCACCAGGGCGGCATCGCCGCCTATGAGCCCCGTGAGCTGGTAGCCACCCCTGACTCTGTCGAGGTGGTCTCGGAAGGCCAGGCCTACGCCTGGAACCCCTCCATCACCGGCACCAAGTCCGAGGATACCATCCTCGTCGGCCCGCATGGCCACGAGATCATCAGTGCCATCCCTGGTTGGCCCACCATCGCCGTGACCATCGATGGGCAAGCCATCGCCCGCCCGGCTATCCTGGAGGCTTGAACACTGCGCTGAAGGCAACTGGCGTCGAGCCAGGCGCAACCTTCTGCGTGCTTTGCCTAACCTGCGGTTCCCTCGGCTCCGGCTCCTCCGGTCCAGGGTTCCCCTCTGCGCTCTTGGCGCTCTCTGCGGTTCATCCGCTTCTGGAGGTTCGCATGACCAAGTACGCTATCGGCGTGGACTTCGGCACCGAGTCCGGCCGCGTCATCCTGGTGGACGTGGCCGACGGCTGCGAGGTCGCCCAGGCCGTCCACCGCTACGCCAACGGCGTCATCGACGATCGACTCCCCGGCACCAACGTCCGGCTGGATCCGGATTTCGCCCTCCAGGATCCCAACGACTACCTGGAGGTCTTCAAGCAGGCCATCCCCGCCGTGCTGAAGCAGAGCGGCGTCGCCCCGGCAGACGTCGTCGGCCTGGGCATCGACTTCACCGCCTGCACCATGATGCCCACCAGGGCCGACGGCACGCCTCTTTGCTTCCTGCCTGAGTGGCGCCACCATCCCCACGCCTGGGTCCACCTGTGGAAGCATCACGCCGCCCAGCCCGAGGCCAACAAGCTCAACGAAATGGCGCGCCGCATGGAGCAGGAGTGGCTGGATCGCTACGGCGGTAAGATCAGCTCGGAGTGGTTCTTCCCCAAGGCCTGGCAGATCCTCGACGAGGACCCGGCCGTCTACGCCGCCGCCGATCGCCTGATCGAAGGCGCTGACTGGGTCGTCTGGCAGCTGACCGGTGAGGAGAAACGCAACTCCTGCACCGCCGGCTATAAGGCCATCTGGTCCAAGCGCGAGGGATTCCCGCCCAACGACTTCTTCAAGGCCCTCGATCCCCGCCTGGAGAGCATCGTCGACGACAAGATGTCTCGCACGATCTACGACCTCGGCGAGAAAGCCGGCGGTCTGACTCCTCAAGCCGCCGAGTGGACCGGCTTGCTGCCCGGTACAGCCGTCGCCATCGCCAATGTCGATGCCCACGTCTCCGTGCCTGCCGCCTCCGTTAGCGAACCCGGGCGCATGGTCATCATCATGGGCACCTCCAACTGCCACATGGTCCTGGGCACCGAGGAGCACGTTGTGCCGGGCATGTGTGGCTACGTCGAGGACGGCATCATCCCCGGCTTCTTCGGCTACGAGGCCGGCCAATCCTGCGTGGGCGATCACTTCGCCTGGTTCACCGAACACTGTGTGCCCGCCGCCTACGAGGCCGAAGCCGCCAACCGCGGCATCACAATCCATGAGCTTCTGGAGGAAAAGGCCGGACATCTCCTCCCCGGCGAAAGCGGCCTGGTGGCCCTGGATTGGTGGAACGGCAACCGCAGTGTCCTGGTCGATGTGGACCTCACCGGCCTGCTCCTGGGCGCCACCCTGGCTACCACGCCCGAGGAGATCTATCGCGCCCTGATCGAGGCCACCGCCTACGGCACCCGCATCATCGTCGAGACCTTTGAGGCCAACGGCGTGCCCGTCGACGAGATCGTCGCCACCGGTGGCCTGCCCGATCGCAACCAGCTCCTGATGCAGATCTACGCCGACGTCACCGGTCGCCCCATCAAAGTGGCCGAGAGCAGCCAGGGCGGTGCCCTGGGCTCCGCCATGCACGGCGCCGTGGCTGCCGGCCGCGCGGCCGGCGGCTACGACACCATCGTCGAGGCCAGCAAGCACATGGCGCGGCTGCGCTCCGAAAGCTACACGCCCAACCCGGCGGCCAACAAGGTCTACGACCAGCTCTTCGCCGAATATGTCACCCTGCACGACTACTTCGGCCGCGGCACCAACGACGTCATGAAACGCCTCAAGGCCCTGAAATCGGAGATCCTCAGCGCCAAACAGCCAGCCTAGCTAATCTGAGCACCGGAGTCGAGGCTTCAGCCGGCCAGGCCAAGCCCCCCCTCCGGCGAACGGAGTCGAGGCTTCAGCCGGGACAACCCCTAGAGACCCCCAAGGAGAAACACCCGTGCTCCAATCCCTCCGTGAACAGCTCCACCTGCTCCACCTGGAGCTGCCCCGCAACGGCCTGGTCACCTGGACCGGCGGCAACATCAGCGCCCGCGATCCCGCCACGGGCTACGTCGCCATCAAGCCCTCCGGCGTGCGCTACGCGGACCTGCGCCCCGAGCATATGGTCATCGTCGACCTCGACGGCCGCCGCGTCGAAGGTGACCTCAAGCCTTCCTCCGACACGGCCAGCCACCTGGTCATCTACCGGCATCGCCCCGACGTCAACGGCGTGGTGCATACCCACTCGCCCTACGCCTCCGCCTTCGCCGCGCTGGGCCGGCCCATCCCGGTCTACCTTACCGCCATCGCCGATGAGTTCGGCGGCCCCATCCCCTGCGGCGGCTTCGCCCTCATCGGCGGCGAGGACATCGGCCGCGTGGTACTGGAGGCCATCGGCGACTCGCCCGCCGTGCTCCTGAAGAACCACGGCGTGTTCACCGTCGGGCCCACCGCCGAGGCCGCCGTTAAGGCCGCCGTCATGGTGGAGGACGTCGCCCGTACCGTCCACTACGCCCTCCAGCTCGGCCAGCCCGACATCATTCCCGAGGCCGAAGTGCGCAAACTGCGCACCCGCTACACCACGGAGTACGGCCAGTAAACCTGCCTGGACGACAGGCTGCCTGGCTGCTCCACTTTCCAGGGAGGTGACAAAGACCATCGAAATCCCTTCCGGCGCCGGTCACGCCACACCGCTAGAGCACAGGCTTTCCTGCGGCGACAGGACTGGCCCACGCCTTGTGGCTGAGCCTGCTGTCGCGACCGAGTCAAGGAGGACTCAGATGAGACGTGCCCTTTCCGTGCTGATGATCCTGTCCATCCTGGCGGCCCTGGTGTCCGCCTGCGCCGCACCCGCCGCCGTCCCCCAGGTTGTCGAGCGCACTGTGGTGGTCGAAAAGCTCGTTGAAGTCACCCCCACCCCCGAGCCGGCTGCCCAGCAACAGATGATCATGGGCTTCCCCACCACCGACGAGAACGAAGCCCGAACCGCCCAGGCGGCGTTTGACGCCGCCGATAAGGGCCAGCCTGATCCCGCCTGGCAGGGCAAGAAGTTCACCATCGGCGTCTACTCCGCCGGCCAGCGCGGCGCCATCTCCGGCCCGCTCTACTTCTGGCGCCCCAAGTTCGAAGAGCTCACCGGCGCCACCTATGACATCGTCGAGATCCCGTTCGCCGAGCTGCGGGAAAAGATCTTCACCGACCTCTCCACCGGCACGGGCACCTACGACATGATCATCAACTGCTCCAACTACTACGGCGACTACATCGCCAACGGTTGGACCGTCCCCATCGATCAGTACTTCGACGATCCGCGCTTCCCCAAGTGGGATCGCGAGTCCATTGCGCCCGCCGTCGCCAACCTGATGAAGTGGGGCGACACCTGGTATGGCGGCAACAATGACCACGATGCCCAGGTGCTCTACTACCGCAAGGACCTCCTCGAGGATCCCCAGTGGCTGGAGGCCTACAAGGCCGAAACCGGCGAGGACATGCCGGTGGCCATGGACACCTGGGATGACGTCCTGACAATCGCTCAGTTCTGCAACGGCAAGGCCTGGAACGGCGATGGCGACGCCGACACTGGCATCACGTTGCATCTCAAGGTTGCCGGCCAGGGCTTCTTCCACTTTATGGCCATGTCCGCACCCTACGTGGTCATCCCCGCTCCTGGCGATGACCCCACCCAAGTTACCAAGTACCACAACGTCTACTGGTTCGATCCGGAGACCATGGAGCCCCTCATCAACTCCCCTGGCCACGTCAAGGCCCTGGAAACCCTGATCGAGCTCTCCAAGGCCGGATCGCCCGCCATGTGGGGCTGGAGCCTGGGCGAGGCCTGGGCCGACTTCCTGTCCGGTAACGCCATGATGACCTTCTCCTGGGGCGATGTGGGCTCGCTGGTCCAGGATCCCACCCAGTCGAAGATCCAGGGCCTGCTGGGCGCTCGCGGCATCCCCGGCACCAAGACCCCCTTCGATCGCGAGACCGGCCAGTTCCTCAACCTGGACGAGCCCAACATGGTCGGCAACCAGGTAGGCTGCTCCTGGCACCCGGTGATCTCCACCTATGCCGAGGACCCCGACCTGGCCTACTACTTCATGGCCTGGCAGGCCACGCCGGAGATCAACCACTGGAACGTGGCCTTCGGCTGGACCGGCATTGACCCCGGCACCACCTACGACTGGTTCGAGCCCTACGGCACCGCCACCGTGGAGGAGTATGTGGCTGGTGGCTACGATGCCAGCGATGCCGAACAGTTCATCGGTGCCTATCAGGACAACTTCTTCAACTACCCCATCTTCCAGAACTACATGCGCATCCCCGGCACGCCCGAGATGCAGGAAGTGTGGGATGTCCACCTGTCTGAGGCCGTGACCGGCCAGGTCACCCCCCAGGAGGCCCTGGATCGGACCTACGAGGACTGGAACCGCATCATCGACGATATCGGCCGAGAGGACCTGCTGAAGCTCTACCAGGAGTCCATCGGCTATACGCCCTGAGTGTGAGTCCCTGATTCCATAGCCGGGGCAGGATGCTCCAATGGAGCATCCTGTCCCTTGGGCAACCTTGTTGTTGCCATCATCTGCCAGCTGCCCGCAGCGCATACCCGTCGCCAACCAAGAACCTGCTGCTGTGTGCCTCTGCTTGCTGCACGGCACGGAAGCGAGGAGCCATGCCATCCAGGAGCCGCGTCAAATACCTCTTCGTCTTGCCTGGCATTCTTTGGGTGTTCTTCTTTACTATCTTCCCCTTGCTCTACTCCCTGCGCCTGAGCTTCCACCGCGCGCGCCTCGGCCAGGCGCAGGAATTCGTCGGCCTGGACAACTACCTGCGCGCCTTCGACGATTACCGCTTCTGGAATTCCCTTGGCGTGACCCTACTCTTTGTGGTGGCCAGCGTAACCCTGACCGTGTTGCTGGGCCTCGGCCTCGCCCTGCTTTTCAACCGCGAAATGCGCGGCCAGCGGATCTTCCGCTCTATCTTCACCTTGCCCCTCTTCACCTCCGCCGTGGCCGTAGGTTACCTTGGCCTGACTATCTTTCACGAAGAGGTGGGCCCGGTAAACACGGTCCTGCGTACCCTGGGCATGGTCAATGCACCCCAGTGGTTCTCCTCGGTCTGGCTGGCCCGGCTTGCCATCATTCTGGTCGATGTCTGGATCTGGACCCCCTTCTGCTTCCTGGTGCTCCTGGCTGGCCTCCAATCCCTGCCCGAGGAGGTCTACGAGGCAGCCCACCTGGACACCTCCTCCGGTTGGGACCTCTTCCGCTTCATCACCCTTCCCCTCCTGGCACCCATCCTGCTCACCGTCATCATCCTGCGCCTGGTAGAGACCTTCAAAGTGCTGGACATCCCCTTCAGCATGACCAGCGGTGGCCCTGGTGCCGCCACTCAGACCTATTCGTTTTATGTCTACATAGTGGGCCTGCGCAACTTCAACACCGGCTACGCTTCGGCACTGGCCTATATCCTCCTGCTGATCATGATGGTGATCGCCATCGTCTTCTTCAACCGGCTGCGGCAGCAGTACGAATAGAGGTGCCACGATGACCCAGCACAAGCCTAGGCGCATAGGGCAGGTTCTGTATTGGCTGGTGGTGCTCATCGCCGTCAGCTGGGCCCTCTTCCCCTTCTATTGGGCCATCGTCACCTCCCTGAAGCCGCCGAGCGTTATCCTGTCCGAGGTGTCCCTGATCCCCTTCCTGCACTTCCAGCCCACCCTGGCCAACTGGCAGAGCGAATTCACCAACCGCTGGCCGGAGATCGGCCGCGCCCTGCGTAATAGCCTGGTTCTCTCCATCGGCGCCACCCTCATCGCCGTCTCCCTGGGCACCCTGGCTGGCTACGGCCTGGCCCGCTTCCGGTTCCGCCGCTGGAAGAACAAGGACATGGCCATGTGGTTCCTCTCCCAACGCTTTCTGCCTCCCGTGGTCACGGTGATCCCCTTCTTCCTGGTCATCAAGGCCCTGGGGCTGATCGACAACATCCTGGCCCTGATCCTGGCCAACGCCACCTTCACCCTGCCCTTTGCCGTGCTCATCATGCGCGACGTCTTCAAGGACCTGCCTCAGGAGATGGAGGAGTCCGCCTACGTGGACGGCGCCTCCCACTGGCAGGCCTTCTGGCACATCGCTCTGCCCCTCTCCGCGCCCGCCATCGCGGCCTCGGCCGTGATCTGCTTTGCCTTCTCCTGGAACGAATTCCTCTTCGCCTTGGTCCTTAGCTACCAGAAAGCCCAGCCTATCACAGTTGTCATCGCCGGCGTCGAGCATACCCAGGGCATCCAGTTCTGGTTCGTCGCTACTCGTCTTCTCCTGGCCATCTTGCCTCCGGCGCTGCTGGCCCTTACGGCCCAGCGCTTCATCGTGCGCGGCCTCACCTTCGGCGCTGTCAAGGGCTAGGCACTGCGCCTGGCTTTCAGACCTCATGCCCGACTCGAGGAGCTATGCTCGTACCCTTCAACGACCTGCTGGCCGATGCCCGGGCCGGCGGCTACGCCGTCGGCTACTTTGAGGCCTGGGACGTCTATTCCCTGGAGGCGGTGCTGGAGGCCGCCGAGGCCGCCCGCGCGCCCGTGATCCTGGGCTTCGGCGGCGTGACCATGGACCCCGGCTGGTTCGCCGACCGCGGCCTCGAGCGGCTGGCTGCGCTCGGCCTGGCCACTGCCTCCTCTGCCCGCGTGCCCGTCGCCTTCCTGCTCAACGAGGTCACCACCTTCGACCAGGTCGTGCGCGGCCTGGCCGCCGGCTTCAACGCCGTCATGCTGGACAGCAGCGCACTGCCCTACTCCAGCCACGTCCAGCTGACCGGCCAGGTCGTCCAGGTGGCCCATGCCCTCGGCGCGGCCGTGGAGGCCGAGCTGGGCGAGCTGCCCGATGCCTCCGGCGAGCTGGGCGGCGGCGCCGGGCACCTCACCGGCGCCGCCGAGGCCGCCCGCTTCGTCGCCGAGACCGGCATCGATGCCCTGGCCGTCGCCGTCGGCAACGTGCATACCCTTACCAGAGGCTACGCCACCATCGACTGGGCCCGCCTTGCCGCCATCCATCAGGCCACCCCCGTGCCCCTGGTCATGCACGGCGGCACCGGCTTCCCCGAGGACGGCATCCCCCAGGCCATCGCCCTGGGCATCGCCAAGTTCAACTACGGCACAGCCCTCAAGCGCGCCTTCCTGGAAGGCGTCGCCACCGCCATTGCCGCCCTGCCCCCTGACGTCGGCTACCTCACGGCCATGGGCTCGCGCAAGCCGGCCGACGTGCTTCAGGCGGGCAAAACCCGCCTGCGCGCCGAGGTAGCTCGCTACATCCAACTTCTACAGCCCTGAGAGAAACATCCATGCCCCTGATTACCGACCCCACTGAGGCCCACCAGATCTACCGCCGTGCCGCCGAGCTCGGCATCTGCCTGGTCAATTTCTGCACCGAGAACCGCCGCACCACCGAGGCCATCTTCCAGGCCGCCCATGCCTTCGCGCAGGAGCACGGTCTGGCCGGCCTCCCCATCGTCATCTCGGCCACCGCCAACTATCCCATCGAGCCCCAGCTGCAGCACTACACGGCCACCGGCGACGCCCGCCTGGGCCTGCATGCCTGGCTGGCCGACGTCGATACCTATCTCTCCGGCGATAGCCCATATCGCGGCCTGAGCGTCATGCTGCACCTGGACCACGCCCTACCCGACCTGGAGCAGGAGATCATCCCCCGCTGCCTGGATCGCTTTGCCACCATCATGTACGACTGCTCCTACTACCCCTTCGACGAGAACATCCGCCGCACCGCCGCCTTCGTCGCACAACATGGCCACCAGGTGCTGGTCGAGGGCTGCGTGGACGAGATCATCCAGGCCGAGGACGCCGCCACAACCGAGGGCCACCTCACCGACCCCTTGCAGGCCCAACGTTTTCTGGCTGAGACCGGGGTATCCCTGATCGTGCCCAACCTGGGCACCGAGCACCGGGCCACGGCCGCCAGCGCCCACTACCATGGCGACCTCACCCGGGCCATCCGCGATCGCGTCGGTCCCATCATGGTGCTCCATGGCTCCTCCAGCCTGAACGATGCCGACCTGCCCCGCCTGGCCGGCGACGGCATCGTCAAATTCAACGTCTGGTCCATCTTCGAACGCCTGGGCGGCCAGGCCATCGCCGCCGACGTCCTGCACAACCTGGGCAACCTGTTGCCGGAGGAGACCTTGCGTGGCTGGCAGGCCGAGGGCCTGCTGGGCCCGCGCTTCTTTGCGGACGACTACGTCCGCGCTCACTGCCAGGGTGTCCTCGGCCCCAAGGGCTGGGCCGTCGTGGAACGCCGCCGCCGTGGGATCTGGCAGGAGGCCGTGATCGCCCGCATGGCCCTGTACCTGGAGCAGCTGGGCTACGGTCGCTGGCGCTGACGGCACCCGGGAGCATCACCATGAGCCTACTCGGACTGGACATCGGCATCACCGGCTGCAAGGCCGTGGCCTTCAGCCTCTCCGGCGACGTGCTGGCCCAGGCCTATCGCGAGTACCCGCTCCACCAGCCCCAGCCGGGCTGGATGGAGCTCGACCCCACCGCGGTCTGGGCGGCAGTCACGGCCGTGATCCGTCACGTGACCGTGGCCACTACCAACGACCCGGTGACCGCCCTCAGCGTCGCCACCCACGGCGAGTCCGTCGTGCCCGTCGACGCCGACGGGCGCTTCCTCTACCCCTTCATCACCGCCATCGACACTCGCGCCGGGGCTCAAATGCGCTGGTGGGCTGAACAGGTTGGCAAGGAGCGCCTGTTCCAGATCACCGGCATGCCCCTCCACCCCATGTACACCGTCAACAAGCTGATGTGGCTGAGGGAGCACGCGCCCGAGATCTTCGCCGCTGCCCGTCGCTTCCTGTGCATGCAGGACTTCGTGTTCCATCAGCTCGGCCTCCCTCCGGCCATGGACTATAGCCTCGCTACCCGTACCATGGCCTTCGACGTCAACCGGCTGGCCTGGTCCGAGGAGCTCCTGCAGCTGGCCCGTCTGGATGCCGGCCGCCTCTCACCGCCCCTGCCCTCCGGTTCGCCCCTGGGCGAGATCCCGGCGGCGGCCGCCACTGCACTCGGCCTGCCCCCCGGCGTCGTCGCCGTGACCGGCGGCCACGACCAGCCGGCCGGCGCCCTGGGCTGCGGCGCCATCGCCGAGGGCATCTCCATGGACTCCACCGGCACCGTGGAATGCGTCGGCGTGGCCTCCCCGCGCCTGGTGCTGGACCAGAACCTGCTGGACAGCAACCTGCCCATCGCGCCCCATACCGCGCCGGGCATGTACATGGTCCTGGGCTACGTCTCCACCGGCGGCGCCCTGTTGCGCTGGTACCGCGACACCTTCGGCCGCGCCGAGCAGGCCGAGGCCACCCGCACCGGCCAGGACGTCTACGACCTGCTCCTGGCCCAGGCCATCCCCGGCCCCTCCCCCATCCTTATCCTCCCCCATTTCGTCGGCAGCGGCACCCCCTGGTCCGACTCGGCCTCCAAGGGCGCCATCCTGGGCCTCGACCTCAGCACCACCCGCGGCCACATCCTTAAGGCTATCCTGGACAGCGTCAGCTACGAGATCAAGCTCAGCCTCGACGCCATGCAGGCCGCCGGCATCGCCGTGCGTGAGCTGCGCGCCTTTGGCGGCGGCGCCCGCTCCCCCCTCTGGCTGCAAACCAAGGCCGACATCTTCGGTCGGCCCGTGCTCGCCATGGACGTGGCCGAGGCCCCTTGCCTGGGCGTCGCCATCCTGGCCGGGGTGGCCACCGGCGCCTTCTCGTCGGTACCGGCCGCCCTGGGCCATATGGTCCGCGTGCGCCAGACCTACCAGCCCGACCGCAACCTTCACCAGCAGTACATGGCCAAAGCCCGGCTCTTCGCCGAGATCTATCCAACCCTGGCCAGCCTCAACCACCAGCTCTGAGCAGGCACCACCGGAGGACAACCATGAAGCGCTCCGAGATCAACGACATCATGCGCCAGGCCGATGCCTTCATGCGCCAGCACGGCTTCCACCTGCCCCCCTTCGCCTACTGGACCCCGGACATCTGGGCCAACAAGGGCTCGGAGGTCCGCGAGATCGTCGACCGCCAGTTGGGCTGGGATATCACCGACTTCGGTTCCGGCGACTACGCCCACACCGGCCTCTTCATCTTCACCATCCGCAACGGCGATCCCGCCAACCTCGCCAGGGGCGGTGGCAAACTGTACGCCGAGAAAATCCTCGTGGTCGACGTCGCCCAGGTCACCCCCCTGCACTTCCACTGGCGAAAAACGGAGGACATCATCAACCGCGGCGGCGGCCAGCTGGCAATCCAGCTCTACAACTCCACGGACGATGACGGCCTGGCGGACACCCCCGTGACCGTCAGCCTAGACGGCGTCGAGCGCACCGTGCCGGCCGGCAGCACCGTCGTCCTCAGCCCCGGCGAGAGCATCACCCTGCCCACCCGCCTCTACCACGCCTTCTGGGCCGAGGGCAGCCAGGTCCTCGTCGGCGAGGTCTCCCTGGTCAACGACGACAACACCGACAACCGCTTCTACGAGCCCGTCGGCCGCTTTCCCACCATCGCCGAAGACGAGCCACCCCTCTACCTCCTATGCACCGACTACCCAAAGTATTACCACCGCTAACCCGCTCCCACCTGGGTCCAACCAGCGAAAACCCGGGGATAGCAGCCAACCACCCCGTCTCCCCCTTCGTGCCCTTCGCGCTTCGCCCCCTTCGTGGACCTTCGTGCCATCGTGGTCCAAACACCCGTGGACCTTCGTGCCCTCGTGCCCCAAACCGCCCCTCCCCCTTCGCGCCCTTCGCGCTTCGTGCCTTCGTGGACCTTCGTGCCTTCGTGGTCCAAACGCCCGTGGACCTTCGTGGACCTTCGTGCCTTCGTGGTCCAAACGCCCGTGGACCTTCGTGGACCTTCGTGCCATCGTGGTCCAAACGCCCGTGGACCTTCGTGCCATCGTGGCCCAAACCACCCCGTCTCCCCCTTCGCGCCCTTCGCGCTTCGTGCCTTCGTGGACCTTCGTGCCATCGTGGTCCAAACGCCCGTGGACCTTCGTGCCATCGTGGTCCAAACGCCCCCGCCCCTTCGTGCCTTCGTGGTCCAAACGCCCACACCCCAGGAGCCTCCCTGTGCCCACCTATGACGCCGTAGTCGCCGGCCACCTCTGCC
>JAULUH010000425.1:0-6347 GCA_032111745.1 Anaerolineae bacterium | reverse complement strand
GCGGCCTCACCCTGGGCGATGGCTGTGGTAGCGGGCAGGCTTTCAGGCGGTGCCGGATGTCGCTCAACCGGGCTGCGCTCCGGCACCTCGAAGTCGTCGCCAGCTGCTGCCCGGCCGGACGTCTGACGAGAGGTGGCAATGCCCGGCCCGGCGGGAGGCGCCGGGGTTGGGGAGTCCGGCTCGGCCCGGTCCAGGGAGGAAGCCTGTGGGTCCACCGGTGATCCGGCAGCCGGCTGGTGGATTTGTGGAGCAGCTGTGCTGGCCAGGGCATGGGCCAGCCAGGCGGCTGAGGCCCGGGCAAACGCCAGGCTGCGGGCGTAGGCGGGCGCCTCGGCCAGGGCCAGGGCCAGACCCAACAGATAGCGGGCCTGGGGCGCCAGCGGGCCGCCGTATGGCTCGGGCAGCCAGGGCAGCCAGGGGGCGATGGGGTCCGGCTGGTGCGGCCCGTCCAGGCCGGCGGTGGCGGTGGCATCCGTATGGCCAGACGGCAGGGGCTGCAACACCAGGTCGGGCATTTGGAACGCGGCGTGCAGGGCGTGGACGACGCGGCTCAGCTGCCGCCGGTCAAGGGAGCCAACGGCGGCCTGCGCCTGGGCGTCCGGCACCTGGGCCAGCGCGGCGGGGAGAAAGGCGGCCCGCTCAGCCCAGGCTGCGGCCAGGGCGGCCCCGGGAGCGCGCGGCAGGCCGGGCCAGAGGCGCTGCCAATACCACTGCGTCCAGGCGCGACCCGCGAGCACGTCGCAGGTCAGGCAGGCCAGTAGCTCGGCCTCGTCGGCGAAGAGCACGCTGCCGGCGCCGGCTGCGGGACGGCCGCCCAGGGGACGGATGGCCTGCTGGTAGTGCTCGGCGATGCGGTCGCGGACCTGGCCCTGCCAGGCATGCGAGACAGGGCCCGTGGCCGGCAGGCCTGAGCGAGCGTCCAACCGGCGAATGACCAGGATGGCACCAGCAGGCAGGCCAGGGGGCCGGAGATCGGTGCGGCCAAGCTGGCGCTCGACGCGAAGGCGCAGGGCCGGCGACCGGGATTCTTCCGCCTGGCCCTGCCAGTGCACCTGCAGCCGCCCGACGAGATCACGAGTGGCCGGGATCATAGGGCACCTGCATACGCTGGCCGGGGAGCGTACCAGTCCAGGGTGGATCTCTCCTCTGCTGCTACCCGTGCACCCACCATGGCTAGAACCCGTTGACCTTGTCCATCTGGGCGCAGGCCTTCTTGATCTCACCGGCCGGGTTGGCGCCGGCGTCCAGGACGCTCAGCATCATCTGCTGGAAGGGCCCCCACCAGGCATCGAACTGTGGCAGTTGCGGCCAGATGGTGGATGCCGCGGCGGCGGCGCGGAAACTATCAAGAAGGTCCTCGACCGGCACATCCATGCGCGCAGGCACCAGCAGGGCTTCGGAGGCCAGGGTAGCCAGGGCCTCGACATCGGTCAGCAACGCGGCCAGCTTCACGGCATTGGCCGGGTTGTCGCTGTTGGCGATCAGGAAGTAGGCGTCCACCACCAGCAAGGGGCGGGCCGGAAGCTCCGGGCCGGCGGGCAGGGGTGCCGCGGCCAGGGAGCTCTCATGGGAGCTGCGAAAACGCGCGATGTGCCAGGGGCCATCGACGATGAGCGCCGAATCGAAGTGTTCGAAGCGCTCGGCGGCGACGTCCGCGGGCACGAACTCGACGCCGATCTCCTGAAGCTGCCGGAAGTAATTCATGGCATCGACGAAGCCGCCCTCGGTGGCGGTGCAGCGGCCCTGGGCATCCATGAGCTGGCCGCCGAAGGCCGTGAAGAAGCCGAAGGCGTGGTACGGGGTGTTGGCCAGGCTCACGGGCAGCTTGAACTCACGAATGACGGAGGGAAGCTCCTTGAGGGTGGCGGGAGGCTCCGGCAGCTTGTCCCTGTTGTAGAAGAGGGCTACCTGGCTGAGGGACTGGGGCACGCCAAACGTCTGGCCCGCCAGGCGCACGCTCTGCAGGGCTATGGGCAGGATGGCCGTGCTGGGGGTGGCCAGCTCGTCGATGGGTTGAATAATCCCGGCCTCTGCCCACTCGCCCAGGCGATCGTTGCCGGCCAGCACCAGGTCCGGACCCTCCCCGGCGGCAACGGCCACGACCAGCTTATCCGCCAGGTCCGCCGGTGTCTGCGCCACCAGGTCGATCGTGGCCCCGGGATTGCTGGCCGCAGCCTGCTCCACCAGCTTCTTCAAGGCTTCGGCCCGGACCTCATCGTAGCTATGCCAGATGGTGATCTCACCAGTGATGCCCGTGGGCTCGGCGCCGGCCTTCACCGGCACCTTGACCATGGCAGCGATACGCTTGACGAATACAGCGTACGGCACGTCTTTGCCCCCTGGCGGGGCGGGAGGGATGGCCTTGGCCACACGGTCGCGCAGGGCCGCCCGGGAGGTGAACGACACTCCCAGCGCGGGCAGGACCTGATCCAGCTCGGCCAGCAGGGCGTTGCCCACCAGGCGCAGCCAGACATCGCGTACCAGGTAGACGTCGAAGGATGGGGTGACCTGCAGGTCGATGGCCTCGTCAAACCAGGAGTGCTGCAGGTAGAAGTCCACCGACTCCCCGTCGATCAGGTAGACATCGGAGGGCAGGGCCGTGCCGAAGAACTTCAGCAGATCAAAGCCGTCCAGCCCGATTCGCTTGCGCACGGCGGCCAGGATGTCAGTCTGCCCGCCCTTCACGGCCAGGGCCTGCCGGGCCAGCCCAAGGGTGTTCTTCTGCACCAGAGCTTCCTGCTTCGAGAAACTGCCGGCGCTCAGCAGTTCTTCCGCCAGCACCTGCACCAGGAAGTCCGGAGCCCGGATGGGCAGGTAGCCGACGGGTGGGAGGTAGCGGAAGTGATCGGCGGCCACCAGGGCGCCGGCGCCGCCGACGGCGAGCAGCCTATCCAGCTGGCCCTGGAACTGCAGGAAGCGGGCCTGGGCGACCGCCACGCGGTTGTCGCTCAGCAGCCCCTGCCAGGTGTCCAGGGCATACGGGGCCACTGGGCGCCGGCGGGCGGCCCAGGCATCGACAAAGGCCAGCTTGGTGCCCTGCCAGTAGAACACGGCCAGGGGCAGGTCGCATTCCGTCAGCTCAGTGGGTGCCAGCTGAGCCAGGCCGCCGTGGAGGTCGTCGAAGGTGAAGGGATCCAGGGGCAGCCGGCGCAGAGCCTGGCTGCCGTAGCACCAGTGGGCCAGCAGGTTCTGGCGGTTCTTGTCACCGGCTCCACTGCCCCCTGTGCCGAAGCCGGACAGCCGGATGGCCTTGAACTGCACGCCGTCGGCCTCCCAGCGCGCGGCACAGCCGGGCGGAAGCGTGCTGCCGGACAGGCCCTTCAGAGGTGCTTTTTCCTCCAGCCGGCTCACCGGCATCGCGACTAATAGATAGGCACCGGTGGCCAGGGCGCCGGAGCCGTTGCCTGCCGGCTCGAAGGTGCAGTTGGCAAACAGGCCGGCGTCCTCGCCAGGAGCCGCGGTGCCACTGGGCGGGACCAGGTTCAGCGTGACCTGCCCGGGCAGGCGCACCACCTGGCCGGCGCGGTTCAGGCCGAGGCCGGCGGTCACCTGAACGGCCGTATTGCCGGCCTGGCTCGCCATGAGCCCCTCTACGACACCGTGGCCGGCGGCCTTGCCCAGCCAGGCCAGCCGGGCCAGGGTGGCGGCCTGGTCTGCGCGCAGGTCCTCGGCCGTAAGCAGCCGGCCATTGAAGTAGTGGGGCATGCGCAGGCCGTCGAGGAAGCTGGCTTCGAGTAGCTGGGTGGTGCTCATCAGAAGTCTCCCTGGGGCTCGGGTGCCCGCACGTAGGCTACGATCAGATCCTCGCCGTTGTGGCCCTCGAACTTGACCGCGGCCTTGGCGATGAAGTCCGCCAGGGACACGTCGCCCATGTCGCTGGTCAAGATGGTATTATCCGGGGTCGGGAAGACAAAGCGCAGGTAGGGCGACAGCTCCGCCTGGGCTCGCCACTCCTCGTCGGTGAGGAAGGCGAGGAAGACGTTGTGCTGGCGCTGGCCGACCAGGTCTACGCTCAACCCGACCGGGGTGCCTGCAAACTCCACCTCGGCGAACACCACGAACTGGGGCTTTTCGATGCGGTTCTCGTCGCGGGGTGGCACGCGGTCCAGGTGGAACCACAGCTCGAAGCGAACGCCCGATCTGTCATTGAAGAAGCCGCGGGTGGCGGTGATGGTCACGAAGGGCAGGGCCGGCACGCGCACGGCCACCTCACGCAGGATCTCCTCGATGGAGGGGCCGGTAGGGGGCTGGCCGGCTTGAGGCATGGCGACGGTAGCGTAGACGCGGATGGTCTGGCGCCCGTCGTAGCCCAGGAAAGAGAGGTGGCCGTCCTCGACGACGTCAGCCAGGCTGGTCTTGGCAGCACCGACCTTTACAACTGCCGTGTCGAAGGGGATGATCAGGGGCTCGCCGTTCCGCAGCGGCGCAGTGGCCGGTGGCGTTAGCTGCCACTGGAAGGCGAAGCGGGCGGTGGCAGGAGGTGGCGCGGGGCTGAGCACGGGGACAGGGTTGGCGGCGAAGGGCGACGTGGCTCCGCCCTGGCCGCGCAGGATGTCGATCGTTTTGGGCAGCTGCACGGGCTGGTCGGTGTGGAACCACAGGCGCAGGGTGGCGGGGCCATCGCCCGACTGAACCGTGGTCACCGTGGCCAGGTCGCGGCTGGGCAGGATGCGCTCGACCAGACCGAGGACTGTCAGCGTGGTGCCGTCCCGGCCCAGGTAGTCGTAGTCTGCGGCGTCCAGGACATCCAGCAAGGCCGCGCCGCCATTCTCCTGCACCTGCGTGAGATCGACGGCCAGCGCCAGCCGGGCTCCGGGGGCCATCTCATGGGCTGGCGCGGCGTCTGTGGTGATGGCGAAGAGGTTGTCAGCGCCGGGCACGGGCTGGACACCGGCGATCTTCAACAGCACCCCATCAGCCGACAGATCCAGGGCGGCGGCGGGGTTGCCGGTGAACGCCAGCGGGGCCGGGTGGTGGATCCAGACCCGCAGCTCGTGGCTGCCCAACGCCTGCAGGGTGGCGAACTCATGCAGCTCTTTGGCGGCAGCGGCCTCGCCACCGGCAGCCAATAGGAGCAACTCCTGGATCAGCTGCGTGTGCAGCAGGACCGGCCGGCCACCGTCGGTCGCGGTGGCAGCGTCGATCTTGGGCGCGGAGGGATCGAAGGCCAGGGCGGGGGTGAAATCGATGCAGGCCAGCAGGATGCCAGCCTCGACCTCCGTATCGCTGCCGGGGTTGAGCAGGCTGGCCTGGTGCTGGATGTGGGGCCGCACCTCGGTGGTCCAAACGGCGAAGATGCGATCCAGGGCCTCGCGGGCGGTCTCCAGGGGTAGGCGCAGCACCGTGGGCGGCGAGCCGGGGAGCACGCCGGCGCCCTGGGCGCAGGGGTCGATCGTGGGCGGTGTGACCAGGTCCCGCACCAGGTCCGTGATCTCGGCCTCGGAGGAGTGCTCCGGCAGCAGGCCCGGCACGAAGCGCACGGCGCCGAGCAGGTCGGCGAAGGCGCGCACGGCGTCCCAGGCGGCCATGCGAGGCGCCTCCCAACGCAGCTCCAGGGTGAAGGCATCGCGGATGCGCGAGGGGGCCTGGGTGGTGTCGCTGCTGCTGCAGGGCTGGCCGGGGATGGGCACCAGGGCGTCGAGGCACTCGTCGTAGCCGGCCACGACGTAGGCGCGCAGGGTACCGCCTCCGGGGGGGGCCTTGCCGTCCTGCACCTGGCGGGCGTACCAGGCCCCCAGCCGGGCGCACTGCTCGTCCGGGATGACGATGGGCCGCCCGAACTGGTCGATACCCATGCCCGGCTGCACGGTGATCAGCATCTCGTCGCTGCTGTCCGCCGGCCGGTCTGCCGTTACCCCCAGCCCGAACACGGTGCCGTAGCCGTGCAGGCTGCGATTGTGCTGGTAGTGCTTCTCCAGGTGATAGAGCTGCTCCTGGCGAAAGTCGTCGACGCCCAGCACCAGCCCGAATTCGTAGTTGACCCGCTGGTCAGGGCTGAGGGCACCGTTGGCCAACGAGACGCAGCGTTGCAGGGTGCCATTGCCGTTGACGGCCTGCGCCTTTGAACCCAGCGTTCCTGTGTCTTTCAAAGTCAGAGGCATGCTCGTTCTCTCCTGTGTGTGGTCGCCTTACAAGGCTGGCAGGTCGCCGAGGCGATCGCGGGTGACGACCAGCCGGTCCTCGACGTCGAAGGGATAGGGTGGCGGCAGGTAACCGTCCGCCAGGTACGTGCGGCCCAGCTCGTGAGCCTCGAAGCGGCTGCTGTAGCCGAGGGCGGTGTCCAGGCCCAGGCGGGCCTCGCCGACCCGGAACATGGCCCAATATTGCTTGAGCACAAACTCGGTGTG
>JAULUH010000424.1:0-2424 GCA_032111745.1 Anaerolineae bacterium | reverse complement strand
CGGCGTGGCCCGCTGCTGCGGCGAGGGCGCGCTGGTGGGCACCATCGGGGGCGAGCTGTGGCGCTTCGAACAGGGGCAGTGGCGCCGGGTGAGCGATGGCTCCCTGGCCGCGCAGGAGGTGACGGCGCTGCTGGCGCTGCCCGGCTACCTGGTGGCGGCCGGCTCGCCTGGCCTGCTGTGGTCAGGCGACGGCACCTCCTGGCAGCCCATCCCGGGGCTGCCGGCCGCAGTCACGGGCCTGCTGGTGGCGCCCACGGATCCCGCCCTCTGGCTGGCGGGCACGCCGGCCGGGGTCTACCGCAGCACGGACGCCGGCCGGAGCTGGCAAGCGGCCAGCCCGACCTGGCCGGTGTGGGACATGGCCTTCGCCCCGCCAGAGAGGAGTGACGAGACCGGCCGGCTGTTCCTGGCCCGGGGCGCGGGCCTGGCCTTCGCCGACGACCCCGCCGCGACGCCGGTGCCCTGGCAGGAGGCCAGGGGCCTGAACGGGGTGCACTTCTTCGACGTCGCCCCCCACCCGGATGAGCCCGGCCTGCTATGGGCCGGCACCTGGGGCAACAACGTGGCCGCCAGCGCGGACAACGGCGACACGATAGCCCCCCTGCACAACGGGCTGGAGACTCTGAGTGCGCTGGACGTGCTGTGGCACCCCACGCCGGGGCAGGCCACCATAGCCACCATCTTGGGGCTCTACCGCACGGACGATGGCGGGGAGAGCTGGTTCCTGCTGCCCGGGCCCCTGGTCGCGCAGACGGTGCATAGCCTGCTCGAGACCGCGGGCGGCGCGCTCTGGGCCGGCGCCGCGGATGGGCTGTGGGTGAGCCATGACTACGGCGCCACCTGGGAGCGGGTGCATGATGTGCCGGCGGCCACGGTGTGGGAGCTGGGGGAGCTCGCAGTGCCCGGCGGCCAGGAGCCGTGGCTATGGGCCGGCACGGAGGGGGGCGGGGTGTGGCTCAGCGCGGACCGCGGGGCCAGCTGGCGCTTCGGCGGGCTGGCCGGGCGCCGTGTGTACGACCTCCTGCTCGATCCCCTACAGCCGGACCGGGTGATCGCGGCCACGGAGCGCGGGCTCTATGCCGCCACGCTACCAGGGTAGGTCCTCCAGGCCTGTCGCTGCGGCCATGAACGCGCGCCAGGTGGGGTTGGGCTCCCAGATGGCCAGCACATCCCAGTATGCTTCGTCGTGGGAGACGCCCAACCGCAGCACGCGGTAGAGGTACATGAACGCGGACACCCGCATGTTGAGGGCGCAGTGCACGAACACCCGGCGGCTGGCGTTGGCCTCCAGCGCGGCGAAGAAGCGCTGGAGGTCCTCAAGGGTGGGGCTCTCCCACACCACGGGTATGGGGATGTAGTCCAGGCCCAGCGCGGCCACCAGCGCCGGTTCCTCGGGCACGGCATTGTCCGAGGTGGGCATGGCCAGGTTGATCACCACCTGGTAGCCCGCCTCACGGATGGCCGGGAACTGCTCCCGGGTAGGCTGGCCCGCGGTGCCGATATGGGGATAGAGGGGCAGGTAGTTCAGGATGTCGTCGACGGTTGGCTCAGGCATGGGCAGGGTATGAGCTAGCCAGATGGATAGGTGGAAGACTCACCAGGTGCCGGATGGAGCCTGGCACGGGGCGTGATATGCTATAGACAGCGTGAACAATCACACAAACGGCCGGCCTCCTGCGGCCTGGCCGCAAGCGCTTATCAAACCTTGTAAGGAGACTCTACCATGGCACCTCAATTGCCTTCCGGCACCCAGGAATTCCCCGGCGAGACCAGCACCAATCGCAACCGCCTGGCCGTAGGCGTCATGCTGGTGGCCATTGGCCTGCTGGCCCTGGCCCTGCAGTTCATCGATCTGGGCAACCTGGTCTGGCTGATGTTTGGCGGCCTGGCCCTCATCTTCATCGTCACCGGCATCGTCACCCGCACCTTTGGGCTGGTCATCCCTGGCGGCATCCTGGCCGGCCTGGGCCTGGGCATGTTCCTGATGCTGCAGCCCATACCCTTCCTCGATGGTATCAACGAGGGCGGTGTCTTCATGCTGGGCTTCGCCGCCGGCTGGCTGCTGATCACGCTGCTGTCCCCCTTGACCGGGGAGGGGTTCCAGTGGTGGCCGTTGATCCCCGGCGGCATCATCGGCGCCGTGGGCCTGGCCCTGCTCAGCGGCGACTTCGGCATCACAATCCTGCAGTTCTTCAGCTACGCCTGGCCCGTGGCCCTGATCGTGGGCGGGATTTACCTCCTGCTGCGGCGGAGATGAGCCGGCGGTTTGGACCACGAAGGCGCGAAGAGCCGCGAAGATCAGGGCCGTCTGGACCACGAAGGCGCGAAGAGTCGCGAAGATCAGGGCCGTCTGGACCACGAAGGCGCGAAGAGTCACGAAGATCAGGGCCGTCTGGACCACGAAGGCGCGAAGAGTCACGAAGA
>JAULUH010000423.1:0-8849 GCA_032111745.1 Anaerolineae bacterium | reverse complement strand
GGCATCCCGACCCTGGCCCACAACCACGACCTGGCCTGGGAACGGGAGCGCTTTGCCGTCACCTGCATCCCTGAGATCCTGGCGCGCTGCTTCCCGCCGGTGCTGCCCACAGTGCAGCACCTGGTAATCAACTCGCTGGCGCAGCAGGCGCTGCGGGAGCGCAAGGGTGTTGAGGCGACCCTGCTGCCCAATGTCTTCGACTACGCCACGGCGGCGCCGGGCCTTTCCAGCCACAATGCCGGCTTACGGGCGGAGCTGGGGCTGGGGGATGAGCACCTGGTGATCCTGCAGCCGACGCGGGTGATTGCACGCAAGGGCATTGAGCTATCTATCGAGCTGGTGCGGCGGCTGCGGGAGCCCCGGTGGCGGGAGAGGCTGATGGGCAAGGAGCCGGTGCTGGTGATCAGCCATGCCGCGGGTGACGAGGGGCTGGGCTATTTGCGGAAGCTGGAGGGCCTGGCGGAGCAGGCGGGAGTGCCGTTGATTTATGCGGCGGACCGGTTTGCGGCGGGGGGTGGCGCACGCATGGGGGCGGGGACGGAGCCCCGCCCCTACGAGGTGGGTGGGAGGAGCATGACTATGTTGTGGGATGCGTATGTGCATGCTGATTTTGTGACCTATCCCAGCCTGATCGAGGGGTTTGGCAATGCACTGCTGGAGACGATCTATTTCCGATTACCGGCCATGGTCAACCGTTACGACGTGTACGTCGCCGATATTGGGCCGGCCGGATTCGACCTGGTGGAGATCGACGCTGCCGGGGATCCTGGCGACCTGCGGGCCATAGGCGATGAGACGGTGGAAGCCGTGATTGAGGCCATGATGGACCCGGTGCGGCGGCGGCGGATGGTGGAGTGGAATTACGAGCTGGCCCGGGGACGATATGCCCTGGAGGCAGTCACACCGGTGGTGGAAGCAGTGCTGGACCGTGCCGGAAGGGAGGTATGAGTCGATGCGCATAGGATTACCGCATCATACGGAGCGCCTGGGGGCAGTGCTGGTGCATGGCGTGCAGCAGGTCTTCGAGCTGGACTCGGGTCCGGCGCGGTGGCAAGGCCCCGGGGTTGACGCCGTGGTCGAGCCGATCCCTTACGAGGCGCGCCTGGCCATCGAGCAGGACATGGCGATCGTGGTGCCGATGCGCGGGGAGCGGCTCAGGCTGGTGGAGGGAGTGCTGGCGGGCATTCCCAACCATTGCCTGGCTATCGTCTGCTCCGCCAGCTCCCGGTCACCGGTGGATCGATTCGCCATCGAGCAGGACGTGTTCGAGCGCTATCGCCGGTTCACCCAGAAGCACATGGTGATTGTGCATCAGAAGGATCCCGTACTGGCCCAAGCCTTTCAGAACGCCGGCTACGCGGACATCCTTGACAAGCGCGATGGCTTGATCCGCAGTGGCAAGGCCGAGGGGATGATTCTATCGACGGTGTTGGCGCGGCTGGCGGGCCAGCGGACCATCGGCTTCGTCGACGCAGACAACTACTTCCCTGGTGCAGTATTGGAATACGTCCACGAGTATGCGGCCGGCTTTGCCATGAGCAAGTCGGCCTACACCATGGTACGCATCTCGTGGCAGAGCAAGCCCAAGATCATGGAGCAGGGTCTCTTCTTCGCCAAGTACGGCCGTACCTCTCGCAGCACCAACCGTTTCCTGAACCAGCTGATCTCTGAGTACTCGGGCTTTGAGACGGAGATCATCACCACGGGCAATGCTGGCGAACACGCCATGACCCTGGACCTGGCCATGTTGCTGGACTACTCCTCAGGGTACTCCATTGAGCCCTATCACTATGTCAACCTATTCGAACGCTTCGGCGGCCTGACCGACATTGAGCTGAGCCAGGAGATGATCCGGCGGCATGTGGAGGTTTTCCAGATCGAGTCGCGCAATCCGCACATGCACGACGTGGACAAGGGCGATGAACACGTCGATGCGATGACCTATGCGGCAGTGAAGGTGATCCACGACTCGCCGGTCTGTCCGCCGAAGTTGAAGGCTGAATTGGCCGCAGAGATGGCGCAACTCTACCCCGCTGGCCAAGACGTGGGGCTGCCCGAGATACGCACCTATCCGCAGCTATCGAGCCTCGACCTGGACGCGTTTGCCGAGGCGATTCAGGATCAACCCTACGCGGCTGCCCTGCTGGACTCCCGGCCGCCAGCCACCAGCGCGGCGGAGCTGGGCATGGAGGACAGGTCACGGGCAGCCTTGCCTGATGAGCAGGATCCTCGGACATGAACGCTCAGCGTCAAGCGCAGTGAACTGCCGAGACCTGCGACCTGATTGGTGCAGCCATGGCTCAGGTTGCGGACCAGGCAGATCGGAAAGGAACCCAATGAGCCGGAAAGCCAACGACAGCCAACCCGACATCCCCCCGACCACCATCCATCTGATCACCCACAACCACTGGGACCGGGAGTGGATCTTCACCGCCCGCTATGCCAACCGGTGGCTGTTACCCTTTTTCAGCAACCTGTTTGCCCGCCTGGCCGAGCAACCCGAATACCGGTTCGTGCTGGATGGCCAGACCTTGATCATCGAGGACTACCTGGCTCAGCTGCCGCCCGACGAGGTTGCAGCGCGTGAGCGGGATATCCGCCACTTCGTGGGCACCGGGCAGCTGTTGATCGGGCCGGCCTATCTACAGCCTGACTGGAGCCTGGTCAGCGGCGAGGCGTTGGTGCGCAACCTGTTGATCGGCGATCGCATGGCGCGCGCCTACGGCACGCCCATGGCCGCGGCCTGGCTCCTGGACAACTTCGGCCAGATTGCGCAGGCGCCACAGATCCTGGCGGGCTTCGGCATCCAGGGGGCGTTCGTGTGGCGGGGGGTGGAGATGCCGCCCGACCAGCTACGCACCGAGTTCTGGTGGGAGGCACCGGACGGCACGCGTGTGCTGGGGATCTATCTGTTGGACAGCTATCGCAACGCCATGGTGCTGGGCATGACCCGCGAGATCGCGCAGGAGCGCATCCTATCCCATACCAGGACTCTGCAGCGCTTTGCGGCCACGCCCAACGTGCTGCTGATGAACGGCTACGAGCAGGTGCCCGAGCCGGACGACGTGCTGCCCATCATTGCGGCCTTCAACGCAGCCCATGGCCCCGAGCTGCGCGCCGTGCAGAGCACGCCCCCTGAATACCTGGCTGCGGTACGCGAGGGCCAGCCCGAGCTGCCGGTGCTCACGGGCTATCACTATAGCGGCCGCTACGCGCCCGTGCTCAAGGGGGTCTATTCCAGCCGCAGCTACCTGAACCAACAGAACAACGAATGCCAGCGCGAGCTGGAGCGGTGGGCGGAGAAGTTCAGCACCTTTGCCTGGGCCTACGGCGCGGATTATCCCTCGGAACGCTTCGAGAAGTCATGGAAGACACTGTTGCTCAACCACACGCACGACGACCTGTGCGGCTGTTGCATCGATCCCATCGCGCGGGATATGCGCGAGCGTTTCGACGACGTCGCGCGCATGGCCAGGATCATCTCCACGGAGAGCCTGCGCAGCATCGCCCAGTCGGTGGATACCCAAATGGGAGGTGGCCCTGGCATCGTGGTGTTCAACCCATCGTCGCGGCAGCGCAGCGAGGTCATGGGGGTATCCATGGATGTCGAGCATGAGCCTGGCCAGTATGCGCTGGTGGACGGCCAGGGCAAGGCGTTGCCCTACCAGGTTCAAAGCCGCATCGGCGTCAAGACCGACTTCTACTTCTGGGCCGAGGACATCCCATCTATTGGCTACAAGATCTTCTACGTCGTGCCGGACGGGGGGGAGGTGGTGGGGCCGCCGCCGGTGTCGGCATCGGAGACCGAGCAGTGGATGGAGAACCAGCACCTGCGGGTGCAGATCAACGACAATGGCACCATTGACGTGCACGACAAGGCACGCGACCGCACCTACGGGAACCTGGGCTATTTCGAGGACGGCGGCGATGCAGGAGATACCTACGACTACTCCTATCCGCTGGAGGATCGGTTGATCACCAGCCAGGGCCAGCAGGCGAAGGTGTCCCTGGAGGCTGCCGGGCCACTGCTGGCCCGCTTCCGTATCGACATCAGCCTCGACCTGCCGGCCAGCCTGTCCGAGGATCGCCAGAAGCGCAGCGAGGAGATCAGGCCGGTGCCCATCGTGTGCTTTGTGGAGCTGGCCGCGGATGCGTGCCACGTGGAGGTGCGCACCATCGTCCACAACCTGGTCAAGGATCACCGGCTGCGCGTGCTCTTCCCCACTGGCATGGAGACAGACCACTCCCATGCCGGCATGCCTTTCGACACGGCCACCTTCCCCATCGATGGGGATACGGGCGATGCCCAGGTGCCAGAGCAGTTGCGTCTGCTGATGCTGGCCGGGCGCTACACGGTGCCGGTCAACTCGCATCCCTTCCAGAACTTTATCAGCCTGGTGGATAACCGCCACGGGATAACCGTGTTCAGCCGCGGGCTCAACGAATACGAGGTGTTGTCCGAGGGACCTACCATCGCTCTGACCATGCTGCGCGGCGTCGGCTGGCTGGCGCGGCCGGACTTGCTGACTCGCACTGGCGATGTGGGGCCGCATATCCTGACCCCTGAGGCGCAGGGACTGGGGGTGCAGATCTTCGAGTACGGCATCTATCCCCACGAGGCGTCGCTGCGGACGGCCAACCCGCAGTTCGAGTCCGACCGGCACACCTTGAAACTGCGGGCCGTGCGCACCGGCGCCCATCCCGGCCGCCTGCCCGGGGAGCTGTCCTTCCTGACCTGGGCTACAGAGGCGCCTGCGGGCTCGATGAAACTGACGGCTGTGAAGCACTCCGAGGCCCAGGATGGCCTGATCCTGCGGCTGTACAACGCCTATGACCAGGAGGCGATCGGCCACCTGCGCATCGGCGGACTGGTGGTGAAGGCCTGGCGCACCAACCTCAACGAGGAGCCCATCCACGAGTTGCCCATGGCCGGGGGCACGGTGCAGATCAGGGCCAAATCCAAGGAGATCGTGACCATCAAGGTCAAGCTCTCGCGCTCGCGGCTGATCTACGATTTTCTGTCACACGCCACGCGCATGGTAGCGCCACTGATGCCGCATGCAGACATGGAGGGTCAGCCGATGCCGCCGCTGCTTACTGCGGCGGAGGCCGAGGCCGAGCAGAAGCGCGCCGATCAGCTCAACGCCGGGCTGCAGGCCATTCGCAGCGAGATCTACGAAATGAACGAGGTGCTGGAGCGCCAGTCCAAGCCGGACGCCCGCCAGCTGGCCGAGCTGCAGCGTCTGAAGGGCCGTGAGGCCACCCTGGCCCGGCACCACTACGAGGCACGTATCTCTGCCCTGCTCAACCAGCAGCTGTTGGTCACCAACCAGATCGAGCGCGAGCTGGAGGGCATCGGCGAGTCGCTGAATTGGGCCCGGGTGCGTAAGCGGGTGGGCGAGTTTATGATACACTATTATGAAGGGCTGAGCGGTGAGCGGTGACCAGAGACCCACAACCCATCATCTACACCGACGTCGACGGGACGTTACTGGACCTGGAGACGTATGGCTATGCGGCGAGCGCGGCGGCGGTGGGGCGGCTGGTTGGGCTTGGCGTGCCGGTGGTATTGTGCTCGTCGAAGACGCGGGCGGAGCAGGAGGAGCTGAGACAGGTGTTAGGCATCCCGGATCCGTTCATCGTGGAGAATGGTAGCGCCGTCGTCATACCTGTGGACTACTTCCCGTTCGAGCTGCCGGGCGAGCCTGATGTGACTGGATCGTGGGTGATGGTACTGGGCGTGGGTGCCGGACAGATCAGGCAGGCCCTGGCGGCGGCCTGTGGCCGGCTGGGGCTACCAGTGCAGGGCTATGGCGATCTGAGCGTGGCGGAGGTAGCAGAGATCACCGGGCTGGAGCCGATGGCGGCGGCGCGGGCTAGGCAGCGCGAGTATAGCGAGACGATCGTGACGCCGTTATCGCCGCGGGAGGTGGAGGTGCTCAAGCGCGAGCTGGCCCGGGATGGCCTGGTGGCCGTGTCCGGGGGCCGCTTTTACACGGTCACGTCGCAGCAGAGTCATAAAGGTGAGGCGGTGCGGGTGCTCAACGGACTGTTCCGACGACTGCTGGGGGACATCGTGACGGTCGGCATCGGCGATAGCGCCAACGATCTGCCCCTGCTGGCCGCGGTCGACCGAGCCTATCTCGTCCAGCGCCCCAACAGCACCTGGCAGGACACGCCTGGGTTGGTGGTGACCAGGGTGCCTGGCGTCGGGCCTGCGGGCTGGCAACAGGTCGCGGGCGAGATCATCCCCCACCCTGACGGCAGGCCAGATCCATGAGTCCTGAGGATCGTATCCGCAGCCAGCTGGTTTTTCTCTACGGCGAGCAGACCGCGCAGGCAGCCTGGACGGAAATGGCGCGGCGCCTGGCGGCCTTCCGGGAGCTGCATCCCGAATTGAGCCGGGACGTGTGCCTCCCGGAAGAGCGCCTCACCCAGCGCGACGCGATCCTGATCACCTACGGGGACCAGTTCCAGGAGCCCGGCGTTCCGCCCTTGCGCACGCTGCACGAGTTTCTCCGGGCGCGCCTGGGCGGCGCCATCAGCGGCGTACATTTGCTGCCCTGCTTCCCCTACACTTCTGACGACGGCTTCTCCGTGGTGGACTACTGCCAGATCGACTCCGGGCTGGGCACGTGGGAGGACATCGCAGTGATAGCCGGGAACTACCGGCTGATGCTGGATGCGGTTGTCAACCACGTCTCGCGGCGCAGCAGCTGGTTTGAGGGCTTCCTGGCCGGCCGCGAGCCCTATAGCGACTACTTCATCACCGGCGATCCGGGCACCGACCTGTCCATGGTGGTGCGGCCGCGGGCGCTGCCCCTGCTGACGCCGGTGGAGACGGCCAGTGGACTGCAACATGTCTGGACCACCTTTAGCGACGACCAGATCGATCTGAACTACGCCAGCCCGCGCCTGCTCCTGGAGATGACGGATGTCCTATTGCACTACGTGGCGCAGGGCGCCGAGCTGATCCGCCTGGACGCCATCGCCTATCTGTGGAAGGAGGTCGGCACCGCCTGCATCCACCTGCCCCAGGCCCACGCGGTGGTCAAGCTATGGCGGGCGGTGCTGGACAGCGTGGCGCCGGGGGTAATGCTGATCACGGAGACCAACGTACCCCATGCCGAGAACATCAGCTACTTTGGCCAGCCGCTGCCTGGGGGCAGCACGGACGAGGCCCAGCTGGTCTACAACTTCTCCCTGGCCCCCCTGGTCTTGCACGCCTTGCAGACCGGCAGCGCCGAACGGCTATCGCAGTGGGCAGCCGGCCTGGCCGCGCCGGCACGGGGCGCCACCTTCTTCAACTTCATCGCCTCACACGATGGTATCGGGGTTTTGCCTGCCCGCCATATCCTGAATGAAGGGGAGATCCAGGGCCTGGTGGATCAGGCCCTGGCCCACGGCGGCCGGGTGTCTTATAAGGACAACCCGAACGGCAGCCGGAGCGTGTACGAGCTCAACATCACGCTCTACGATTTCCTGAACGACCCTGCGCGGCCGGACCAGGAGATGGACATCCAGCGCTTCCTGGCCGCGCAGGTGATCCTGCTGTCGCTGGCGGGGGTGCCGGGGATCTACGTGCACAGCCTGTTGGGTGCCAGCAATTGCCAGGCCTGTGTGGCGGCCACGGGGCGGGCGCGGTCGATCAATCGGGAGAAGCACCAGCTGGCGGCGCTGGAGGCTGTGCTAGCTGACCCTACATCGCGCAGCCGCCAGGTGCTGGACCGCTACCGGCATCTGCTGCGCCGGCGGCAGGGGCAGGCGGCCTTCCATCCAGCAAGCCGGCAGCAGGTGCTGGAACTGCATCCGCAGATGTTCGTGCTGCTGCGGCTGACCCCGGAGGAGGGCGCGGGGGTGCTGGTGCTGGTGAACGTATCCAACCAAGCCCAGTTGGTGGACGTGCCAATGGATAGCCTGCCTGGAGAGCTGACCCGTGGCAAGTCCTGGCTGGATCTGATTGGAGGTGGCGGGGTGGCGGCGCAGAGCGGACGGCTGGCGGTGGATCTGGGTCCGTACCAGGCGATGTGGCTCGTCCCCGAGCTGAGGTGAGCCAGAACTATCCGAACGTCAGCCGAGGGGGTAGCGCCACTTGAGGCCAGGAAAGCGGCTGTAGTCTCGATCGGTGGTGATCCACTCGCTGCCCGATTCGATGGCGAGGGCGGCCAGGTAGGCATCGGGGACCAGGTTGCCCTTGACGCCCGAAGTGCGGCAAAGACCGGTGAAGATGTCCCAGTGGCGCGGCCCGGGGGCGATGAGGACGCAGTTGGGCTGGTTGCGGACTTCACCTGCGAAGGCCAGGGCCTGGTCCATGGTGCTCGGCGGGTTGAACACCCGAGGGTGGGTCACGACGCGCACGAAGCCGCTCAGCACCAGATCGGCCAATCCGTAGGCCTGGTCGCCGTTGATCACGGCTTCCAGCCATTGTCGATAGGCGACGTGGCCCGGCGCGTCCTCCCGATGGGCATAGACCAGCACGTTGACGTCAGGCAGGATCAGCGGAGGTCTCCATCAGGGCCAGGAGAGCGGCCGAGTCGTCCAGGTCAACGTTGGGCTGGAGGCCGCGGCCGGCCACGGTGGTCAGGCGGATGGGCGTGGGCCTGGCAGCCTGGTGTGGCCGGGCCAGGGCTTCCCGGAGAGCGTCCTCGATCACTGAAGTGAGTGTCTTGCCCGAGCGGGCAGCATAGAGCTTCGCCTCAGTCAACAGGTCATCGTCAAGGCGAATGGTTGTTCTCATCCATCATAGCATATAGCATAGTCATCAATATGTCCAGTTTTTGGTCGCGGGTTTTTGGTTCCAGGGCAGGCGGAACGCGATTTTGCTTAACACGGGGCCGCGAATTTGTTAG
>JAULUH010000422.1:5813-11633 GCA_032111745.1 Anaerolineae bacterium | reverse complement strand
GCATGAAGTTCGGGTAGGTGGCGAGATAGTTCGTGTCGCGGCCAGCCCCAAGCAACTGAACGCCACGCTGCAGGCCGACGTAGGGTTTCTCGACGATAACCTCTCGGTTATCTTCTCTCGTCACCGTCGTCCAGACATGGGTATCCAGCTCCCTACACTCCCCTTCGCACTTCCCGTCAGTGCCGTGCACCTCCAGAATGGCCGCGCGCAGCCGCTTCAGCGCCGGGTACAGCGCCATCTCGGTGTGCCCGGTGCCCCGCACTCGTAGGACGGGAACCGGCTCGGGATCAGGGCCGAACACGGCTTCCCTGCCCACCTCCCCGGTTGCCGGGTCGACCGGCGTGACGCGGAAGAGCCTATAGGGCGGGTTCCTGATGTACTCCTCCAATGCCGTCTTGTCCTCCGGCACGGCGACGCGGTGCACGAAGCCCAACCAGGACGCCTCCTCTCCATCTCGGCTGACGCCCAACGGCGCGATCACCGGTGAGATCGTCTCGACATTGATGATGGCGTCCGGATAGCCGGCCGCCCGCGCCGCCGCTCGCACGCGCCGCTCGGTCTCGCGGTGCCCGGTGATGATGATGACGACCGGCTGATTGACGCGATCGGGGCCAATCGTGTGGATCGTCCCGATGTTGATCGTATCGCCGACCGGTGCGCCGATGCGCCCTGGAGCGCCGGGGGGGACTGCCACAAAGCTCTGGTAGCTAAAATACGCAGCGGCCGGGGGAGTCTGGCCCACCAGGACGATAGCCTCGTCCTCCCGGAGCTGCCAAAAGACGTCAACGAGCGGCGTCGGCACGCCCTCATGCGGCTCGAAGTACATCGAAATGTACGCATTCGGCCAGGGATTGTTGGCCAGCGCATCTGGAACTTTGCCCTCGCACGTATCCTTGACGAGGTCCCAGAATGCGAATCTGCCTTCTTGCAGGCCGAACCCTGCATCCTCCAGGGTTTCCTGGAAACTGCCCACTCTATCCAGGGCGCACCACTCCTTCTGCTTCGACCCGTCGGCCTGGGGCGGGCAAAGCGTCTGCGTGGGTCCATCGCCCTCGTCCGGCGCCTTCGCACTGGCTGATGCAGCGAACACCAGGACGGCCAGCATGACCACGAGGGCCACCCCGAGTGACTTCCGAACTGTGCCTTTCATGGTTCCGTCTCCTTTCATCTCATGAGCGTGTTTGATTCGGTCGGGTGAAGAACAACAGGGGCGTGGTCAGGGCGTGTCTCGCATCATCGTGACTCCAGCGTATACCATGCCGTAGAGGGCTCCGTTGGGCCCAATGGCAACGGGCAGCCACCAGTTGTCGAACTTGTCGCCCGTGCCCACCAGTTTTTCCCAGACCGCCTCACCGGTGCGGAAGTCGAGCGCGACAAAGTAGTACGCGTTGACATCATTCTCGTCGTCGTACTTCCGGTCTTGGGTGTAGATCAGCCCGGTTCTCGTCGAAAGCTCCAGGGTCATGACTGCGGCGACTTCCGTGTTTTCCCAGACCTTGGTGCAGCCCCTCCCGTTCGGGTTGATGTCTATGCGTGCGATGCCCGGCTTGCCGGGATGATCCAAGTGCGCGTTGTCATAGTCAGCCCAGTCCCACAAGTAGTCAGAGGTGTTCTGCACGATGATCGAATTGCGCGAGCCGACGAGAGAGTTGGAGTTGGCCCCTGCGCCGCCTCCGGGGAAGTCGAACACCGGCACATCGCAGACGATCCGCTTTTCTTGCGGGCCGATCTGTGCATCGGTCCGGAAAACCACGACTTTCATCCGCCTGGCGTTGTCGGTGATGGCGACGTACTTGCCTTCGCCGAGGATCGTCGGAGTGGTGCCTGAGCCCAGCTCCAGTTGCCCCGACCTGACGCCGTTCACGTACTCCTCGTCGTTCGTGTCCGAGGGCACGGTGTCGTATGGCTGCCGCCATACGATGGTCGGCTGATCATTGGCGCCGACATCAACCCGGTACATCGCCTCCGTGGTGACGATGTAGGCGGCGCCCTCCCGCGTGAGCGCCATGCCGTTTCTGGTAAACTCAAGCTGCCCGTCGTCGCCGTGGAGATTGACCGACTTCACATCCCGGATGTCCTTGTATGTCGCGGGATTGAGCAGGTAGATGTTCGCAGAGTTCCCCATGTTGATCCAGTAGCGGCCCTGGAAGTCCACCATCACCCCGCTGATACGATCATCCGACCCAACGAGCTCACTCAGGTCATAACCGTCACCGACCTGGTCAAGCACCGGGTTGGAGGGTGAGCCGACGTCGCCCAAAGTGATGAGCTTCTTGCCGCCGGAAACGAGGTGGATCTGATCGCGGTTATCGAGGTAACCGTAGACCGAGTAGAACGCCCTGGGGAACTTCTGTGCCCCTTCCCCAACCAGCCCCGACTCCACATTTTCGAGGGGATAGTAGGTCAGGACCTCCAGCGTATCCGGGTCCAACATGACGATGCTTGCCTCATCCGCGCCCCAGCAACTTACGATCAGACGGCCGTGGCTGTCGAAACCATAGCTGCCGCATGGCGTGAGCCACGAGTTCGGGTGCGTATCTGGCAGAGTCGTTGAGAGTACGATCGGGTTGCGGCCGAGCGGCCCGGCGACATTACCGCTGTCGCTCATCCAGATATCCTTGTGGGCATGGGCAAACGCGTTCGGCGCCAGGAAGGGGTTCTGCGGAACCCCGTTGTTTGCCGTTGGATGCGCCTTCGCCGGCGCCCCGATGAAGTCGGGCAGGTCCGTCGGGCCACCCCAGGGGATCTCCTCGGCCCAGGCAGCAACGGGTACGACCAGCACCAGGATCGCCGCCATCACCAGTGCCACAGACACAGACCGCCTTCGCATCTTGCCTTTCATGGTTGCATCTCCTTCTCATAACTGTCTACTGCCGCGTCATCGCCACCTTCAGGTGTTCCTCCGGGGTGATCGGGTGGTCGCAATCGTTCAGGCCCTTGTCCAGCTGGACCCAGTTGATCTGGCCGTTGAACTTGCTGCCCCGGGCGTCATAATCCTCGGCAACCGTTGTGCCGGTCTCACAGCCGACATCCGTGGTCTCGTCCATGGTACTGCCAGGCGCCGCAGATCTCACCGCTCGGAAGGACGCAGTTGCCGTCCTCCTGCCCATCGGGCGTCATGCCGGTGGGGCGTATAGCTCCCGCCGCCGCCTGCGGTTGCTCCAGCGGCATGAACGTGAGCGTCCCCAGCACCTGGAGTATCAGATCATGGCTCGCCGGGTCGGCGTTGGTCGTGTACGCGCGAACGGAGAAGGCGTTGCCCCCCTCCACCTGGTAGCCGGTCTGGCTCCACACCTCGGTCCCGTCGGCCTGCGTTGCATGGCAGGCCTGCGCCTCGCCCTGCGCGAGCTGGACGGGTTCGGTGCCCTCAGGGCAGGCGCCGCCGAAGCCTGTCCCCCAGTACACCTCGACGCCGCCCTCCGGCCCGGTGAAGGCCGCGCCGTGGAGGGTGTCGGTCTGGTCGGGCAGGGCCTCGCTGGTCCAGTAAGCAGGCATCGGAAGGCTGAAACCAACTTCAGCATCGGTGTAGGTCCGCCACTCGCCCGCCGGCGCGGGAGCCGCGGCCAGTGCAGCAGGCTGGGGTGTCGACGGCGCCGGCAGCGGGACACAGGCCCCCACCAGAAGAGCCGCCAGGCACAACGTGATCGCAGTTGTGGTGAAATGTTTCATGGTTCTCCCTCCCGTCAATGTCCTCTTCCATGGAGCAGTTCTACGACACACCGCACGGTCCTGGCCAGGTGAATTCGTATGAAAGGCCAAAGGAGGACGGTGGACAATCCCAATACTGTTCATGTTCTCCCTTTGCCATCCCTGCTTGCTCTACGGACCGGTATGCTGTGGTGCGCCACAGAGCGCACCACAGCATTCTGCTTGACCCAAAACCGACGCCGTTCAGACTCGACTTTGCCTGGCGGCCCTATGAATTGCACGCCGCCTGCCCACAATCCGGCTGGCCGGGCACGCCGCCGCTGCATGGGGTGAGTCGCTTCTGCTTGCACTGCTCCTCGAGGAGTTGCGCCAGCAGGGCCTGCTGCGGCAAGGGATCCGTGGCGCTATAGAGATTGTACACCTCGATCGGATCGTCGGTCACGTTGTATAGCTCGAACTCTTCGGGAGCCGGCGTCGCCTTCACGATCTGTATTGCAGCAATCGGACCCTCATATCCGGGGTCCTTGGTTGGCTCCATCTGCCCCAGAACCACGTCCTCGACCCCATCTTCTCCCGGGTCCCCGGGACTGCTCCAGTACTGAGGGCTGTCGAAGTAGCGACTATACTTCCACAGCTTGCCATCGTCGAGCTGCGCTATCACCGTCTCGAGACAACCGGGCTGGCCGACCGAGCGGTTCGTTATCCCGCTCGGGAGGCTCTGGTGCAGACCCCGGGTGGGATTGTCATCGGTCATGAAGTACACCGGGGCGTCCACGTTGTCGGCGTTGACCTGCCCCAAGATCAACGGGCTGAGGTCTCGCCCCACCAAGGGCCGGGCATCGGTGTGGCTGCGCGCTAGCTGCTGGCGGATCGGCTCCGTGTCGATGCCCGCCAGCCCCAGCAGCGTCGGTGCGAGGTCGGCATGGCTGGTCAGCGCGTCCACCGCGCGAGGGCCCGTGATGAGCTTTGGGTACCAGATCATCAGCGGCACCCGGGTCGTCTCTTCGTACGCCTGGAAAAACTTCTGGTGCAAGTAGCCGTGCGCTCCGAGCATGTCGCCATGGTCAGAGGTGAAGACGACGATCGTGTCGTCCTTGTAGCGCGAGGCAAGGAGGGCGTTCATCACCTTCATCATCTCTGCATCTACGTTCTTGTGGAGCTGGTAGTACAACCGCCAGTAGGGCTCGGGCTCGATACCGCCCGAAAATGACCAGTAATTGTCCCGGTAGTCCGCCTGGCAGCCCGGCTTGAGATCGAGGTTGTCCCCGAACGTCTGCAAGAACTGGTCCCGGATAAACAGGAAGTTCTCGTCCTCCGGCTTGCCGCTGGGCACGTCGTCGTCAATCTCGAACGCGAATTTCCCGCTTTCAACGTTGGCATTGCCGAATAGCGCGATGTCATGCGGATTCACGAACGAGCAGACGGCCAGCCAGGGGGCGGCGCTGCGGTCGTGGTCGAGCTCCTGGATGAGTTCCACGCCCTGTTCGGCAAAGCTCATATCGCGACCCCGCTGGCCTGACTTCACGGAAGACCCGGTGTTAAGGGGCGACTTCGCGTCGACGCCGGCGTCGGGACCGATCCAGCCGGAGAAGCCGTAGGGGTCGAGCCGGTTGACTGTGCGATAGAGCGCTTCCCTGGCGGGATCGCGTTCTCCCGTGTCGGGATCGTAGCTCACAACCTGGTTGTGCGTGCCGGGGACCCACAGGTCCGCGTTGGAGGCGTCCCACTTGCCGAGCCAGTACGTGCGGTAGCCGGCCGCGCGGAAATAGTCGCCGAACGTCGGCACGCTGGCCGGGTCGATCCAGAACACGTCGGGGTCCCAGGGTTCCTTGGCGCCCCCCCCTGCCTTCTGGCTGGACCCATGCAGCGACGGATAGTGGCCGGTCAGGATCGACGCCCTGGACGGGGTGCAGGCCGCGCACATGATATAGTGACGCTGGAAGTCAAGCCCGTTGGCGAGCAGCGTGTTCTGGAACTCGAGATGGTCCTGCCGGTATTGTTTGGTGTAGTCGGACTCGTAGACCGGCGGGAAGCGCATCTCGTCGCACAGAATGATCAAGAAGTTGGGCCCCTTGCCCCTTGGAGGGGCAGGCGGTTTGTCGCCCGGGTCCGGCTGCGTGGATGCAGCTTCGCCGCTCCTGAGGGGCAATGCAATGGATGCGGCCGCTGCTG
>JAULUH010000422.1:0-5803 GCA_032111745.1 Anaerolineae bacterium | reverse complement strand
GGAAGCGACGCCGAGTCAGTGGTTTCCCGCCACCCGATTTGGATGCTTGGGGCGTATCATGATGAGCCATGTCTAGTCTCCTTTCTGAATATCTTGCGCCCGACCCCATCCGAACAGGAGGTGACTCCCTTTCATCTACAAGCCTCAGGGCGTGTCCCTGAGCATCATGGTTGGAGAGGGCTCCGGCGCCGCGATCGCCTTCGCATCTTGCCTTTCATGGTTGCGTCTCCTTTCATCTCCTGGAGGACTGAAGTTGATCTCGGACTGGATCGCCTTCGGGGCGATGTCGATGCGCTCCATGCCCGGTTGGCCCGGCGTCGTCAACGTCCCCGTCTCCCAGTCGAACAAGTAGTCAGTGGTATTCTGCACGATGATCGAGTTGCGCGAGCCGACGACCGAGTTGGAGTTGGCCCCTGCGCCGCCGTAGCCCTCGAACAGTTTCACCTTGCAGACGACCCGTTCCTCGCCTGGGTCCAGCCTGGCATCAGTCCGGTACACCACGATCTGCAACTGCTCGGCGTTGTCCGTGATGGCGACGTACTTGCCTTCGCCGAGAACGGTCGGGGTAGTGCCGGAGCCCAGCTCCACCTGCCCGGACCTCTGCTCGCCGTTGGTCTCGTACGGCACCTTCCACACGATGCGGGGCTGGTCATCGGCGCCGGCATCGACGCGGTACATCGCCTCTGTGGTTACGATGTAGGCCGCGCCCTCCCTCGTGAGCGCCGTGCCGTTTTTTATGGCTTCGTCGTAGTCCCCGTCGATGTCAAGCCAGACCCACTTCAGATCCGTATATGGGGCTTTCGCAGTCTTAGGGTTGAGCAGGTAGATCTTCGCCGAGGTCCCCACGTTGAGCCAGTAGCGGCCCTGGAAGTCCACGTTGACGGCGGTGATACGATCGCCGGTTGGGTCAACGAGCGGCGACAGGTCGTAAACCTCGCCGACCTGTTTGAGCACGGGGTGATCTGGCGAGCCGGTTTCGGCCACCGTGAGGAGCTTCTTGCTTTCCGAAACGATGTGGATCTGATCGCGGTTGTCGAGATAGCCGTAGACGGACCACGTCGCGTATGGAGATTTCTGGGCTCCTTCCCCACCAATGCCCGGCGTTGCCGTGAGGGGATAGGAGCTCACGACATCCAACGTGTCCGGGTCCAGCAGCGCCACACTCGCCCAGCCGATGTCGTACACGAAGACGACCGGCCGGCCGTGGCTGTCGAACGCTATATTGCCGCCCGCAGCTATCCACGAGTTCCTCTCTATCCCGGGCAGGCTCGTCGAGCTGACGACCGGGTTGCGGCCCAGCGGCCCGGCGAGGTCGGCGGTGTCGCTCATCCAGATATCTGAGTGGGCGGTGAAAAACGGGTTGGGTGCGATGTTGGGATTCTGGGGCACCCCGGAGTTTGGCAGGGGGTGGGCCTTCGCGGGCTGGCCGATGTAGTCGGGCAGCACCATATCGGGTCCCGGAGGAATCTCCTCGGCCCAGGCCGCAACGGCCGCGACCAGCGCCAGGATCGTTGCGAGGGCCAGAGCCATACACACAGATCGTCTTCGAACGTCGCCGTTCATGTGGTTGCATCTCCTTCTTGACATGAGTTCGAAGACGGGCGCTCACGCGTGTCATGAGGTCTCCCCATCTCCGTTGCTGGAGATGGGGAGCGGGTCAAATCGCGGCTGGATGGTGCGTGCAGCCTGCCTATTCTTCCGGCGTGCATCCTGTCGGGCACTCAGGTGGGAAGTCATACGGGCCGAAATAGATCGCCCGGTCGTACACCAGCTCGTTGTCGTCCGGCGCAACAGCCGTGGCCGGCTCCATGTAGTTGCGGAAGATGAAGAACAGATCGTCGTCCGCTGTCAGCCACAAGGGGCATTGATAGGGTGGGCCTGCGGGCCTCTCAAACCACGTGTTCTCCACAGCCGTCTCCATGCAGAATGGCTCGCCATTGCAGTGGCGCGCCACCTTCCAGGCATACAGATACTGTGCGTCCGGATCGTCTCCCAGGTAGTAGCGAGCGCTGTCGCCAGGTTGGCCGGCGGGAAGTGGGCCATCCCCATCAGGGTCGTCGAAGTTGGGGCTCGTCTTTGTACCGATGCCAACCCACCTTATCGCATCGAGATACAGACTGAAACTGCCATAGGAGGCCTTGTTCGTCGTTTGGTGATTGACGCCGTACACGATCACGAACGCGTCATCCTCAGGGAGAAGCTTGAAGTTCGGATAGGTCGCCAGATAGTTGTTGTCGCGGGTGCCCCCTCCCATGAACGCGCCGCGCTGCAGCGTGGCATATGGTTTCTCAGCGAAAACGGTGATGCTGGAGCTCTGCGGGCCCGGGACGTCCTCCGGGAAGGGGATCTCCATCGTCCAGATCTTGGTGTCCAGTTCTTTGAAGTCGTAGGCGGGGCTGCCCGGCATCGCGTACCGTTCCAGGATGGCCCTGCGCAGCCTCTGTACCGCCGGCCAGAGCTCCATCTCGGTGTGTCCGGTGCCCTTCACGCGCAAGATGGGGACCGGCTCCGGGTCCACGGGCAGCACCGGTTCCGGCCCGGGTGGCCGCGACGGGTCGTCAACGGGCGTGAGCCGGAAGGCCTTCATGTACAGATTCGCGTTGATGATGTAGTCGTTCAGCGCGCCCTTGTCGTCAGCCACGGCAGCGCGAGCCGCCGTGACGAAGACCGACCCCTGTGGGCCGATTCCCAGCGGCACGATCCTGGACGAAACGGTTTCGACGTTGATGATCGCGTCGGGATAGCCGGCCGCCCGGGCAGCCGCCCGCACGCGCCGCTCCGTCTCGCGATTCCCCGTGATGATGTAGACGATCGGGGCCTCGAAGGGGCCGGGGCCGATGGTGCGGATGGTCAGGTTGTTGGTGTTATCGCCCACGTTGATCCCCACGGGCTTCCACCGGGTGGGCGTCCATTCGTCGCCGGGCACCATCAGGGCAGTCGTCTGGAAACTGAAGTAACGAGCCGCTGGGGGCGTCTGTCCGACCAGGACGAAGGCCTCGTCCTCCCGCAGTTGCCAGAACCAGGGGAACTTGTCCCAGTCCCAGGACTCGTCATACGGAGGTGTGGGATCCTCCAGTCGCTGCGTATCCGTCATGACCATGTAGGCATTCGGCCAGGGGTTGTTGGCCAGCGTAGTGTACATCTTGCCCTGGCAGTTCATATCTACGAAGTCGAAGTAGGCGAATTCAGCCTCATGGAGCGAGAACCCCGAAGCCTCGAGGGCTTGCGTGAACTTCGGAACCTTCTCCTGCCAGTTCAGGTCCGGCCCCTTCTTGTCCGCTGATGCGCCGGACGCCACGATGACCAACGAGACCGCCGCCAGCACGACGGCCAACCCGAGTGACTTGAGCACATTCCCTTTCATGGCTGCATCTCCTTTCCGAGCATGCTTACTTGGGCGATCCACTTGAACCAGGTTGTGTAGCGGGCGATCTTGTCTCCCTGGATGATCTAGGTGTCCACTGCCTGAGGCAGGTGGCCCACATCTGACCCGGCCGACCATTCCACCATCATGGCGCCATTGTCCTGAACAGCGCTCACGTGTGCTTGAAAGACCTACTCAGTTGGGCGTTGCCATGATGTTTCCTCCTTAGCCGCCCATTCATGCTCCACGGGAAGGCCCAGCAGGTCGTTCTGACCTGGGGACCCCTTGCCTTGATTCGTGATCAACGCCGTCCGCGTCCTGCCTCTCAGATCCCTACGCACTGCACACCGCAGCGCACTCCTCCCAGGGAGTGCAGTTCTGGCCGGGCACGACGCCGCTGCACGGAGAGAGACGCTTCTGCGTCCGCTGTGCGTTCAGAAGCTGCTCCGGTTGCTGCTGCTGTGATGCCCACTCCGCGACGCCGTAGCGATTGACGATCTCCATCGGATCGTCGTCGAGGTCGTACATCTCGAATTCGTCGGGCACCGGCGTGCCTTTGGCCCACACCGCAGAGGCAACGGTAACCAGCTGCGGCACCACATCGGGTCCGGGGTCTGGCTCGATCTGCACCCGAAGCACGTCCTCGACCGTCTCCTGCGGCTTTACCGGGGGTCCTGGACTGCTCCAGTACTGCGGATTGTCAAAGTAGCGGGAGAACTTCCATAGGCGGCCGTCGTCGAGGCGCGCAATGACCGTCTCTATATGGGCAGGCTGTTCGACCGGCTTGTAGCCCAACCCGAACCCGCCCTTTCTGTTCATATGAAGGCCCCTGGTGGGATCGTCGTCGGTCATGAAGAAGACCGGATCGTTGACGCTCGCGGGGTCGGCCTGACCCGTGATGAGGGAGCTCAAGTCTCGGCCCACGAAGGGAACGGCGTCGCTGTGGTTCACCGCCAGAATCTGGCGGATCTCCTCTTGACGTGTTCCGTCGATTCCCGCCAGTCCCAGCAGTGTCGGCACGAGATCGGCATGGCTGGTCAGCGTGTCGAAGGAGCGAGGTCCCGCGAACCACGTCGGGCACCAGATCATCAGCGGGACTCGATTCGTCTCATCGTAGGCCTGGTACATTTTCTGGTGCATGCCACCGTGCGCCAGGAGCATTTCGCCGTGGTCGGAGGTGAAGACGACGATCGTATCGTCCTTGTAGCGAGAGTTCTGAAGGGCGTTGAAGACCTTCATCATCTCACCATCCACGTCCTGGTGGAGCTGGTAGTAGTAGCGAGAGTAATACTCATCGTCCAGGACCGGGTTCATCCAGACGTGGTAGGTGTCGCGGTAGCTCGTCTGGGCTTTCGGTTTTCCGCTGAGGTCGTCGCTCATGGACAGCGCAGGAAGCGACGCCGAGTCAGTGGTTTCCCACCACCCGATTTGGGTGCTTGGGGCGTATCATGATGAGCCATGTCTAGTCTCCTTTCTGAATATCTTGCGCCCGACCCCATCCGAACAGGAGGTGACTCCCTTTCATCTACAAGCCTCAGGGCGTGTCCCTGATTGATATGATCCCGCCGTACACACCCGTGTAGAGTGCTTCGTTGGGTCCGATCGCAAGGGCAGGGTAGAAGGTGTCATATCGGTTCCCTGTGCCTGCAAGCTTCTTCCAGACCGTCTGGCCAGTGCGGAAGTCGAGTGCAACCCAGAAGTACGCGTACAGGCCTTCCGTCTCAAGGTCTGCTTCCCTGGAGATGGCGTAGATCAGCCCGGTCCTGGTGGACAGTCTCGGAGACGTGGTGGTGATTATCTCGTCGTTGGTCCAGACCTCCGTGCAGCCTTTCCCGTTCGGGGCGATGTCTATGCGCTCGGCGCCCGGCTCACTGGGCAAGACCAGCTCACCATTTCCCCAGTCCCACAGGTAGTTGAAGTTGTTCGTCGCGATGAGCGAGTTCCGGGATCCGACGAGCGAGTTGGAGGACGACTGGCCAATCTGGTCCTCGAACACCGGCTCCTCGCAGACGATCCGGTCCTCTCCTGGATCAAGCCGATCGTCGGTCCGGAACACCACGACCTTCATCGGGTCAGCATTGTCCGTGATGGCCACGTATTTGCCTTCTCCCAGGACTGTTGGCGTGGTGCCGGTGCCGAGCTCGTACTGCCCGTGCTTGACGCCGTTGAAGTACAGCTCGTTATTCGTGTCGTATGGCACGGTGTCGTATGGCTCAGACCACACCATGCGCGGTATGTCATCGCTTCCGGCATCGATCCGGTACATCTTCGCGGATGTGGCGACGTAGGCGGCAGCGGTATGCCCGCCTGCCTTCGTGACCGCGAACGTGTTCCTGATCACTTCGTCGCGGGGGATCTCGTCATACCAGTTGACCACGGGGTGCACATACGAGCACTTGGCCGGGTTGAGCACTCCGACCATCGCGGGCCCCAGCTCGG
>JAULUH010000421.1:0-4330 GCA_032111745.1 Anaerolineae bacterium | reverse complement strand
GTTCCTGCGCTCGGTTGAGGTATGATGCATGGAGATTGGAACTGTCAAACAGGTTGATATCCAGGAGGAGATGCAGGGGGCCTACCTGGACTACGCCATGAGCGTGATCGTGGCCCGGGCACTGCCAGATGTGCGTGATGGCCTCAAGCCGGTACACCGCCGGATCCTGTATGCCATGCATGACATGGGGCTATTCCCCGACCGGCCCTACAAGAAGTCGGCCCGTATCGTCGGCGAGGTCCTGGGCAAGTACCACCCCCATAGCGACGATGCGGTCTACGACGCTATGGTGCGCATGGCGCAGGACTTCAGCCTGCGCTACATGCTGGTGGACGGCCAGGGCAACTTCGGCTCCATCGACGGCGATAACCCTGCAGCCATGCGTTACACCGAGGCGCGGTTGCAGAACCTGGCCCAGGAGATGCTGGCGGACATCGACCGGGAGACCGTGGAGTTCGTGCCGAACTTCGACGACACCCTAAAAGAACCAGCGGTGCTGCCGGCAGCCCTGCCCAACCTGCTGGTGAACGGGGCCAGCGGTATCGCCGTGGGCATGGCCACCAACGTGCCACCGCACAACCTGGCCGAGATCTGCGATGCCCTGGACTATCTTCTGGAACACTACGATCGGGCCGAAGAGGTCACGGTCGAGGAGCTGATGCGCTTCGTCAAGGGGCCTGACTTTCCCACCGGCGGCATCCTCTATCGCTTCGACAAGGATTCTGGCTCAGACCGCGAGGATGTCATTGCCCGGGCCTACGCGTCGGGTCGAGGGCACTTCCGCGTGCAGGCCCGTGCCCACATCGAGGAGATGAGCCGGGGCCGCAGCCGCATCGTGGTCACCGAGCTGCCCTACCAGACCAACAAGACCAACCTGATCGAGCGCATCGCAGACCTGGCCCGGGAGGCCAGGATCGAGGGTATCAGTGACCTGCGGGACGAGTCAGATCGCACCGGCATGCGCATCGTGATCGAGCTCACCCGCACCGCAGATGCGCGGCAGGTGCTGGCGGACCTCTACAGGCTCACGCCGATGCAGCAGACTTTCGGCATGAGCATGCTGGCCCTGGTAGACGGCGAGCCCCGCACGTTGAGCCTGCGCCGCGTGTTGCAGCATTACGTGGAGCATCGCCGCGAGATCATTCGCCGCCGCAGCGAGTATGAGCTGGCCAAGGCCAGGTTGCGGGCGCACATCCTGGAGGGCCTGCTCAAGGCGCTGGACAACCTGGACGAGGTGATCCAGACCATCCGCCGCTCGGAGTCGACGGATACTGCGCGGACCAACCTGATGCGCAAGTTCAAGTTCACGGAGGTCCAGGCCCAGGCCATCCTAGACATGCCGTTGAAGCGCCTGGCCGGGCTTGAACGCAAGCGCTTGCGGGAGGAGTACGAGGCCTTGCTGCAACGCATTACGTACCTGGAGGACCTACTGGCCAACCCGCGCAAGGTCCTGTGGGTGATCCGGCAGGAGCTGGCCTCCCTCAAGGAACGCTACGGCGATGCACGGCGCACCCACATCGTGGAGGGAGGCGTTTCCCGTCAGAGCCTTACCATGCGGGACGTGATTGAGGAGGAGCCGGTCCTGGTATCCCTGGGCCGCAATGGCCTGCTGTTGCGGGAGAGCGCCGCGGACCGGAGGCGGGGCAAGCTGCCCAACAAGGTGGCCGACGATCCCCCGGTGGCGATGGTTGCCGGTAGCTCCCACGACGAGATCCTGCTCTTCTCGGCCAGCGGCCATATGGGCCGGGTGCCGGTGCACAGGCTGCCCGACGGCAGCGAGATCCATCCGTCGGAGTTCGGGCTGTTCAACCGGAACGACCGGCTGGTGGCCGTCCTGATCGCAGCGCGGCCTGATGCGGGGGCTGGGGAGGGCTCGCCCCAATACCTGATCCTGGCCACGCGGGAGGGGCGGGTCAAGCGAGTGGCCTTTGGCGAGGTGTGGACCGTGATCGGCACCCCTGCGGCCATGAACGTGGAAGATGGGGATGAGTTGATCGGGGTGGCCGTTAGCGATGACAGCTCAGAGATCGTGTTGGTTACCAAGCTGGGCCAGGCGATCAGGTTCCGCGAGGCCGAGGTGCGGCCAATGGGCCTGCCGGCGGCTGGGGTGTGGGGCCTCAAGCTGGGCAGCGGCGACGAGGTGGTCAGCGTGGGTGTGTCCCTGGCCCAGGGGGAGCTGGTCATCGCCACCACCAACGGCTATTTCAAGCGCACGAAGTTGGAGGAGTATCCGATCCAAGGCCGGCACGGCAACGGCGTGGCGGCGATCCGCCTGGGCCAGATTAGCGGGGCGGTGGCAGCCGCGCATGTAGCCACACCGGGCGATGAGTTCTTCAGCGCCAGCCGGCGCGGGACTCTGCGCAAAATCGACTATCAGGAGATTCCCCTGGCCAAGCGTATGGCCACGGGTAAGCTGGTGGTCCAGCCCGCGCAGGGTGACGGCATCGCCAAGTTACTGCATCTGCCGGTAACCCGCTCCCGGCGCCGGCGCAGCCCGGGTGAAGACACCTCGCGGCCATCCTCCAGCCGGCCCTCCCGCGCCTCTGGTCTGGAGGACCTGGAAGAGGCGGCACTCGAGCAGGCGCCGGGGCAGAGCAGCTTCGACTTCGCCCAGGCTGCGGTCGCCGGGGCGGCGCTGGCTGCAACTGCGGTGGCAGCCGGAACTGCAAGGAAGACCCGGCAAGCCCCGTCCAAGCCCGCAGCCGCCAAGGCAAGAGCTCCAGCCAAGCCAGCGGCCAGCAAGCCGGCTGCCGCGCCGCCGGCAGCCAGGGCTGGCAAGGCTGCTGCGACCAAGCCAGCGGCGCCGGCCACGAAACCGGCAGCCAAGACAAAGGCGGCTACGACCAAGCCGGCGGCGCCGGCCATGCTGCCAGCAGCCAAGACAAAGGCGGCCGCGAGCAAGCCTGCGACCACGACACCGAAACCAGTGGCCAAGGCCACCACCAGGACTGCAGCGGGCAAGTCCACAGCGGCGGCCTCGAAGCCCGCGGCAAGTGCCGGCAAGTCTCCAGCCGGCAAACCGGCGGCAGCAACCCAGAAGCCAGCGAGCGGCGCCAGCCAGCCCGCAGCGAGCAAGGCGCCGGCCGCGGCCAAGAAGCCGGTGGCCACGACCAACAAGAGCACGGGAGCCAAGCCCAAAGCGCCCGCTACTAAATCGGGGACCTCAGCGGGCAAGGGCACGAAAGCCAAGCCGTCGACCGCCACCAAGAAACCGGCGACTACGTCCGGCAAGACCAACACCGGCAAGACGGCGCCACCCAAATGACCGTAGGGGCATGAACGGCTCGGCGTGGCCTGGCGGCGACCGCCACGCCACGCCGAGCCGTTCATGCCCTCTCCCGCCGTGCCCAAAAAAGCCCGGCCCTGTAACAAAGGGCCGGGCCTGCAAATGAGTAGGGCGGGTGGGATTCGAACCCACACGGGTGTTGCCCTTCGGTTTTTAAGACCGATGCGTCTGCCATTCCGCCACCGCCCCGGAGCTGGCGGCCGCCAGCAGGCAGCAGATGGCCTATAGCCGGCAACACATTTCGTAGAACTGTGCTGCGGGCTACAGGCAATGAGCTCTGAGGCGACGGCCGGTTTTGAACCGGCGATCAGGGTTTTGCAGACCCTTGCCTTAACCACTTGGCCACGTCGCCAACAACGACTGGAACAACGAATGCAAGAATATTGTATCCACATTGGCTGGTCCTGTCAAAAGATTGCGGCGCAGGAAACGTGACATAATATTAGGACTGACCAACTTGGAAGACTACCGAATCCTGGCGTGCCGCAGCTGTGGCACGCGGTTTGTGTGGACGGCTGCCGAGCAGGCTGAGAGCTCGGCGTCGCCTGAGCTTTGCCCGGCCTGCCGGCTGCTGGCGCCGGCCGCGGGGCGCGTCCGCGGCGTGGTGAAGTTCTACAATGCGCGCAAAGGGTGGGGGTTTATCGTGCCTACCGAGGGCAAAGAGATCTACGTCCATCGCAGCGGCCTCGCCGGTGAGGAGATGTTGCGAGAAGGCGACCTGGTGGAGTTCGCCATTGAAGCTACCCCTCGGGGCCCCCAGGCCGTGGAAGTGCGGCGCCTCCAGTAGGGGCAAGCCTGGCGTGACCGCCGCCGCCAGGCCAGCTGTTCCTGCCAATCTCGCCCCTGGCCCGCGCCAAGCCCCCCAACCATCTCGTAGGGGCGTGCCCTCCGTGACCGCCCCGGTCGTCCTGCCCTCTGAACTCGCCATTGCCCAACACTCCACCTGTGCTGAGCTGGCAGCGTCAGTATGGTGACACCCGGGAGAGGGCAGAGGGTTGAAGTGAGATCTCAAGTGATGAAGTTCACCAGCCCATCTTTACGGTA
>JAULUH010000420.1:0-3258 GCA_032111745.1 Anaerolineae bacterium | reverse complement strand
ATCAGAGGGTTGACGCAAAACGCAGGAAAGGATTGCTTCACATGCAGTATGGCTATTTCGACGATGCGGCGCGGGAGTATGTGATCACGCGGCCGGACACGCCGTTGCCCTGGATCAACTATCTGGGCAGCCGGGACTTCTTTGGGTTGGTCTCCAATACGGCGGGTGGCTATGCCTTTTATCGCGATGCCCGGCTGCGCCGGCTGATACGGTACCGCTACAACAACGTGCCGTTCGACACCGGCGGCCGCTACATCTACCTGCGCGACAATGCCACGGGTGCCTACTGGTCGCCCTCGTGGCAGCCAACCCAGGGAGAACTGGAGGATTACCGGTGCCGCCACGGCCTGGGCTACAGCGTGATCGGCGGCCGGGCCCACGGCATCGAGGCGGCTACACGCTATTTCGTGCCGCTGGACGCTACCCTGGAGGTCTGGCAGCTGACCGTGACCAACACCCGTGGCGAGGCCGCGGACCTCTCGATCTTCTCGGCGGTGGAGTTCTGCCTGTGGGATGCCTGGGACGACGCCACCAACTTCCAGCGCAACTTCAACACCGGCCAGGTGGAGGTCGAGGACGGCGTGATCTACCACAAGACCGAGTACCGTGAACGCCGGGACCATTTCGCCTACTTCGCGTGCTCCGAGCCGCTGGCCGGCTTCGACACCCAGCGGGAGAGCTTCCTCGGCCCGTATCGCGGCTGGCACCGGCCCCTGGCCGTGGAGCGCGGCCACTCGGCCGATTCCATCGCCCACGGCTGGTCGCCCATCGGCTCCCATCACGTGCGGCTGCACCTGGCACCAGGCAAGTCAAGGCAGGTCGTGTTCGTATTGGGCTACCACGAGAACCCCCAGGACGACAAGTTCGACCCGCCCGGCTCCCAGATCATCAACAAGCGCACGGTGCGGCCGGTGATCGCGCGCTACCTGCAGCCGAACAGGGCCGACGAGGCGTTCGAGGCCCTGCGCCAGCGCTGGAGCGAGCTGCTGGACATCTTCCAGGTCGCCACACCGGACGCGCACACCAACCGGATGGTCAACATCTGGAACGCCTACCAGTGCATGGTGACCTTCAACATGTCCCGTTCGGCCTCGTTCTACGAGTCGGGGGTGGGACGGGGCATGGGCTTCCGAGACTCGAACCAGGATCTGTTGGGCTTCGTGCAGATGGTGCCGGAGCGCGCCCGCGAGCGCATCCTGGACCTGGCCGCCACCCAGCTGGAGAGCGGGGGCGCCTATCACCAGTACCAGCCGCTGACCAAGCGGGGCAACGACGCCGTGGGCAGCGACTTCAACGACGATCCCCTGTGGCTGGTGCTGGCGGTGGCCGCATATCTCAAGGAGACAGGGGACTGGTCGATCCTGGAGGAGCCGGTAGTCTACGAGAATCGCCCGGGCACGGAGACGCCGCTGGTCGAACACCTGCAGCGCAGTATGCGCTACACGCTGGACCGGCTGGGGCCGCACGGCCTGCCATTGATCGGCCGCGCGGACTGGAACGACTGCCTGAACCTCAACTGCTTCTCCGAGACCCCGGGCGAATCCTTCCAGACCACCACCAACAAGGAGGGCAACACCGCGGAGTCCGTGTTCATCGCCGGGCAGTTCGTGCTGGCGGCGCAGGAGATGGCCGGCATCGCCCGCGCCTGGCCGCGCCAGGGCGCAACTGCGGCGGCGCCGGGACTGGACGCCGAGACCTACCTGGCGGCGGCGCAGCGCATGGAGGCCACGGTGCGCGAGCACGGCTGGGACGGCGAGTGGTTCAGGCGGGCCTACGACGACGCCAGCCGCCCGGTGGGGTCGGCCACGTGCGACGAGGGCAAGATCTTCATCGAGCCCCAGGGCATGTGCATCATGGCCGGCATCGGCCTGGAGGACGGCCTGGCGGAGAAGGCGCTGACCGCGGTGGCGCAGCACCTGGCCACGGAGCACGGCATCCTCCTGCTGCAGCCGGCCTTTTCCCGCTACTACCTGCACCTGGGCGAGGTCTCGTCGTACCCGCCCGGCTACAAGGAGAACGGCAGCATCTTCTGCCACACCAACCCCTGGATCATGATCGCCGAGGCCAGGATGGGCCATGGCGACAGGGCCCTGGACTACTACCATCGCATCAACCCCTCGGTGCGCGAGGCCATCGGCGACGTGCACCGGTGCGAGCCGTACGTGTATGCGCAGACCATCGCCGGCCGCGATGCGGCGACCTTTGGCGAGGCCAAGAACTCCTTCCTGACCGGCACCGCAGCCTGGAACTACGTCGCCATCACTCAGTGGATCCTAGGCATTCGCCCCACCCACGACGGGCTGCAGATCGCGCCTGTGGTCCCGGGAAGCTGGGCCGGCTTCCAGGCCACGCGCGTGTTCCGCGGTACGACCTACCGGATCGACGTGCGACGCGTGGGACCGGGGAACGCGGTGGCGCTGATGGTGGACGGGCAGGCCGTGGCTGGCAACGTGGCCCCGTTGCCAGCAGCGGGGCAGGGTGAGGTCCACGTCGACGTGGCCCTGGGACAGGGATGAACGGTCAGGCGTCATGAACGACGAGGGCATGCCCCTACGCCACCATCCTAAGGAATTCACTATGCGCTACGGCTATTTCGACGATGCCAACCGTGAATACGTGATCGAACGGCCGGACGTGCCGGTGTCGTGGACCAACTACCTGGGCGTGCGGGAGATGGCGACGGTCATCTCCCACAACGCGGGCGGGTATTCGTTCTACCGGTCGGCCCAGCATGGGCGCATCACCCGCTTTCGCCAGAACGGCGTGCCGCTGGATCGGCCCGGCCACTACGTGTACGTGCGCGATGACGACACCGGCGACTACTGGACCATCTCCTGGCAGCCGGTGGGCAAGGACCTGGCCCGGGCCCGCTACGAATGCCGGCACGGCCTGAGCTACAGCAGGTTGAGCTGCGACTACGCGGCCATCCACGCCGAGCAGCTGATGTTCATCCCGGTGGAGGACGCCGTGGAGCTGTGGGACGTGCGGGTGCGCAACGACGGCGGCCGGCCGCGGCGGCTGAGCCTGTTCTCGTACGTGGAGTTCTCGTTCCACCATATCGACATCGACAACCAGAACCTGCAGATGAGCCTGTACGCTAGCGGCTCCAGCTACCAGGACGGCATCGTCGAGTACGACTTCTTCTACGAGCCCTGGACCTGGCACTTCTTCGCGGCCAGCTTCCAGCCTGAGAGCTACGACTGTGTGCGCGATACCTTTCTGGGGCCCTACCGCACCGAGACCAACCCGATCGCGGTG
>JAULUH010000419.1:0-5468 GCA_032111745.1 Anaerolineae bacterium | reverse complement strand
CTGTCAGACCCTGCACTCGTAACATTGGATAAGATCTTGTGGATGCCCGTGGTGCTGCGATAGGAGAAAGCCATGATCACTCCTCTGGTTGCCAGGCGTACCTTCCTATTTTCCCTGCTGGCAGCCGCCGGTAGCTACCTGTCAGGATGCCTCGCCCCAACCCGACCAGCTAGGCCAGCGGATGATGATGTCGCCGATGTGGGCGCCCTGTACCACCAGTGGAGCAAGCCCGGCGTTTCGACTGCACTGCGAGCCGAGACCGGTTGGGGCGAAAAACCTGCCGGAGAGAAGAGCTATGAGGGAGCGCTGCGCCATCAGCTTCCCGATCCGCGCGGTCGTCCGGGGCTGAGCTTTGAGGAAATCCTCGAGCAGCGCCGCTCAATCCGTGACTACGCATCCGGCCCGTTGACGCTTGATGAGCTATCCCGCTTGCTGCACGCCGCCCAGGGAATCACCAGTGATCGGGGCCTGCGCGCCGCCCCATCAGCCGGTGCCCTCTATCCCATCGAGGTCTACGCCGTCGTGCATAACGTGGCGGAACTGGAGCCAGGATTGCTCCACTATGTTGTGAACACCCACACTCTGGAGCGGGTGAAGACCGGGGACCTGCGCGCCGCCCTGGTGGCAGCTGCTGTCGATCAACCTCACGTCGGCAGCGGCGGTGTCGCTCTCGTGCTCACCGCCATGTTTCAGCGCACACGATGGAAGTATCAGGAGCGCACCTACCGCTACGTCCTCATGGAGGCCGGGCACATCGCCCAGAACGTCTACCTGGCCGCCACCTCCCTGGGGCTCGCTGCCTGTGCTGTGGGTGCCTTTGTTGACGACCAGCTCAACGATCTGCTGGGTGTGGATGGGGATGAGGAGGCGGCACTATACGTCATCTCCGTGGGACGGGTTTAGCAGATTCGAAAACAAAAGGGCCAGCCCATGGTTGGACCAGCCCCTGTGCTCTTATGCTGGCTGCGGGCACCCGCCACTCGGTAGCCGCAACACTACGGCAATGGGAAGATGCGGTTGTTGACGTCGAATACGTAGTCCGGACCGGAGATGTCCCCACTCAGGCCATCCACGATATAGTCTGATAGAGCCTGCTGGTAAGTCGCACCCAGGGTCGTGAACGGCAATCCCCGGAACGGATACTGGTCGCCACCCTTGGCCAGGAAGTCGATGGTGGCCACATTCACGCCCGGCCCGTCAACCACAGCACCGCCGGATACGATCACCGTGCCGTCGTCCAGCACGATCTCCTGCACCCGGGTTCCCGGCCTGGTGACGTTGCCAGCAGCATCCAGGAGCTGGCCGACTCCTGCGGCAGACCAGCTGAAATCAAAGCCGGCTATTTGCGCAAAGCGGCCGTTACCACAGACCGGATTGTCGGCGAAATCCTGCGGTTGCGAGCAGGATACAGCGTTCTCCACGAGCTCCTTGAACTGCGCCCGCGAGACGTCTTCCACCATAGAGACAAAGTTGGCGAAGGGCACCATATCAAAGGTATCCTTCTCTGTGATCGGCCCGGCAGGGATGATGGTGTTGTTGCGGATGCCTCCACCGTTTTGCAGGGCTACGTCTGGCGCGTTCACGCCAAAGGCTGCCGCTCGCTGCTCAGCCAGCCAGAACAGGGAGTCGGCGATCAGGTTGCCCTCGTTGGCTTCCCGGGCACGCACGGTGTTGCGCCGGCCGTCGAGGTCATACGCTGAGACGCCGATCACCAGGCTGTCCAGCTCCTCCAGATAGGCCTGCACTGGGTCCACGACCAGGGCCTGGACCGCCGGATCGGGCTCCACCGCATCGTCGCACGGTGTGGTGCCGTTGCACGTGCCCGTGGCCACCCGCACCGGCCCGCTGCCCTCATCGACGGCGATGACCTCGCCCTGTTTATCAAACCCTACCACCAGCTGGCCAACGTAGCGATACTCGCCAGACGTGGTTACCACAGGCACCATGTCGCCGTCGGCGTCATAAGCCACCAGCGGGTAGGGGCCGACTACTGCCCCCGCATCACCGGGTAGGAGCAGGTCGTCCGGGTTGGCCAGCAATTCATCGCCGCCACCAGCCACGATCACGTCGACGCCGTTGATCTGGGCGGCCAGCTGGATGTCGTTCTGGATATCCTGCAGATGGCCGGCGAGGATGATCTTGTTGACCCCCTGGGCCTCCAGCATGTTGACCTGGGTCTGCACGATGTTGGCCAAGTCGTCCGACACGACCACGTTGCGCGGGGATGAGATGAAGGGCAGGCTGGGGGTCTCCAGGCCGATCACCCCGATCAGGTCGCCGCGCACTTTGATGACCGTGGCGGGAACGATGATACCCGCATCGACGTAGGCTTGCAGCCTGGGCTCACCGCTGAAGTCCAGGTTCGCCGCCACGTAGGGCGGAATCTGGCTATACCCGGCCAGGAAATCGGCCAGGACGTCGGGCCCGAAGTCGAAGTCGTGGTTGCCAAAGCTGATCGCATCGTAGCCGATCAGCTCCATGGCAATGGTGTCGTAGAAAGGCACGCCGTTATCGAGGCTGGCGTTGAACTCCGGGCTGGCGATGAAGTTGTCGCCCGAGGAGATCATGACCACCGCGCGCTTGGCACCAGGCTGGCTGGGCGGACCCTGGATGGCTTCCCGCTTAAGCATGTCGACGACGGTCTTGAAACGCGCCGCGCCGCCGAAGTCCTCCAGGCCCGTGCCGGCGTCGATGACCTGCGACTCGCCATCATTGTTGTGGAGAATGGTGAGCCAGAGATCAACCCTCGGCTCCTTCTCACCTCTAGTTGGGTCGGCCGCCAATGCACTCGCCGGCAACAGGACGAGCAACATCAGGACGACCAGACTGAGGGACATCAGTTTCCTACGATCCATGGTGGGTTCCTCCTAACTGGTGACAAACGTTCATCGTCATAGACCTTGCACGGTCTGTGGACATGCCCGGTGCCAGGACTCCAGTGTCCAAAGGTGTCCATCCACAACCTGGTGGAGCCGTGCGGGCGCATTATAGCTGGCAAGCACGAATTGCGCCAAACCCGCGGCCGGAGTGAGCTATTTGCGCCACTGATTCGCCCGCACGTTTTGCGCCGCCAGAAGTACTCCCAAGCCCCATCCCGTGCGTTCAGCGCCCGCTCCAGATCAGCCGGTATCTCCAGGACCTCGACCGTATCCAGGGCAGTCCAGGATCTATCCTGATGGACCGCTCGCCGTCGAGCTTGTTGGGCTTGCTGTCGATCCAGCCAAAACAGAGTGCTTCCTCTACGGCCTCGTCATACTCCACTCGCGGCTTGCCCGTAGCCTTCTTATGGGTAATCAGCCACACGCCGGCCGTGCGCGCCTGGTTGGCCTCCAGCCAGGCGTGCCACTCAGCTCGGGTCAACGGATGAACCGAGTTGGGGGGTACTGGGCCGGTCATGGGTTGGATGCTGCGACATGCGTGACCGATTCTTCGATCAGTCGCTGCAGGGTGGGCTGATCGACATCCCCCAGGCGCTTGATATACAGGCATGCCTTGCCCGTTTTGTGTTTCCCCAGCTGGCTCCGGAGTGCATCATGCCCCTCGAACCTGCCATCCAAGCTATCAACGCCTTGCCAATTCAACCGGCCAAGTTCACCCCGCTGCCGGTGTCCTGGCAAATCGTTGCCGGCCAGGGGGATCAGGGGATGGCCCCAGAATGGGTGCCGGTGGTCGAGTTGAGAACTGGCGCCTGGCCAGGCTTTGACAAAGCCTTGGGGAGCGGTTATGCTGCGCAGTGATGAACGAACCATCCATCCGCCAATTACTGGAACGAGTCGCCAGCGGCCAGCAAGGGATTGACGAGGCCCTGGCCGCTCTCAAGGGTCTACCCTTTGAGGATCTGGGTTTTGCTCGCCTGGACCACCACCGTAGCCTGCGCAGCGGCTTTCCCGAGGTAGTCTACTGCGAGGGTAAGAGTCCCGGGCAGGTAGCAGGAATTGTGAGCCACCTGGCTGCCGCCAGTCCGCAGGTTCTCGGCACGCGGGCCTCGTGCGAGCAATACGAGGCGGCCCGTGCTGGGGTCCCCGACCTGCGCTATCACGCCGTGGCCCGCGCCCTGTGGCTCGACCGCGAATCTGAGCGATCCAGACGGTCTGGCGTCGTGCTGGCGGCCGCCGGTACCAGCGACCTGCCGGTGGCCGAAGAGGCTGCCCTGACCCTGGACCTCATGGGCCATAGCGTCGAGCGCGTCTACGATGTCGGCGTGGCCGGCCTCCACCGGCTGTTGCCTTATCTCCCGCAGTTGCAGACGGCTCATGTCGTCATCGTGGTCGCCGGCATGGAGGGCGCCCTGGCTAGCGTCGTCGGCGGGCTCGTGGCGGCCCCGGTCATCGCGGTGCCCACATCTGTCGGGTATGGAGCCAGCTTCGGGGGGCTGGCTGCCCTGCTGGCGATGCTGAACAGCTGTGCCCCCGGAGTGGCGGTGGTGAACATCGACAACGGCTTTGGCGCCGGCTTCATGGCCGCAACCATCAATCGCCAGATCGGCAGGGCCTGATGACGGACCAACTCGACGGTAAGCTGGTAGCATTGCGGTCGTACATGCACCATCTGGACTCGGCCCTGGTGGCCTATTCGGGTGGCGTGGACAGCGCCCTTGTCATGGCCGTGGCTCATCAGGAGCTGGGCCGCCGCATGCTGGCCTGTATCGCCGACTCGCCCAGCCTGCCCCGGCGGGAGCTGCAGCGCGCCGTGCAGCTTGCCGAGAATCTGGGTGTGCCTATTCGCGTAATCATCACTGGCGAGCTTGCTGATGCCAGCTATGCCGCCAATCCCGATAACCGCTGCTACTACTGCAAGCGCGAGCTTTTCGGTCAGCTACAGGGCATCGCCGCTGCCGAAGGCTGGGATGCCATCCTCGACGGCGCCAACGCCAGCGACCTGGGCGACTATAGGCCTGGCCGCCTGGCTGCCGCCGAGAAGGGAGTGGGCTCGCCGCTGGCTGAGCTCGGTATCGGCAAGCCGGAGGTGCGTGAGCTGGCCCGGCGGCTGGGGTTGCCGGTCTGGGACAAGCCGGCCATGGCCTGTCTCGCTTCGCGTGTGCCAGCCGGCTCGCCAATTTCGGAGACTGTGCTGCGCCGGATCGAGGCCGCGGAAGACGTGCTGGAGGGCCTGGGTTTTCGCCAATTCCGCCTGCGCCACCATGGCGACATTGCCCGGATTGAGTTACCCATCGATGACTTGCCACGGGCCCTGCACCAGCGAGAAGCGATTATAGCCGGTGTCCAGGCTGCCGGCTACCGCTTCGTCACCGTGGACCTGGCCGGCTACCACAGCGGCTCCCTCAACCCCAGCACCACCTCCAGCCAGGTGATGCCAATTGCGTTGCTGGATCCGGCTTCACTATGATCGCCTACCTCGACCTGCCCTCGGGCCTCTCCGGTGACATGATGTTGGGCTGTCTCCTGGATGCTGGTTGGCCACTGGAGGCGTTGCAGGAAACATTGCAACGCCTGTCTCTGCCCCCAGGC
>JAULUH010000418.1:0-9878 GCA_032111745.1 Anaerolineae bacterium | reverse complement strand
GGAAGCTGGGATGGCGCTCGATCCACCCCGCCACCAGGGCCTGGTATTGCTGGTAGAGCAGCCCATAGGCCTGTTGGTTGCGCTCCAGCAAGGCCCGCCGAAACAGCTCGAAGCAATAGCGCGGGTCATAGTCCAGGCGTCGGAAGAAGCGGTCAGTTTGCTGGGCGCAGTGTTGGGCTACGCCGGCCAGGGCCAGGGTCTGCAGGGATGCTTCAGTAGTCATGAAAGCGGTCCTTGGGCGCGGCACACGATGATGTCACCTCTAGGCGGCGGGTAGGTCGTCCGGGCGGCTGCGCAGCAGGCGCATGCCGTTAAGGATCACAATCAGGGACGCGCCCACGTCGGCGAAGACCGCCATCCAGAGGGTAGCGACCCCGGCAATGGCCAGCGCCATGAACACGGCTTTGACCACCAGCGCGAAGGCGATGTTCTGGAAGATGATGGCTCGGGCTGACCGGCTTAGCCGCACCGTGAAGGGCAGCCGGCCCAGGTCATCGCCCATCAGAGCGATGTCTGCGGTCTCCAGGGCCTGGTCGGTGCCGGCGCTGCCCATGGCGATGCCCACGTTGGCCGTGGCCAGGGCCGGCGCATCGTTCACACCATCGCCCACCATGGCCACGCTGCCGTATCGGCTCTGCAGCTCCTTGACGGCATCTACCTTATCCCCGGGCAGCAGATTGGCCCGGACCTCATCCATACCCACCAGCGCTGCGATGGCCCGGGCGGTGACCTTGTTGTCGCCGGTCAGCATGACCAGGGACTCGATGCCTGCCTGGTGCAGTGCTCTGGCCATGGCTACACTCTCCGCGCGCACCTGATCGGCTACGGCCAGGTAGCCCCGTGGTCCCAGGGAGTCGTGCAGGATCATGGTAGTCTGGCCAGCAGCCTCCAGGCTGCGCACCGTCCGGCAGAACTCCGGCTCACTGCAGAGGGCCAGCTCGTGGGCATAGCGGTGGCTGCTGATGCCCATCTCCTGGCCGTTCACCTGTCCCAGCACCCCGCGTCCCTCCACCGCCCGGACCGCCTCGGCGGCAGGGTATTGCAGGCGGTGGCCTGCGGCTCCGCGCACCACGGCCTGGGCCAGTGGGTGCTCCGAGCGCCGCTCCAGGGCCACAGCCAGGGCCAGGACCTCATCGCACCCGGCACAACCATTGGCATTGCGAGTCGCCTGATGGGTGGCGCATTGTACAGCAGTCAGAGCTGGCTGGCCCATGGTGAGGGTTCCAGTCTTGTCGAAGGCCATGGCGCGCACGCCGGCCATAGCCTCCAGGTAGGCACCGCCCTTGATCAGCACGCCATGGCGTGCAGCGGCAGCGATGGCGCTGGCGATACTCACCGGGGTGGAAATCACCAGGGCGCAGGGGCAAGCGATCACCAGGAGGGCCAGCGCCCGGTACAGCCACCCGGACTCGCCCCCCTGGCTCAGCAGGGGCTGGCCGAACACCAGGGGTGGTATGGTGGCCACGGTGATAGCCGCCAACACCACGAGAGGGGTGTACACCCGGGCAAAGCGGTCGACCCAGCGCTGCACCGGGGCTCGCTGGGCCTGGGCAGTCTCCACCATGCGGATCACCCGGTTGATGGTATTGTCGGCGGCCAGGCGGCTGACGTCGGCCGTAAGCACGCCGCTGCCGTTGACGGCACCTGCAAACAGCTCGTCCCCAGGGCTCTTGTCCACGGGCAGGCTCTCGCCCGTGATGGCAGCCTCATTGACGGCTGACTGGCCGCTACGGACCACGCTGTCCATCGCGATGCGCTCCCCCGGCTTGATGAGGATGGTGTCGCCGAGAACCAGCTCCGCCACCGGCAGCCGGACTTCGTGAGGCTCGCACCAGGGACAGGGGCCGCTCTCATAGATTTGGCCGCCGAATTGCACCTGTCCGAAGTGACCGGCGCAGTCCAGGCAAGGGCGCAATGCGGTGGCCTCGGCTGGGGCCAGGGTCATCAGACCGCGGATAGCATGGCGTGCCTGGTCCATGGTGTAGCCCTCCAGCAGCTGGCCCAGGCTGAACAGGAAGACCACCATGGCGCCCTCGGCCCATTCGCCGATCGCGGCGGCGCCGAGAACGGCCAAGGACATCAGGACGTTCATGTCGAGTTCCCGGCTGTAATGCAAGCTGTTGACGGCCTTGCGGGCGATAGGAAGGCCACCGCTGGCGATGGCGAGGGCATAGAGCGCGGTAGACAGGGTTGCGGGCAGCCCCGCCAGGCTGCTGGCTGCTGCCAGGAGGATCGCCAGTCCGCAAAGGGCCGTCGCCATCTCCCGGCTGTGGCGCTGCAGCAGCGGCGCCGGCCCGACCGTTGGTTCCCCTGGAACCGCGCCTGGGGACGAGGCAACGTTGTAGCCCATGGCGCGCGCCCGCCGGGCCACCTGATCCAGATCTAGCACGGCGGGATCGAAGGTCAGGTGAAGCCTGGTGGTGGCAAAGCTGACGTCGCAGGACGCGACTCCAGGCAGCTGGCCCACTCCCTTCTCCAGCTTCATGGCACATTCCGCACAATCCATGCCGGCCACCTCAAGGGTGACTTGTTGCTGAGTCATAGTGTCACTATCGTGAGTTTTGCTCACCAGTTGTATGCTACTCTCAGATAACCATTCCGTCAAGGTGCTTGTGTGGCGGAGCCAGAACGGACCAGTCTCAGTCCATAGGTGCTGGGTGGGGCCAGACTGCACCAGTCTCGGAAGAGTGGTCCAGTCTTATGGATCGTGTTTTGACAGGCCCGGCCTGGAACGTATACTGGAGCGGCGGCATGCCGCGCGACGCACAGGAGTGATTCATGCCCGAATTGCTGAAGGTGATTATTCTCGGGATCGTCGAGGGTATTACCGAGTTTCTCCCCATTTCCTCTACCGGCCACCTGATCGTCGTCGCCGATTTGCTCAACTTCCAGGGCAGCATCGGCGGGACCTTTGAGATCTTCATCCAGCTAGGCGCCGTCCTGGCCGTGATCTGGTATTTTCGCCAGGATCTTTGGTCCCAGGTCCGCACGGTGACACGGGAGCGGTCGGTACAGCGATTCTGGCTCAACCTGCTGATCGCCTTTATCCCGGCGGCAGCCATTGGGTTCTTGTGGCACGACTGGATTAAAGAGGTGCTGTTCTCCCCGGTCGTGGTAGCCATCGCCTTGATAATAGGTGGCATTGTGCTCATTCTCATCGAGCGCCGGGACCACTCCGGCGGCACCACCTCCCTCGACACCATCTCCCGCCGGCAGGCTTTGACCATCGGCGTTTTGCAGACCCTGGCCCTGATTCCCGGCACGTCACGCTCGGCCTCATCCATCATCGGCGGATTGCTGAGTGGCCTGAACCGAACCACGGCAACGGCCTTTTCATTCTACCTTGCCATTCCCACCCTGGGCCTGGCTACGATCTTCGACCTGGCTACCAGCCTGGACCAGATCACCCGGAACGACGCCTTGAACCTGCTGGTCGGCATGGTTGCCGCGTTTATCTCGGCCCTGTTTGCCATCGGCTGGCTGCTACGTTACATCGCCAACCACAGTTTCACGATATTTGGGGTCTACCGGATCATCGCTGGCCTGGTGGTGCTGGCCTGGTTTCTCTGGCAGGCTGCCTAGCCTTGCCCGCCCTAGCGCAGGGCCGCTACCAGGCTCGGCAACAGGTTGGCCACATCCCCCCGGATGATGACCTCGGCAATGGAGTCGGCCAGTGTGGGCTGGCGATTGACCAGGATGACATGGGCGCCGCGGCGTCGCGCCAGGTGGGGCAGGTCTGCGGCAGGCTCCACTTCCAGCGATGAGCCGGCTATCAGAAGGACGTCGCACTGCAGCGCGGCCTGTTGCGCCAGCTTAAGGCTGTCATAGTCCAGGGGCTCACCAAACAGGATGGTGTCCGGCTTCACCAAGCCGCCACAGTGCAGGCAGCGGGGCACCTGCCCATCCGCGACCTGGCGCCAGGCCTCCTCCATCACGGCTTGCCCCCCGCATTCCAGGCAGGTTGCCGAGCGCAGGTGCCCATGGAGCTCGATCACGTGCTGCGAGCCCGCGGATTGGTGCAGGCCGTCGATGTTCTGAGTCAGAAGCAGGTGGAGATGGCCGTTGTGCTCCATGTCTGCCAGGGCCACGTGGGCCTGGTTGGGTTGGGCAGCACGGATCTGGCGGGCCAGGGGTGTGAACCAGCGGTAGAAGACGTCAGGGTGAGCGTGGAAACCCCAGATGGAGGCCACTGCGAGTGGATCCATTACGGTCCAGAGGCCCGAATCGGGGCTACGAAAGTCGGGGATACCCGAGGGCGTACTCACGCCAGCGCCGGTCAGGGCAACTACGTGGGACGCAGTACGGATAAGACTGGCGGCCTGCCCGATGAGGTGGTCTGGCATGGCAGAAGTAGGGGTGGGAAGGTCACAGGTCGCATCACGCTGACGAACGTGATACTTTATCATAGATGAGGCGGCTTGCCAAATCGCTTGGCGGGATAGGGGAAGATAGGGGCGGACACGGACGAACACGGAGGGCGGGGAGACCAGAGGGCGGGGAGACCAGAGGGCGAGGAGACCAGAGGGCGAGGAGACCTCGCCCCTACGAGGGGATGGGGGTTTTGGCGCGGCCAGGGGGGGCGGGCGAGATGCGGTGGTTGAACGACCGGGGCCGGGATGTCATCCTGGTCAATTGACGGCCGATTGCCTTCGGTGTATCATGATAGCCCAGGGATTCTTGTGCCCTTAGTCGATCCTTGCCGCAGAAAGCGAGACCATCTGCATGATCTCTGATTGGGCCCGAAAGACATTCCGCGGGGTGTTGGAGACCATTGCTCGCCTGTTCCAGCGCCTGGGCCTGACGCCCAACCACCTCACCATGGTTGGCCTGGTGTTGCAGGGCATCGTCGGCGCGGTGCTGGCTCTGGGCTATCTGCCCCTGGGCGGTGTACTGTTGGTCTTATTCTCGGCCTTTGATGCGGTCGACGGCACGCTGGCCCGCCTGACCGGCACGACCACCAAGTTCGGCTCCTTCCTGGATTCGACCATGGATCGCTACGCCGAAGGCCTCACCCTTGGTGGCTTGGCGATCTACTTCACCTTCAATCCTGGCCAGATAGAGGTCATCCTTCTGTTCGCCACGCTGGTGGGCTCCTTCATGGTCAGCTACACGCGGGCCAAGGCCGAGAGCCTGAAGGTGGACTGCAAGGTGGGCATCCTGACCCGGGCGGAGCGCGTCTTCCTCCTGGCCATCGGCCTGATGTTCTACCAGTGGCAGCCGTTCCCGGCTCTGCCACCCTTTCTGACCTGGATTCTGCTGGTCATGGCCATTCTGAGCAACTTCACCGCGGTCCAGCGCATTGCACATGTGCGCAAGGTCACAGCTTCCGACGAGGCTCGGGCGGGAGGGGAGCAGGTGCTTCCTCGTCCACCAGAGGGATAGTAGAAAACCACAACAAAGAACGGCAACATGATTGGGGAAGTGCGTTATCTTTTGGCCGGGGCTGCGTCTTGGTTGGTAGCAGAGGTGAGATGTCCCTAGTTGACCTGGACGAGCAGGTGCTGGCGAAGGCCAGGGACTACGACCTGGACGCGTTGGCCGCGATCTACGACTGCTACGAGTCGCGGATCTATAGCTACATCTACCATCGCGTGGGAGACGCCAGCATTGCCCAGGACCTGACTGCCCAGGTGTTCCTGCGCATGCTGGAGGCGATCCAGCACGATCAGGCCTGGCGCTCATCCTTCTCCGGCTGGCTTTACCGAATCGCTCACAATCTCGTCATCGACCACTATCGTCGCCGCGGGCGCTCAAGCCAGGTGTCCTACGAGGCGCTACCGTTGCCGGCAGCCTCAGCGGAGGATCCGGAGCGTGTAGCCGAGGAGCGTCTTACGGCGGAGATTCTGCGCGGGGCCATCAATCGCCTGACTGAAGAACAGGCCCAGGTGGTCACGCTGCGTTTTCTGGAAGGATGGAACATCGCGGACGTCGCTGCAGCCACAGGCAAGACAGAGGGTGCAGTGAAAGCATTGCAGTATCGCGCCGTTGTTGCGCTGCGCCGCCTTTTGGATGAAGAGGCTTAGCTTCTGACCATGGCGGAACTCGAAACGTCATTCGAGGCCTGTTTAGCCAGGCTCGAGCTTGGTGTATCCATACAAGAGGGCGTGGCAGCCTATCCCGACGAGGCTGCCGCCCTTGAGCCGCTGCTGCAGCTGGCTGCTGGCCTGCGCGCCCTGGCTATGCCGGCTCCCGCGCAAGATGCCGCTGCCGTGGCAGGAGGCCGCGCATGGCTACTGGCCCGGGCCGCCGCCCTGCGCCAGCCTGCGGCCATGGCGGTGGAGGATGCCTTCGCGGCCAGTTTGGACCAGTTGGCTGCAGGTGCCAGCCCCGACGAGTGCCTCGACGCCTTCCCGCACTATGCAGGGGACCTGCGACCCGTGCTGGCTACGGTGCAGGCACTGGAGGGCACGGTGGAGCCGGTCCCGCTGCGCTCCGCAGCCACCCAGTCCCAGGGCCGGCAGGCCCTGCTCACCGCGGCCTCCGGCGCGGCAAGGCGTGGCCGGGCGAGCGCCGCCGGGACCACGAGCTGGCTGGGTGCTCTCTCTGGCCTGTTCCGGCCCCTGGCGCGCGGCTGGGCTACGGCCATCCTGTTACTGCTGGCCTTTGTGCTGGCCGGGGCCACCGTGGCCTCCGCCCGCAATGCCATACCGGGGGACGCCCTCTACGGCTTGAAGCGCGCCTCTGAGGATGTGCAAAGGGCCCTGACGGTGCGACCGGAAAGCCGCAGCCGCCTGGAATCGGCGCTGGGGCAATTGCGCCGGGACGAGGCCGGGCTGGTGGCCGGTGAGGGCCGGGAGGTTGAGCTTCAGTTCCGCGGTGTGATCACCCGTATGGAAGGGGGCCTGTGGGAGATCGAAGGCGTGGACGTGCCCTTGCGCGTTATGCCGGATCTAGACGTCTCGGGAGAGGTCCAGGTGGGCAGCACGGTAGAAGTGCTGGCGGTCGCCGATGGCCTGGGAGGCCTCGTCGTCCAGCAAGTGAGGCTGCTAGTGCCCGCGCTGGTGCCGGTACCGCTGGTAGTGCCCTCGGCCACGCCAACCTCCACCAGCTCGCCGTCACCGACCCCGAGTCCCACAGACATGCCCTCGGCGACCCTGCGACCGAGCGACACGCCAACCGCCAAACCGTCGCCGACTGACACCTCTACGCCGACCGCGACCGCTACCCCATCGCCTACGACTACGGCGACCGCCACTCCGACCGCAACCCCCACCCGGACGGTCACGCCCACGCCGACCCCGGTGCGCACGGTGACAGTCCGCATTTTCGGCCTGATCGAGGAGAAGCATCCCGATCATTGGGTGATCAGCGGCCAGACTGTCTGGCTGGACGCCGCCACGCTGGTCGACGAGTCCATCGGTCCGGCTGAGGTCGGTGCTGAAGTCTCCGTGGAAGGGATACAAGGGCCAGATGGCCGGTTGCTTGCCCGTGTGATCACGGTGCTCAAAGACGTGCTCGAGACCAGGGAGTGGCGTGATGTGATCAACGCCATGAATGGCTCCGAGTGGGTCATCGGCAACACCGCCGTGCTCATCGACGGCGACACCGAGATCATCGGCGACCCTGCCGTAGGCAAGGTGGCCAGCGTCAAGGCCAAACGCTCCGCCAACCAGCCCTGGCGGGCTGTGCGCATCCGGGTGGATGAGCCTGAGTACGTCGACTTCGAGGGCACCATCAACGCTATCGGCGGCGGGTCCTGGGTTGTGGGTGGGACCACCGTTATCATCGACGGCCAGACGAGCATCGAGGGTGCAGATCCTGCGGTTGGCCTGTGGGCCGAGGTGCGCGCGGAGCGCAGGGATGACGGGCTGCATGCCGTCGCCATCGTCGTGCAGGAGCCGGCCCCGGAACCGACAAATCCAGCACCACCACCAGAGACGCCGACCGGCACTCCTGTGCCGAGCGACACGCCTGCGCCCACGGATTCACCGACGCCTACGCCGACCGACACGCCTGCACCCACGGATTCACCGACGCCTACGCCGAGCGACACGCCTGCACCCACGGATACACCGGTGCCCACGCCGAGCGACACGCCCGCACCCACGGATACGCCGGTGCCCACGTCGAGCGACACGCCATCACCGGAGCCTACGGCGCTGCCGACATTGGCGGCCACAGAGACGCCAGCGCTCGAACCTGTCGAAACGCCGCTTCCAGAGGTTACGGAGACACAGGGTCCAGAGACAGTCCACGCAGCCAGCAAACTCACGTGACACGGCAAGCAAGCTGAGGCCACATTCGGCGGACCCAGTGCACCGGTTCATCAAGTGTCCGCCAGCTCGCGTGACTGAGCATACCGCCGGGCGGTCGAGGGTGAAGACTGGTCCAGTCTCCGAAGACTGGACCAGTCTGGGTGCGCCTTGCGGCTCCATGCACACTGGCCCGGCGGTATGGCGGTCTCGCAAGGGCGGGCGGTTTAGCCAATTGCCGTCCAGGCCCCGTTGATGGTAAAATGATGCCAGGTGCCTGGCAGCCAGGCCCTGGCAGGCCAGTTTCCTGGCCCGAGAGTTGTGGATGATGTTACGCAGGATCTCCCTTAGCATCTTCTCCGGACTATTAAGTGGATTGGCCCTGGCGGCTCTGCTGGTGTCGCATAGCCCTGTCGCAGTCCATGGGGCCTGGTCCCTGGCGTGGCCGGAGCCTTCAGCTCTCCTGCGCCTGGCCCGAAACGTCGTCAGTGCCAGCCTGCCGCTGTCATCCATTTCGCCTGACCTTGGGTTGGCTTCGTCCCATGTTCCTGACCCCGCTGCCTTCGTCTTGACAAGGAGGAACGTGCTCATGCCCGAACCTGCCCCCGCTGGAAGTACGCAGATCCATCGCCTGCTCAGCAGTGGCTGGACCGCACCGGAGAACCTTTCCCTCTCCCCAGCGCCGTCGCTGCGGCCGGTTGTCGTGGTCGGTCCTGACGATAGCACCCATGTGCTGTGGGAGGAGGACGGCAGGTTGTTCTATGTCCGCTCGCATGTGGGGGCATGGTCATCTCCGGTGGCCTTTGCCAGCGGCCAGCAGCCATCTGCAGTGCTTGGGGGCGACGGCACCTTCCACGTGGCCTTTGCCAACGAGTTTTTCGGGCAGACCAACGTCTACTACGCCTACCTGCGCCAGGGCATCTGGTCTCTGCCCTATCTGGTCTCACGCACCTCTGGCCTTTCGGCCTACCCCAGCATTGCCCTGGACCAGACCGGGACGCCGCACGTGGCATGGGCCGACCGCACGCCCGGGCACTACGTCATTTATCACGGCTGGCAGACGAGCACCTGGCTGTACGAGCCTGTGCCCAACGCCCGCGGTATTGCCCCGGTACTGGTGGCGGAGCCTGGCTCTTCCACCCTCCACATCGCCTGGCAGGCGCCCAACGTTAGCGACGACTTGCACGAGATCTACCACTCCCAGGGAACCACCTATGCCTGGTCTCTGCCCGAGAACATCTCGGCCTCGCCCGCTGCAGAGTCAGTGGCTGCAGCAATGGCCTGCGACGCCACAGGCATCGCGCACATCGTCTGGCAGGAACAGGCCAGCGGCAATCACCAGGTGCGCTACGTTGGTGGCCGCGCGGGCTACTGGTCGCTGCCCGAGACCATCTCCGGCCCGGGTGTTGACGCGGTGGAGCCGGCGGTCACGATGAGTCAGGGGGATCAGCTGAACGCGGTGTGGCGCGAGGGCAACACCCTCATGTACCGGCGCCGCGCGGGCAGCGCTGGTGCATGGCGTCCCTCCAAGCCACTGGTTGCGAACGACTCCGGCCTGCAGACCGCGGCCGTGGCCGCCCAGAAGGACGGGCGCGTCCACATGGTCTGGAGCGCCTGGATTGGAGCCACCCAAAACGATGTGTTCCACAGCCTCGGCCAGGCTGCCCTGTCCCACCAGGTGTTCAT
>JAULUH010000417.1:0-11863 GCA_032111745.1 Anaerolineae bacterium | reverse complement strand
GCTGGCTTCCAGGTCAGCCATCTCGTCGTCGGACAGGGGGTTGAAGAGGGTGGACAGGACGCCATCGCCGCCGACGATTTGGGGCACGGACAGGGTGACGTCCTTGATACCACGGAACTCTTCCATAGGCGTGCAGACGGTGAGCACCGAGCGCTGGTCGCGCACGATGACGCTGGTGATGTGGGCCAGGGCCATGCCGATGCCGTACCAGGTGGCGCCCTTGCCCTCGATGATGTGATAGGCGGCGCGGCGCACGCTGTGGTCGATCTCCTCCCGCACATCCTCGCCCAGGTCGATCCCCTGCTGGTGGGCGAACTGGTCCAGGGGCACGTTGCCCACGGTCACGCCGGACCAGGCCAACACCTCCGAGTCGCCGTGTTCGCCCAGCACGTAGCCGTGGACGTGGCGGGAGTCCACCTGCAGGGTGCGCCCCAGGATGGCGCGAAAGCGCGCCGTGTCCAGGGCGGTGCCGGAGCCCACCACGCGATGGGACGGCACGCCGAACTCGGCGGCGTAGTGGGCCGCCAGGTGGGTCATAACGTCCACCGGGTTGGTGGCGATCAGCAGCACGGCGTGGGGCGCATGAGCGAGGACCTGGGGAATGATCTGGTGAAAGACGCCCGCGTTGCGGCTGAGGAGCTGCAGGCGGGTCTCATCCGGCCGTTGCGCCACGCCCGCGGTGATGACCACGACCCGGCTGCCGGCCAGGTCGGCGTAATCGCCGGCGCGCACGTCGATGGGATGGGAAAAAGGCGCAGCGTGCAGGATGTCGTCGGCCTCGGCCTGCGCGCGCTTGGCGTTCAGGTCCACCAGGACGATCTCGCGGCCGACCCCGCGCAGCACCATGGCGTTGGCCGCCGCGCTGCCGACCATGCCGCTTCCGACAATGCCGATTTTCATGGGGTGGTATCCTTCCTGGGCGGGGATATCATCCTGTAAAGGACGGAGCCCCGCCCCCTGGTGCTCGCTCCTAGGCGTCGGAATACACCGGAACGGATGGGGGTACCGCCGGGGCGGGCGCCGCCATCTCGGCGGGCAGGCCGGCCAGCACGGTGCGGGCAACGCGCAGGCCGCCCAGGGCGACGGCGGCGGTGGACTGGCCGGGGAAGATGCTGTCGCCGACCATCCACAGGTTGGGCGCCAGGCGCGGGCCCCAGGCGCGGAACAGGCTGGTCTGCGGGAAGCCGCCCACCCAGCCCCAGTCACGGCGGGTGAAGCGCTGGAAGGTGACGGGGGTGCCGGGTAGGATGAGGGCCGCAGCGGCGCGCAGGCCGGGCAGGGCGATCTCGGCGGCCGCCAGCATGCGCTCGACGTAGGCCTCCTTGCGCCGCTCATAGGCGTCCCGGTCGGCCTGGAACAGGTCCCACCAGCCGTCGAGGGCGGTGTGGGTGCTGATGGTGAGAGCACGGTGCCCGGCGGGGCTGCGGCCGGCGTCCCAGGCGGGACTTAAGGACAGGAAGACGGTGTTGCCCTCGGCCAGGGGCTCCCGGGCGATCACCTGGTGGTGCAGCGGGAGATCGGCAGGCACGGCCGAGCCGTCCAGGCCCACGTAGATCATGAAGGCGCCCCAGCCGTCGCGCGGCCGGAGGGGCAGCCGGCGCAAGCGCGGGGGGGCGTGGTCGCCCAAGAGGCGGGCTATGTTCCAGGGGGGCAGGTTGGCCAGCACCACGTCGGCAGCGAAGGCCTCTCCGCGCTTGGTCTCGATGCGGTAGCCATGGCCAGGCTGCGGCACGACCCGCACCACCTCCTGGCGGTAGCGCACCTGGCCGCCGTTGTCCTGCACGGCCTGGGCCAGGTGCTCGGCGATGGCGCCGATGCCGCCGGCCAGGTGCACCACGCCGCGGCGGGGCAGGTCCAGGGCCGCAGCGCCGTAGAGCGCGTTGGCATGGGCCGAGGTGGCCTGGGCCGCGATGAGCAGCTGGCCGTCCACGAAGAGGCGCAGGCGGTCCGGGGCCCCAGCCAGGTGGGCCGCCACGGGCCGGAAGGCGTCGGCCAGCAGGCCGGGGCTGAGGCGCTGGCGCAGGTCGTCCCCCAGCCAGGCCAGGCCGTGGCCGGCGACGCGCATGGCCTCGCCCGCGGACTGGGGGGGCCAGGACGGGCTGCGCAGGGCCAGGTCCCACAGGGCGTCGGCGGTGCGCTCCTGCCAGGCCCAGAAATGCGAGGAGCCGGGGCCGAAGGCGGCCGTATGCGCGGCGGCGCGCTCGGGGCCGGTCCAGCGGGTGACCTGGCTGCCGTCGGGCAGGTGCACGACCATGGCCGGGTCCGCGGGGTGGGTGGGCCAGGTGTCGATGCCGGCGGCCCGGGCCACCAGGTCCATGGGGCCGCCGGGGTAGAAGCCGCCGGCCAGGGTGGCGCCGGCCTCGAAGCGGTAGCCCTGGTGGTAGAAGGTGCCGGCGCAGCCACCGGGGTAGACGTGGGCCTCCAGCACCGTGACGTCCAGCCCGGCCCGCGCCAGGACGGCAGCGGCACTGAGGCCGCCGGCGCCGGCGCCGATCACGGCGACCCGGCGGCCTGGGGTGCTCATGGGCCGGGTGCCGTCCCGGGCGGCGGGATTGGACGCGAGCGGCGCCGGCGCGCCAGCCCAATCACGGCGGCGGCGCCGGCCAGGGCCACCAGCGAAGCGGCCTTGCCGATGAGGGCCAGGGAGGAGACGTGGGGACGCGCGGCGGCTGGGGTGGTGGCGACGCCCGGCGGCTCAGCGCCCGGCAGTGCGGTGGCCGGGGCGACGGTGGCGGCATCTGCCTGCTCAGCGCCCGGCAGTGCGGTGGCCGGGGCGACGGTGGCGGCATCTGCCTGCTCAGCGCCTGGCCGCGGGGCTCTGCCGGTGCGCTGCAGCAGCCACCTGGTCTTCCAGCCGCGGTAGGCGAAGAGCACGGGCAGGCCCAGCGCCATGCCGAGGCCGACGGGGCCCCAGATCAAATGGGGGCGCAGCCCCACGTCCACCTCGTCCACCACGGTGGTGGTGGTGGCGGTGGCCGGGACGAAGCTGTGGCGGTGCACCCAGTGGCCCATGGGGCCGCGCAGCTGGCGGTCCACAAAGCCGGTGGGGGTGACGTCCTCGATGCGCGCCAGCCAGCGCAGGGGCAGGGGGCCGAGCCACAGGGTGAAGTCCATCTCGTCGCCGTCGGCGAGCACGGGTGGGGCCTGGTGCACGCGCACGATGATGGGAGGGGGTGTGATGGCCGCCATGCTGGACGAGCGGCTGTGGAAGCCGGCCACGTCCGGCAGGGGGGCCGCAACCTGGAAGGTGTGTTTGTAGATCATTTCTTGAGCACATCGCGCAGCGCCGCCACCGGGTCGGTGAAGCGGAACTTATAGCCCAGGGCCAGCAGCTTCTTGGGGGCCGCGCGCTGGCCCTCCAGGAGCACCGTGGACATCTCGCCGAAGGCCATCTTCATGGCAAAGGAGGGCGCAGGAATGGCCGCCGGGCGGCCCATGGCCTTGCCCACGGCCTGGGTGAACTCGGCATTGGTGGGCGGGTTGGGCGCGGTAAGGTTGAAGGGGCCATTGGCCTGCGGATTGTCGATCAGGAAGCGAATGGCGCCCACCTCGTCGTCCATGTGGATCCAGGGGAAGCCCTGGGTGCCGCTGCCGATCTTGCCGCCGGCGAAGAACTTATAAGGGAGCAGCATGCGGGGCAGGGCGCCGCCCTCGGCGCTCAACACGATGCCGGTGCGGATGATGGCACGGCGCACGCCCAGGGCCTCGACGGCCTTCGTGGAATCCTCCCAGCGCACGCAGACCTCGGCGGCGAAGTCCTTCCCGGGAGGGGCATCCTCGGCGATGATCTCGGTGCCGCGGGGGCCATAGTAGCCCACGGCGGAGGATTGGATCAGCACGGCAGGCTTATCCCTGGCCGCGGTGATGGCCTCCACCACGGCCTGCCCGGCGTTGACGCGGCTGTCGACGATCTCGGCCTTGCGGTCCGCGGTCCAGCGACCCTCGGCCAGGCTGGCACCGGCCAGGTTGACGATGCCGCCGGCGCCATCGGCCAGGTGTCCCCAACCCTGGGCCGAGCTGCCATCCCACGCCACCACCTGGGCTCCCTTGGGGATGCCGGTAGTTGCCGCCGGGTTGCGGCTCAGAACAATCACCTCATGGCCGTCCCGGGCCAGGCTGGCCGCCAGGGGGCGGCCAATCAGCCCGGTGCCGCCAGTGATAATCACACGCATGGTACGCTCTCCTTTTGCCACCGAAACGCCAGGCAGGTCTCCAGTCTTTGCCTGCGCCCGGGGCCGCTATCTACATGGGGGGTGCAGCGTTACCCGGGCAGTTCTGTCTGGACAGATTTTAGCACAGGGTCGCCGGTGTGTCAAGATTTCGCCTACAATCTGTTCAGGTAAACTTGACAAAACCCGCACCGCATGATAGCATAACATACAGAGACGGAAAGAGCAGGCCATTATCAGCTGATAGAGGCAGACAGATGAACATTCCAGTGGAAGTACGAGACGTCCGAATGGAAACACGCGCAAACGGCTGGACGGGCAGCGAGGAGCCGATCTACAACATCGGCGTCGTCTCGCGCATGACGGGCATCCCGGTGGCAACGCTGCGGGTATGGGAGCGGCGCTACAAGTTCCCCAGGGCCACGCGCACCGCGGGTGGCCATCGCCTGTACGCGGAGCAGGAGCTGGTGCGCCTGCGCTGGGTGAAGGCGAACATTGACGAGGGGATGCAGACGTCGCAGGCCATCCGGGCGTTGCGCAGCCGCGAGCGCGCCGGCCGGCTGACCGAGATGGCGCCGATCGCGCCAGCGCCGGTGATACAGCCGGCGGTGAGCGAGGGGTCGCCGATGCACGTGTTCCAGCAGCGCCTGACCAGCGCGCTGGTGGCCCACGACCTCAACAGCGCCGACCAGTTACTGGGGGAAGCGCTGGCGGTCATTTCCATGGAGAACTTGATCCTGGATGTGATCCGCCCCTCGCTGGTGAGCATTGGCGAGGGGTGGGTGCAGGGTCGCATCAACGTGGCCACGGAGCATCTGGCCTCCCAGTTCATCCGCCAGCGGCTGATGATGTGGTCGGTGTCCGGCCCGCCTGTGCACCAGGTGCGACCGGTGGTGCTGGCCTGTGCCCCGGACGAATGGCACGAGGTCAGCCTGTTGATGTTGGGGGTGCTATTGCGGCGGCGGCGCTGGCCGGTGGCCTACCTGGGCCAATCGGTGCCGCTGTCCGACCTGGCCCGCTTCGTGCGCGACATGGCGCCGCCCGCAGTGGTGTTGGTGGCCATGACCGAGAAGCCGGCGCTGCAGCTGGTGGAGATTGCGCATTGGCTGCCTGAGGTAAACTACCTGGGCCGGCCGGTGCTGGCCTACGGTGGCGCGGCGTTCAACAGCCGGCCGGAGCTGATCGCCGCCATGCCCGGCACCTACCTGGGCGCCACGCTGTCCGACGGTGTGGACACCATGGAGCGCTTGCTGCTGGACAGCACGGCGACGGCGATTTGAGCGCGCGCCCAGGCGGCGCATCAAGGTGAGCGGGGCGATCCCGAGAGCGCGAAGCCACCGAGAACGCAAAGCCCCAGAGGGCGAGGAGACCTCGCCCCTACGCATTGACAGCTCCGGCCTCCTGGCCGGAGTTTTGTTTGCGCACCGGTCTAACCTTTCCCTGCCGCCAACCCTTACCCTGCCGCCAACCCTCACCCTGCCGCCAACCCTCACCCTGTCGCCAACCCTTACCCTGCCGCCAACCCTCACCCTGCCGCCAACCCTTACCTCGCGTAGGGGCGAGGTCTCCTCGCCCTGGCAGTTGCCGCTTGCGCTCAACGCGGATACAATAGCGTGCATACGGTGCATTGGACAGGTGATGCAGTGAACGGTGATGACTGGACAGGAGTGCGATACGATGGCTGAGACAGGTCCGATCCGAGTGATGCTGGTGGACGACCACGCGGTGGTGCGCAGCGGGCTGGGCGCTTTCCTGATGGCCTTCGACGACCTCGAGCTGGTGGGCGAGGCCGGTAGCGGCGAGGAGGCGATCGCCAAGTGCCGCCAGCTGCGGCCTGATGTGGTGCTGATGGACCTGATCATGCCGGGGATGGATGGGGCCACGGCCACCAGGAACATCCGCCAGGCCTGCCCGCAGATCCAGGTGATCGCCCTAACCAGCTTTAAGGAGGAAGACCTGGTGCAGGGCGCGCTGGCCGCCGGCGCCATCGGCTACCTGCTCAAGAACGTCACCGCCGACGAGCTGGCCCGGGCCATCCGGGCGGCCAACAGCGGCCGGCCAACCCTGGCGCCCGAGGCGGCCGCGGCCCTGATTCATGCCACGGTAGGTTCCTCGGGGGGACCGAAGCCGGGCTTCGACCTGACCGACCGCGAGCGCGAGGTGCTGGCCCTGATGATCGAGGGCCTGACCAACCCCGAGATCGCCGAGCGTCTGGTGGTCAGCCGGTCCACCGTCAAATTCCACGTCAGCAGCATCCTCTCCAAACTCGGGGCGGGGAGCCGGACCGAGGCCGTCGCCATGGCGCTGCACGAGCGCATCCTGTAGCCCTTCCAGGAGCTTCCCATGCGTTTCGGCATCCGCCGAAGCCTGCAAGCCAAGATCATCACCTGGTCGTTCGTGCCCACCGCCTTCATCTTGCTGGCGGTGGCCCTGGTCACCTACTCGGCCTACCAGCGGGTGACCACGACCCTGGCCATCGAGCGCGACAAGGAGGTGACCCGACTGCAGGCCAGCCAACTGGCGGTGGAGCTCTCAGCCTACAGCCAGCAGCTGGACACGCTGGCCCGCACCGCAGGGATGAGCCGGGGCAATGCGGCCAGCCAGCAGTTTGCGCTGAACGATGCCAGCGACCGGCTGGTGATCTTCGACGGCGGCGCCGTGGTGCTCAACAGCCGGGGCACGGTGGTGGCCACCCATCCGGCCCGGCCTGAGCTGTTGGGCCGCGACTGGTCTGGCCGGGCCTTTTTTCGCAGGCTGTTGACGGCCCAGGGCCCGGTCTACTCCGACATCCTGCCCGATGGCCCCCACGGCAGCGAGGTGATCTCGCTGGCCGTGCCCATCTTCGGGGATCGCGGCGAGTTTCGCGGGGCCCTGATCGGCATGTTCCAGCTGGGCCCCACGGCGGTGAGCTCGTTCTACGGCACCATCGTCAAGTTGCGCATCGGGGAGCAGGGCGACACCTACCTGGTAGACGGCAATGGCCGGGTGCTCTATGATCGCGATTTCGCGCGCATCGGGGCCGACGTCAAGGCTGAGCCGGCGGTGCAGCTGGTGCTGCAAGGAAAAACGGATGCCATCCGCACCAAGAGTGCCGAGGGCCAGGACGTGGTCGCAGGTTTTTCGCCGGTGCCGGGCGCGTCGTGGGGGGTGGTCACCCAGCAGAACCTGAACACGCTGGCCCGGGAATTTCGCAACTATGGGCAGTTTCTGCTGGTGCTGCTGATGTTGGGCGTGCTGGTGCCGGCCGTGGTGGTCGCCACCGGCGTGCAGCGCATTACCCGGCCCATCAACGATTTGATTGCAGCCTCCCAGGAGGTAGCACGCGGCACCTTCGGCCAGTCCATCGTGGCGGACTCCGGGGACGAGATCGAGGAGCTGGCCAACCAGTTCAACCTGATGTCGGCGCAGCTGCAACGGTCCTACGCGCAGCTGGAGCAGCAGGTCGCCGAGCGCAGCCGGGCCCTGGCCGCCATCAACAGCGTAGCGGCGGCGGTCAACCAGTCACTGGACCTGGAACAGGTGCTAGCCGATGCCCTGGACGAGATCGTCGAGGCGTTGCAGGTCGACATCTGCACCATCTACCTGCTGGATGACAGCGCGCGCGTGCTGACCATGGCGGTGCAGCGGGGCCTCAGCCCGGCCTTCAGCGAGAGCGTCAAATACCAGCCGCTGGAGGATAGCTTCGCCGGCCAGGTGCTGCGGGCTGAAGGCGCGATCGTGGTGAACGACGTGTCCAACCAGGCGGACCTGCAGGAGATCGCGGCCCGGGGCGGCAACTTCCAGTCCGTGGTCGGCATCCCTCTGTTCTCGAGCGGGCGGGTACAGGGCACACTGTTCGTAGCCACGCGCGAGCAGCGGGCGTTCACACAGCCGGACATCGAACTATTGAACGCCATCGGCACGCAGATCGGCGTGGCTGCGGAGAACCAGCGCCTGCTGGCCCAGGCCCGGGAGACGGCCACCGTGGCCGAGCGCCAGCGGCTGGCCCGGGAGCTGCACGATGCCGTGACCCAGACCCTGTTCTCCGCCAGCCTGATCGCCGAGGTCTTGCCGCGGCTGTGGCAACGCAACCCGGCGGAAGCCGAAAGGCGGCTGGCGGAGCTGCGCCAGCTGTCGCGGGGCGCGCTGGCCGAGATGCGCACCCTCTTGATGGAGCTGCGGCCCACGGCGCTGCTGGAGGCCCCCATGGGCGACCTGATGCGCCAGCTGGCCGAGGCCTTCAATGGCCGGGCCCGGGTGCCCGTGGAGCTGGACGTCCACTTCGAGGCCTGCGATCCGCCGGCAGAGGTCAAGGTGTCGTTCTACCGCATCGCCCAGGAGGCCCTGAACAACGTGGCCAAGCACGCCGGGGCTGCGGAGGTCAGGCTGAGCCTGCACTGCAGCGAGGAGGGCATCGAGCTGGCGATCCGCGATGATGGGGCCGGGTTCGAGACCGCCAACGTCACGGGGGATCACCTGGGGCTGAGCATCATGAGCGAGCGCGCGGCGGCCATAGGCGCGGACCTGGCCATTCACACCAAGCCAGGCCAGGGCACCGCAGTGCAGGTCTCCTGGCGGCCACCGGCGGCGCCGGTCCCCACACAGCCGGCCTCCACGCCCGTGGCCGCCTGATCCTGGCCGGTTGGCCAGGCCAGAGACCCCCCAGGTGTCCAGTGCACCTGGGGGGTTATTGCGTTAAAATATCGTTAACCTTGGCAGCATCGCTGGCGCCTTGGTGTCCAACCCTCCTGAAAGACGCGCCGTGCGCATACTACTCGCCGACGACCAGGCCGACGTGCGATCCGCCATCCGGTTGCTGCTGGAGATGGAGCCAAGCCTCGAGGTGGTGGCTGAAGCTAATGACACCACCAGCACCCTGGCGGCGGCCGGCCAGCAGGCTCCGGACCTGCTGCTGCTAGACTGGGAGCTGCCCGGCCAGCCCCCGGCCCGCTTGCTGCGCCTGCTGCGGGTGGAGCGCCCCGGCCTGCGCGTGGTAGCCATGAGCTCGCGGCCAGAGGCCCGCCAGGCCGCGCAGCTGGCCGAGGTCGACGCATTTGTCGACAAGAGCAGCCCGGCGGAGGTCCTGCTGGCAGCTCTCTACCAGCTCAGTTGAGCACGACAGGCAGATAGAGGGTGAAGCGGCTGCCCTCCCCGGGGCCGCTCTCCAGCTCCAACCGGCCCTGGTGGGCAAGCACCAGCTCATTGGCGATGGTGAGGCCCAGCCCCAGCCCCTGGGGGAAGCGCCGGTCGCGGGTGCTGCGGTAGAACGGCTCGAAGACCCTCTGCTGTTCCTCCGCCGCGATGCCGAGGCCGCTGTCCTCGATGCAGATCCAGGCCTCCGCTCCCGCACCGCCGCCCGTGACCGTGACCGTGCCGCCCGGCGGGGTGTATTTGACCGCGTTGCTGAGCAGGTTGCCCACGGCCTGGGCCAGCCGGTCCGGATCGACACTCACCGTGGGCAGCCCTTCGGGGATGGCTGCCTGCCAGTTTAGCCCCTTATCCAGCGCGGCCGCGCGCCAGGGCAACAGCACGGGGGGCAGCCAGCCGCTGAGCGCCACGGGCCGCCGGGCCAGCTCGACGTGGCCGGACACCTGGCCATGCAGCTGCGCCAGGTCGTCCAGCAGGGGCTGCATGCGCACCACCTGGTCCTCGATGCCGGCCAGGAGCTCCTCACGAACCATTGGATCCTCCCCCACCCGGCCGCGCAGCACATGCACGGCCGAGCGCACCGCGCCCAGGGGCCGGCCCAACTCGTGCACGATGTTGGCCAGGGAGCGGCCGCGCGTCTGTTCCAGGGCATGCAGCTGGTCCGACAGGGTGTTCACCGCCGCGGCCAGCTGCCGGATCTCTTCCGGCCCGGTTTCCACCATGGGCTCGACCTTGCGGCCCTCGGCGATAGCCACCACGGCGTCGGCCGTGGTGGTAATGGGCTGGGCCAGGCGCCGGGCCAGCAAATAGCCGATCAGGGTGCCGAGCAGGAGTTCCACGACCAGGGTGCCCAACACCACCACGCGCAGGCGCCCCACCAGCCAGGTCAGGCTGGAGAGGGTCTGGGTGACGGCCACGATGCCCACCACCTCGCCGCTGGCGTCGGTGACCGGAACCAGGACCTCCGCGCCCTGCCCGGCCAGGCCATAGGTCACCAGCACGCTGCGCTCCCCCTTGATGGCGGTGTCGATGGCCGCCGACTGCAGGGGCTGGGTGGCGCTATCACCGCCCTGGCCGCCCGTGGCCAGCAGGTTGCCGTCGGGCTCCAACAGCAACACCCGGCCCTCCATGGACACGGTCATCTGGGCCACGAAGGCCTGGGCCTGCTCGGGGCTGCCCAGGACGTCGATCTGGCGCTTGATGGCCTGGGCGATCAGGTCGGCCTGGGCCGAGGCGCGCTGCGACAGGTCGGCGACCAGGAGCTGGGTCTCCAACAGGTAGAGCAGGCCGAGGGTGACCAGGGGGATCACCAGCAGGAAGGGCAGGATGTGGCTGAGAATGAGCTGGCTGCGGAGGGTGCGCATGGCGGCTCTACGGAACGAGCTTGTACCCCACCCCGCGCACGTTGAGGATGCGCGCCGGCCGCTGGGGGTCGTCCTCGATCTTCTCCCTTAGCCAGCGGATGTGCACGTAGACCACCTGGGGCTCGCCGCTGTACTCTGCTCCCCACACCCGGGCGATCAGGTCGTCGATGGACAACACACGGCCGGCGTCCCGGGCCAGGGTGTGCAGCACGGCGAACTCCCGGGCATTCAGCGCCACGGGCCGGCCGGCCACGGTGACCGTGTGCGCGGCCGGATCGATCACCATGTCTCCCACGGTGAGCGGGCCGGCCTCCTGGGGGGGCGCCGCGGTGGCGGCGCTGCGCCGCAGCACGGCCTTGACCCGGGCCAGGAGCACATCGGGGTTGAAGGGCTTGGTGATGTAGTCGTCGGCGCCCAGCTCCAGGCCGAGGATAGTGTCCAGCTCACGGCGCCGGGCCGTGACCAGGATGACCGGGGTGTCGGCCTGTTGGCGGAAGATGCGCAGGGCCTCCAGGCCGTCCATGCCGGGCAGGCCCACGTCCAGCAGGATCAGGTCGGGCCGGTCGCGTTGGGCCAGGGCCAGGGCGTCCTCGGCGGTGGCTGCGGTGCTGGCGCGATAGCCGGACTGCTCCAGCTGCAGGCCCAGGCTGCGCCGCATCAGTTCATCGTCGTCGACCACGAGGATGTGTTGAGCCATCATCCCCGATTGTACCGATTTTCCGGCGGTGGGGAAATCGATGACTTCCGTGGGGTTCAGGGGAGGATGCCCTGCAAGCCGGTGGTGGCGACCTGGGAGAGGGCCATCAGGTCGGCGGGCGTGGGCTGGGTGGCCATGCGAAGGGCCAGGGCGACGCCGGTCACCAGCACCCCCACCAGCGCGGCCAGGGCGGCGTAGCGCAGCACGCCGGGCCGCCGGCCGGGCTCGAACTGGCGATAGGTGAACAACAGGAAGCCGGCCAATAGCCACAGGCCGAGGGCCAGCAGGGCCAGCTCGTTCAGGGAGAGCCAGCGCTGGGTGGCGAAGGCGAAGGCGGGCAAGGGATTGGCGGGCGGCTGGATCTCAGGCAGGCCGGCCACGCTGCGGGCCAGCTCCAGGTTGGCGCGCAGGTCGGGGTCCCGGGGGTTGAACTGGGAGGCGAGCTCATAGCTGAGGAGAGTCCGGGGCAAGTCGCCCTGTTGGAAGTAAGCATTGCCCAGGTTATA
>JAULUH010000416.1:0-7249 GCA_032111745.1 Anaerolineae bacterium | reverse complement strand
GATCCGAGACTTGAGCCGCCTGGCTTAGGGTCTGGCGCACCGGCAGCCTGTGACTGCGTTTTGAGCTGCCGGTTGGTCTCACCTCTCGTCGCGGCGGGACGCCGCCGCGTTCGTACCTATCGAGTCCGTAGTGAGGCCGGAGGACGAGGAGACCTCGCCCCTACGTGGGGATAGGGGTGCCGGCGTGGCCGGAGGGCGAGGAGACCTCGCCCCTACGCGGGGATGAGGGTGCCGGCGTGGCCGGAGGGCGGGAGGCGTAGGGGCGGCCCACGGTGACATCCGTTCCAACTAATGCGGCCTTGGTCCTGCCTATCGCTGGGTGAATTCGACATCCTTGCCTGTCAAATGGATGCGCGCCACCCATTCCATCGTAGGGGCGGGTCTCCGTCCCCGCCCTCTTCGCGGCTTCGCGCTCCCTGCTTCGCGCTCCGTGCTTCGCGGCTCCGGATTTCGTGCTTCGTGCTCCGTGCATTCGCCTAACCTTCGCGCGTTCGTGATCCAGGGATCCAGGGACCCGACCGCATCCATGCCCGGCTAGACACATCACCGAAATAGTTGGGACAGATGCCCACGGTGGGCGGCCACGGTGGGCCGCCCCTACGATGGATTGGAACTGCGACGGCCATGGCGGAAATGGACAGCCGCCGTCCCTTATGGGATGATGTGCCCTGACCTAGTGCAGGCCGCCCCCGCTGGCATCCTCCAGCGTCGCCAACACATCGTCCAGGTTGAACGATGCCGGCTCCTGCCGCGGCGGGAACTCGACGAAGGACTGGATTTCGTTGGCCACAACCCTCTGGGCGATATAGGCAACGTAGGCGTGGTCCAGGAACCAGTCCCAGTAGGTGTTGGAGTTCTCGTCCGCCCAGCAGCGGGTTCTGCCCGGTGATGAACGCCGCCCGGCCCGCGGTGCAGCTCTGCTGGCCGTAGTAATCGGTGAACTCGATGCCCTCCCGGGCGATGCGGTCGATGTTGGGCGTGCGGTAGCCCATCCCACCCCGGTTGTTCTGGCTGATGTTGTACCAGCCGATGTCGTCTCCCCAAAGGACGAGGATATAGAGGGTCGCTTCTCCGTCACGCTTGTGACTCCTTGCTTCCTTACAATTGATTAACCCGATCCGTGATATAATGGCGTCCAGTCACGGGCTGCCCTGAACGAGCCCCAGACCGGCAGCTGGGTCGCCGTCAGCATGAAGGACGGCTGGAACCCGATCTTTGCCCACGAGGTGCCGTAACTATGAGCCTGACCATGTCCCCAGCCGTTAGCGAGGCCGTGCTCGCCACCGCCCCACCCCGCTTCCACCTGCTGGTCAAGCCCAGCGGCTCCACCTGCAACCTGGACTGCACCTACTGCTTCTTTCTCTCCAAGGAGGCGCTCTACCCCAACGAGAAGAGCCGCATGCCCGAGGAGACCCTGGAGGCCTACATCCGCCAGCTCCTGGAGTCCCACCGCACCCCCACCGTCACCGTGGCCTGGCAGGGCGGCGAGCCTACCCTCATGGGCTTGGACTTCTTCAAGAGGTCCGTGGAGTTCGTGCAAAAGTACCGCCGCCCCGACCAACAGATCGAGTACACCTTCCAGACCAACGGCGTGCTTCTCGACGACGCCTGGTGCGCCTTCCTCAAGGCACACAACTTCCTGATCGGCCTCAGCGTCGACGGCCCGCAGGAAATCCACGACACCTACCGCCTCAACAAGGGCGGCCAGGGCACCTTCAAGCAGGTCATGCGCGGCTGGGAGCACCTGCGCCAGCACGGCGTCGACTTCAACATCCTGTGCACCGTCAACGCCGCCAACCAGCACCACGGCCGTGAGGTCTACCGCTTCTTCCGCGACGAGCTCCACGCCGAGTGGATGCAGTTCATCCCCATCGTCGAGCGCGCCACTGCCGAGACCCTGCCCATCGCCAACCTGGGCTGGAGCGAGCGACCCGGTGGATCGCGCCTGCTCTACACCCAGACCGGCTCCCTGGTCACCGAGCGCTCCGTGGGCGGCGAGCAGTACGGCCGCTTCCTGGTGGACATCTACGAGGAGTGGATCCGCGGGGACGTGGGCAAGATCTACGTCCAGCTCTTCGACGTCACCCTCCACGCCTACTTCGGCGAGCACCTGCTGTGCATCCACGCCCCCACCTGCGGCTACGGGCCCGCCCTGGAGCACAATGGCGACCTCTACTCGTGCGACCACTTCGTGGAGCCCAACTTCCTCATCGGCAACATCCACCAGACCCACATGATCGAGCTCGTGGCCTCGCCCAGGCAGCGAGAGTTCGGCGACAACAAGCTCAACCTGCTCACCCGCCAGTGCCAGGCCTGCGACGTGCGCGCCTTGTGCCACGGCGGCTGCCCCAAGGACCGCTTCGTGCTCTCGCGCGACGGCGAGCCCGGCCACAACTACCTGTGCCACGGGCTGTACTTCTTCTTCGACCACGTCCGCCCCACCATGACCATCATGGCCCGCCTGCTGCAGAGCGGCCAGCCCGCGGCACGGGTGATGGAATGGGTGGCCGCCGAAGATACCAAACGCGGCCGCAACGACCCTTGCCCCTGCGGCAGCGGTCGCAAGTTCAAGAACTGCCACGGCCGCACCGTGCGCAACTGACGCAATCCTCGGAGACCAGAGTCTCACCGCAAAGGCGCAAAGAACGCAGAGGGGAAATAGGACCAGGGGAGTCCAGGGGAGACTGGAGGAGGCCGAAACGTTCTCCACAGTTCCCCTCTGGTTCCCCTCTGGACTCCTCTGGTCGTGTCTCTGCTTTGCGCTCTCTGCGCCTTTGCGGTAAAACTCTGTTCCCCTCTGGTTCCCCTCTGGACTCCTCTGGTCCTGTCTCTCCTTTGCGCTCTCTGCGCCTTTGCGGTAAAACTCCGGTTTCTGCGGTTCAGAGTCTGGGTCCGGGTGTCCTGATCACAACCTCACTGAGCTCCAGCCACTGCTCACCAGGATTGGCTAGCAGCCCAAAGCGCAGGCGGCCCTGCGGGTTGATGGCCAGGTACTGGTTGTCCAGCCAGATCACCAGCCCCAACGGCCCCCGCGGTGGCGTGTCGCAGTCGAGCACGGCGGCGCCGTCCACCAGGAAGCTCGCCCGCTCCCGGCCCCAATCGATCCCATAGGTGTGCCACTGCGTCATGTCCGCGGCCACCGGCGCCTCGCTGACCCGGATGGCACGCTGCCCCACCGGCCACAGCCGGCGGTACGCTGCCGGCAGGTGCATTAACGGCACCGCCAGCGGTATAGTGGGCGCCAGCAACAGAAACGGCCACGTAGCGGCGTCGATAGTGGCCGCCTTCCACCCACAGCCGGGGGTGTGCAGGTCCAGCTTCATGTTGGAGGGGGGCGAGGCGTAGAAGAACCAGATGGCCCGGGGCAGCGCGGGCCGGCGCGCGCCCGTCATCAGGAAGGGATCGTTCCAGAAGCCGAAGCCCGCCGTGCCCGTGAGGATGGGTGTGCCATCGAATGTGGCCGCGTATATATAGTCGCAGTCTCCGTCACCGCGCAGCGGCGGCGCCGGGTGCGAGAAGCGCGCCCGCACCGCCAGGGACAGGGGTGGCGACCACAGGAAATCGCCCCGCGGCCGGCCCTGGGTGTCGTCGATCTGGGCGTTGGTGTACCGATCGGCCGTCGTGCCTGGGTTCAGCAGGCGCAGGCCCACCCCGCCCGGCTCCAGGCGCCCACCCCCCACGGCCGCAGTTCGCCAGTGCTCGCTCACGCCCCGGGAGAAGTCGTCATCCAGGTCCATGGTCCACCGGCTCGGCGATGATCACGGGCACCTGCCACGGCGGGTCTGCACGCACGATGGTCTGCACGGTCAGGCCGGCGCCGGCGGCAAACTCCTCGAAGCGTTGCAGCGGGCGCTCGGCCGTGCCGCCGAACACGGCCCGGCTGAGCCGGGCGGCCGCCGGCTGGTCGAGGAACACTACCAGCCCGGCGATGATCAGCCGGCCATCGGGATAGCGCAACACCCGGCGGAACTCCTGCAGGGTGGCGGGGTCCCCGATGTACTCAGCCGGGAAGGTGCACACCACAGCGCCGAAGGATTGCTCGGGGAAGGGCAGGCTTTGGGCCGTGCCCTGCAGCCGGGGCGCCCACAGCCGGCGGCGGCGCATCTTGGCCGCCGTGACCCGGTGCATCGCCGGCGAGGGGTCCACACCCATGGCATCCCACCCGCGACGGGTCATCTCCATCAGCAGCTCCCCGGTGCCGAAGCCCACCTCCAGCACCGGCCCCTCTGGCACGTAATCCAGCGCCAGGCGCCGCCAGCGATCCCAGCGTCCCAGGCTGACGATGAAGGCCGCGGCGTCGTAGGCAAAGGCCAGCTCAGCATAGAGCCGGTAGGTGGCCCACAGATACAGCCGTGCTGCCAGCGGCAGCCGGCGCTGCTCAAACATGGGCATCGGTGCGTCCATCAGGTCCCCAGACACGACGGCGCGTAGCCACATCGGAGATCAGACTGCAATCACCTCGAGGGCTGCGTCGCCGTTCCGTACAGCGCCGGCCGGAATGCGCTGATCCAGCGTAGCTAGCTTGCCCCCCCTCGCAACAGCCAACCCAAGAAGGTAAATGTCTGTCACCTGATTGTGGGTGATGATCATGCCGTTTTGAAGCAAATCTCGTATGCTGACGTCTTCTGCCCAGAAGCAATGCCCATCAGCCTGACAGAACTGGCGCAGCAGCGACACGACTGCCGAGACGTCGCCTGGGCGATTGGGATAGCTCGGATGGGCGGCAATACGGACGAACCCATTCTCCGTGACTGGGCAGGTCGCCCAAGATCGGTGGCCCACATCAGCGAACCAGCGGTGAGCGACCTCATGGTGGATGTGCATGGGGTCACTCAGCGCTAACAGGAGATTGACATCGATCAGGTAGCTCGTCATGGCGCTTCATCGCGCAATTGGTTCACCAGTTCCAGCGTAACGACTCCGGCCTCCGGTTGCACGGGGAACAGTGGCACACCGTTGCGGACCGCGCCGGCCACCTGTCGCGTCAATGCCTGGCGGGCAAGATCCGAGAGAACCTTGCCCATGGTTACCCCGCGGCGGCGGGCAATTTCCTTGGCGGCCAAAAGTACATCCTCTTCAAGATCCAGCGTCGTGCGCATCTTCACCTCCCACGGGCCTGGTCACGTTGCCTCGTTTAGTATGATGATATCGCATCAAACATCAGATGTCAAGCCTCAGAGCTTTTCAACGTCATTCCCACGTCATCGCCAGATCCCTGTGCCACTCGAGCGGGCCCTAGTACCGCAGGATCGCCGCCACGTCCGCCGCAGCGGGTATCTGATCGGGCTCCACCACGTAGATGGTACCGCCCTGCAGAAGCGTCTGCACCGCGGCCAGGTCCAGCAGGTCCTCGTCCCCTGGCTCGGGCTCCTCACGGAGCTCGCTGCGTTGGCTCGTGTCATCGAAGCGGCCCCAGCGCTGGCGGCCTAGGGCCACGAACAGGGTGTCTACCCGGCCGTGATGCGCGGCCACCAGGACCTCGTCCAGGCCGGTGATAGCCAGCCCCGTCCCTGCCAGCCGGCGGTAGCGGGCGGCTGCAGCCTCCTCCGCCTGCGCAAAGAGCGGCTGGACCAGCTGCCACGCCGCCTGGTGCAGCTCGGCGTCGCTGAGCTCCTCAGGGTTGCCGGTGATGGCCGCCTCGACCAGGTTGGGATGCTCGCTGGCACTACGGTAGATCGGCAGCAGGTAGTCGACCCCGGCCAGCACCAGCGGCGCCGGATCCTCGGCCAGGATGCGACAGATCCCATCGTCTACCTGCTGGAAGTAGCGCAGGATGTTGGTCTTGGCGTCGCCCGTACCCACCCCGTGGCCATGAAAGATTGCCGCGCGGCCATTGGTCCGCTCACCTGTGCCCGTGTGGAACTGCAGCTGGCGCTCGGGGTCATCCCACTTCAGGGCCTCGCTCAGGCTCTCCGGCACTTCCTCCAGCTCCAGCGCCGCCACGCTGCTGCGGCTGCCCTCCAGCAGGCGAATCTCGTTCTGGCTCAGGGCCAGCACATAGAAATGGCCATCGCCGCTCAGCAGAGGCAGCAGCGGCTTGACGTGAAAACGATCCCCTACCACCACCAGCTCGGCAAAGCGCAGGGGCAGGCGATAGCTGTGGAACCAGTCCTCGGCGCAGAAGACCGCCAGGCCCTCGCTCTGATAGCGCCAGAAGGGGCTGTCGGTCACCAGGCGCCGGGCCGGTGCCAGCAGATCCCTGGCCTCCGGGCCGCGCAGGCCACTGGATATCAGTTGTTCCTCGGCTGTGTTGAGCAGATTCCGCAGGCGAATGGGGTTCTGCTGGGCCTCCAGGCCCGGCGAGTAGAATGGCATGTAGAGCGACACATGCCAGCCCAGCCTGGCCTCGGCCAGCACACGCAGCTCTGATTTACTCTGCAATGACATGGTTTACCTCCTCAGGCTGCAACGCCTGTCTTGCCCCAGCCGGCATCATGCACCCATTAGTCTCCCTTATAAGTCTACCCTGGGTGCACTGACCTGTCAACCTCCGCCGGCTGAGGCCCGCCGTCACAGCCCCTTGCCTCCTGCGAGAATCGGCTGTAGAATGGCACCGCTACCCACCGACCGGCCTCGCTGGTGTGGCCGGACTTCCACCCTGGCCGCTTTGGCCAACCACAGAGAGGTGATATCTATGACCAAGAAACTCGTCCTGGTGGGGCTGGTCCTGGCCCTGGTCGTCGCGGGATGTGCTGCGCCCGCGGCTGCGCCCACCGCCACGGCCGTCCCTCCCACCCAGGCCCCCACCAACACGCCGGTGCCGCCCACGGCAACGCCGGTACCCCCGACCAATACCCCGGTCCCGCCGACGGCGACCCCGGTGCCGCCCACCAACACCCCGGCGCCCACCGTGGTAACGCCGACCGAAGTAGTTGCGGCGACAAAGGCACCGTCGGAGGAGCCGAAGGCCATCCCGCATCCCGTTGCCGGGATCGAGGATCAGTGCCTGACCTGCCATGGGCCTGAAGGTACCAACCCCGCACCGGAAAGCCACGCGGCCTTCACCGTCGACCAGTGTCTAACCTGCCACCAGGTGGGCCCGGAGGCCGGGGCCACCGAGGAGCCGGCGGAGGACGACGCCGAAGCGCCGAAGATCCCCCATGCCGTGGCACCGCCCCAGGACCAGTGCCTGACCTGCCACGGTGCCGGCGGCATCAAGCCGTCACCGGCCAACCACGCAGCCTTCACCATAGACATGTGCCAGGGCTGCCACCTGCCTGAGGATTAACCCACCGGTCGCCCATGCGGC
>JAULUH010000415.1:0-2724 GCA_032111745.1 Anaerolineae bacterium | reverse complement strand
GCCTCCAGCGCCTGCTCCAGCTCCGGCCCGGATAGCCCGGAAAGGTCAACCGTATCGAGAGGCACGTCGTTCTCCAGCTCGCCGTGCTTTTGCACCCATCCCTGCTCCCCGCGCTCAAAGCGCAACCGCAGCGCGTCGTGGTGGGCCAGCAGCGCCGCCAATGCTTGCCGCAACGCCGTGGGACGGAGGCCACCGGGTGCCTCGATCATCACCGACTGGTTGAAATGGTGGAGATTGCCCTCGGCCGTCTCAAAGAACCAGCGTTGGATGGGGGTCAGCGGCACCGGCCCTTCCACCTGGCCCTGTTCGGCAAGTGCGCCGGTGCCACCATCGCTCTGCGCTTGCGCAGCCAGCGCGGCCAGCCTGGCCAAGGTGGGCGCCTGAAAGAGCTGCTTCACGGTCAGGCTGAGCCCGGCCTGGTTGGCCCGGGCGACGGCCTGCATCGCCAGGATGGAGTCTCCGCCCAGCTCGAAGAAGTTGTCGTGCCGTCCCACCCGTTCCACTCCCAGCAGCTCCGCCCAGGTCTGGGCCAGTACTCGCTCCTCTGGCGAGGCCGGATCTGCAGGCCCATCCTCGCTGGCTCCTTCCGGCCTGGCGGCCTCTCGCGCTAGCTGGCGCAGCGCTTGCCGGTCGACCTTGCCGCTAGGTGTCAGTGGCAGCGCCGGCAGCATCTCAATGGCTGACGGGATCATGTAGTCGGGCAGGTGCTGCGCCAGGAAATCGCGCAGTAGGCGCAGTTCTCCGCTGCCATTGGCCGGCACCACATAGGCCACCAGTCGAAAGGCCTGGAGCCTTCCGTTCCCGCGCCCACCGCCGCTGACCGCGATCACGGCGGCTTCCGCCAGCGCTGGGTGTTTGCGCAGCACAGCCTCCACCTCGCCGGGCTCGACCCGGAAACCGCGCAGCTGCACCTGGTGGTCGATGCGTCCCAGGAACTCCAGGTTGCCGTCCGGCAACCAGCGCACCAGGTCGCCCGTCCTGTACAGGCGCAGGGCGGCGCCTGCGGTCCCGTCACTAAACGGATTGGGCAAGAATCGCTCTGCGGTCAGGTCAGCCCGGTGCAAATAGCCGCGCGCCACGCCCAGGCCGGCCACGTAGAGCTCGCCCGGCACGCCAGGCGGCACGGGCTGCAATTCCGAGTCCAGGACGAAGAGCTGTGTGCCTTTGAGAGGCCGGCCGATCGGTGGCTCACCTGCTTCGCCTCCCGTGCACAGATACAGGGACGCACACACCGTAGTCTCCGTAGGCCCGTACGCGTTGAAGAGGCGGCGGCTGTGGCCATCAGGCAGAGCAGTTGTCCAGGCTTGCACCACCGCAGCGGGACAGCGCTCGCCGGCCGCGATGACGGTGTCCAGGTCAGGTAGGGCCTGGGCCATGGCGGCAGGCAGCGCGGCCAGCAGGGTGGGCGGCAGCGTGGCCGTGGTTATCCGCTGGTCGCGCAGTAGCCGCACCAGCGCCTCGGGCTCCACCAGCATCTCCTGGGGCGCGAGCACCAGGGTACAGCCGTGGCCCAGCGCCATGAAGATCTCCCACACCGAGGCGTCGAAGCTCAAGCGGGAGAACTGCAGCACCCGCCGGCCCGGTCCCAGATCGAAGGCCTTCCCCTGCTCCGCCACCAGCCTGGCCAGTCCCCCGTGCGCCAGCATGGCACCCTTGGGGGTGCCGGTGGAGCCGGAGGTGTAGATCACGTAGGCCAGGTTGGCCGGGTTGGCGGCCTGCCCCGGTGCCTCCTGAGGCTGGCGATCGATGCTCTCTCTGTCGGCGTCCAGGCACAGCGCGCAGCGTGCTCCGGGACGCTTCTCCATGGCGTCGAGCCGCTGAAAGTCCTCTGGCAGCCTCGCCAGCATCCGCTCCTGGGCCACTACGATCGCCACCCCCGCATCCTCGGCCATAAAGCGCAGCCGCTCCTGCGGATACGTCGGATCCAGGGGCAGATAGGCGGCGCCGGCCTTGAGGATGCCCAGCATGCCTGCTAAAGCCTCCGGCGAGCGCTCCATGCACAGCCCGACGATGGTCTCCGGGCCGGCTCCCAGCTCACGCAGGGAATGAGCCACCTGGTTGGCTCGGCGGTCGAGTTCGCCGTAGGTCAATGCCACCAGGCCCTCGCCCATCTGAAGTTCCGATGACGCTGCAGAAGGCGGGGCTGCCGCCGCCCCGGCAAATATCACGGCCAGGTTGTCTGGCATGGCCGCGGCCTGGGCTGCAATCCGCTCGTGGATGCATATCTCCTCCGGCGGCTCCGGTTGCCCGCCACTCCACTGGCTCAGCACCAGGCTCGACTCTCCCGCTACCAGCAGCGGCAGCCGGGCTACCGGCATCTCCGGCTCGGCCACCGCCGCCTCCAGCAGTGCCTGGTAGTGCGCCACCAGCTGCCCCATGCGCCAGGCCTCGAACAGCTCGCTGTCGTATCGTAGTACGCCGGATAGCCCCTCTGGCTCCTCTGTCACCAACAACAGCAGGTCGTGGGTCGACAGCCCGGTATCCACGGGCAGCAGCGACGTTTCCAGGCCCGGCAGGTTGAGGGCCGGCACCGCCTCGTCCATGCTCAGCGCCACCTGGTACAGCGGCGTGTAGCTCAAGTCCCGCTGCAGCTCCAAAGCGTCGACCAGGGCCTCGAAGGGGAGGTCCTGGTGGGCCAGGGCGTCGAGGGTGGAGGAGCGGACGCGCTGCAGGAGCTCGCGGAAGGAGGGGGGGCCGGAGAGGTCGGCGCGGATGGGCAAGGTG
>JAULUH010000414.1:0-3177 GCA_032111745.1 Anaerolineae bacterium | reverse complement strand
GGTTCACCGTGTCCATGCGCTTGTTGCTGTCGGCCACCATCGCCGCGAGGGCGTCGATCTGACCGGCGTTGATGAATTCGCCGCGGGCATCGGCCTGGGCGACCACCTTGGTGAAGGCGTCAAACATGGCTTTCGGGAGACTGACGTCGAAGATCAGACGTTAGACACTGGCGCGAAGCCGACGCGAGCTCTGGCCCCTGCTGCCAGGATCGGGGGCCTGCCGGGATGAACCGATGGCCCTCTCCCCACTCAGCTGGTCTGAACTGGAGGAGCGGGTGGCGGCACATCCGGCCCGTAGCGGCGGCGGCCGCAGTGAGGGCACCACCAATGCCCAGGCCAGACTCCGCCTGTTCGGCCAGCCGGAGAACGCCGTAAGGGTGACCCTCTATCGGGATCACCACGCCTGGTGCCCTTACTGCCAGAAGGTGTGGCTGTGGCTGGAGGAGCGCCGGATCCCCTATCGGGTGGAGAAGGTCACGATGTTCTGCTACGGCGAGAAGGAGAGCTGGTTCAAGCGCCTGGTGCCCTCAGGAATGCTGCCTGCCCTGGCACTGGATGGCCAGCTGGTCACCGAGAGCGACCGGATCCTTGAGGTGCTGGAGCAGGCTTTCGGCAGCCTGGGGCACGGCATGGGAGATCCAGCAGTGCTGCCGCTGCGGCGCCTGGAGCGCCTGCTGTTCCGGGCCTGGTGCCAGTGGCTGTGCGTGCCCCTCGGCAACCGTGGCGACGCCCAGGCCCAGCAGCAGTTCCGCCAGTGGGCCACCGCCATGGAGCAGGCCCTGGCGGCCGCGGGCGGCCCGTTCCTGCTGGGCGAAGACCTGGGCACGGCAGATCTGGTATTCGTGCCTTACGTGGAGCGGATGAACGCCTCGCTCGCCTATTACAAGGGCTACCTGCTGCGCCAGGAGCACCCGGCCATCGACCGCTGGTTCCGGGCCCTGGAGCAGCGCAGCACCTACCGGGGCACCCAGAGCGACTTCCATACCCACTGCCACGACCTGCCGCCGCAGATGGGCGGCTGCTACGCCAACGGCAGCGCCCACCAACGCCAGCTGGCCGCGCGGATTGACAGCGGCCCATGGCCGATCGTGGACGAGGGCGTGGGCGACCCCGAAACCAGTGAGCCGCCGGCCACCGATCTTGCCCAGAACCAGCCAGCCCCCATAGCCCTCGCCCGGGTGTTGCGCCACCGCAATGTCCTGCTGCAGCGCAATCCCCTCGGTACCGGCGGCTTCGACCTACCCCTGCGCACAGCCCTCACCGCCCTGATCGAATGCCAGACCCTCACACCGCCACCGGGCTCGGCCAAGGGCTTGCGCCATCTGCGCGATCGGATCAGCGTTCCCCGCGACATGCCTCTCCACGCTGGCCGGCTGCTGCGCCAGGCCCTGGAGCGCACGGCTGCCCTGGACCCCCTCAGCCCGGATGGCCAGGGCGAGCCGATCAGCGAGCGGCATCGCCGGGATCAGGATCCCCGGCCATTCCTGATGGCCACACTTAGCGTCTGACCAGTCCTGGCTGGCTTCCACCATGCAGCATCCCGATCGCGCCCACGCTGGCCTGGGCCTGGGACTCGCCACGGTGGCGGCCCTGGGTGCCTTTGCCTTCCCCCCGTCCCTGGCAAGCCTGGAGTTGCGGGGTTCCACCGTGTTCGAGCGGGCGCCCTGGCAGGTGGAGCTGCTGAGCTACACCACCGACGTGGGCCAGCTGAGGGCGGAGTACTTCCTCACTGTGGACCTGCCACCAGACGCCGGCGCCGCTCTGGGGGAACTGCAGATCCGCCAGACCAGGGGCGTGGACCGCAACTTCCAGTTCAGCCCTGAGCGCACGGAGGCCTTCCTGGGACGCCCCCGGCGGCGAGGCGTTTCGCTGCCAGTGGAAGCCAGCTTCTCCCAGGAGGAGCGGCTGATCACCGTGCGCTTCCCCCAGCCGGTGCCGCCGGGTTCCACCCTGACCGTGCGGCTCAAGCCTTGGAGCAACCCGATGATGGCCGACAGCTACATGTTCCAGGTGACGGCCTTTCCAGCTGGAGCCAATCCAACGCCTGCCCAGCTGGGATTCGGCACCTTAAGGATCTACCAGCGGGAGTGGCGCTGAATCCGGCAACAAGGAGGAGTGGTGATGCAACAGCTGCCACTGCTCACCATTGAATCCGTAGACGAGGGTATAGCGGGCATCGACAACCGTGCCACCAACGGACTGGCCTGGGCCGGGGTTTGGGCCGCCTGCAGGAGTGTTGTCAAAGCGAAAGCGGTAGAGGCCGGCATCCACAACCTGATTGCAACCTGGAAACACCGTGCGCTCTACCACTTCGGCCTGGGGGTGTCCGGCGGTGAAGCCGGCGAAGTAGTCGGCGATGGCGGAATGGGAGTGGCGCGTACGCGCTGAAAGGGTGGGCAAGAGCAGGGCCTCGGGCCCGTAGAGATCGGCAACGGCCTCGGCATCTCCAGCTTTCACCAGGTCCGCCCAGTGCTGGAAGAGTTGATCCACCAACGCCATGTCGAGTGGAGCGCAAGGCTCAACCTGCGGAATGGCCTGGGTTGTGGGGGCAGATGCCGCTGCGACACCTGGCAGGCCAATCAACAGCCAGAGCGAGAGTAGGGCCGCGATCAGCTGCCAGGGAAGCGCAGGGTGCGCCAGTCGCCACTGGCCGTGCTCACCTCCACGCCGATCTCCACTGGCTGCTCGGCCGTACCGAACTGCTCCTGCCACCAGGAGATCGCCTCCGCCCAGGCCGCGTCGAGGGACTCGTAGAGGTCGTCGAGCACCGGATGGGGCAGGCCTTGACGATCCACCAGGCGGTAATGACGCTGGTGGATGGGACCGGACCGCAGGGACTGGACAGAAGCCATTTCTCATTTCACCGAACAACCCCATCATGGTCACTGTGCCAACGAGAAACTGTCACCTTCGCGACAACGGCCTGTGTCAGAGGCCTTGACCCAGACCGCACCTTGCGCTCTGTAAACGGTCATCGCACAAACAACATCTCAGCGAAGGTGGGCAGGGGCCAGAGGGCATCGTCCACCAGGGCTTCCAGGCCATCCACCGCCGCGCGCAGCTGGGCCATGCGGGGCAGCAGGGTGTCGGCGCAGTGCCGCAGATGCTCCTCAGTGGAGGCGCCGGACTGATGGGAAAGAGCCTGATCGAGGGCTTCACAGCCGTCGTTGAGGGCGC
>JAULUH010000413.1:0-16115 GCA_032111745.1 Anaerolineae bacterium | reverse complement strand
TCGGTCTTGGCCGCCCACTCGGTGCCTTGGGTCATCCAGTTCTTCAGGTCGTCCCAGGACTTGACGTCCGCCTGTGGATCGAGCCCAGCCTGGTCCATCAGCTCCTTGTTGTACTGCCAGGTCATGACGAAGCCCTGGAGGACGTCCAGCGAGCGCGGGCCGGGCAATCCGTGCAGGTTCGACCAGGCATTCTTGACGTCGAACTGCCAGCGATCCCACCATTCGAAGGGGAGCTCGCCGAGATTCACCGCCATCTCGTAGTTGCTCTTGTCGAAGAAGATCTGCATCTCCTGGGTGAGCTCGATGGCCGGCAGGTAGCCGCCCGCCACCTTGGCCTCATGCGCCGCCGCCGTGTCTTCGTTGATCGAGAACACGTTGATCTTGATGCCCGGATGGCTGGCCTGGAAGGCGTTCCAGATCTCACGATAGGGCGCCTCGTACTCGGCCAGGGACATCACGTCCAACGTCACCTCTCCTGCCGCTGGCGCCGCTGCCGCCGGGGCTAGAGTGGCCGCCGCCGGCGCCGCGGGTGCCGGTGCCGTGGTCGGCGCCGCACAGGCCGCCGCCGCCACACTGGCCGACGCGAGCGCGCTTAAGCGCAGGAACTCACGCCGGCTGATCGGTTTCTTGCTCATCAATTTCCTCCTCTTTGAGTTTCACCTGATAAGACTGAACCAATTCGACGATCACGGCTTCTGCTGAGATCACCTCCTTTCTACGATCAGTAGCCGGTAACCGGTAATCGGTAATCGGTAATCGGTTATCCGTAATCGGTTATCAGTCATCGGTTATCAGTCATCAGTGACCGATCACCGATCACCGATGCCTGTACATCTCCCAGTCCAGGTACGTCGTGATCGCCTCTTCCAGGACGCCGGCCCAATGCCCGCGCACCTGGGCCACGTGATGCTCGAAGCCCTGCTTGCAGACGTATTTCATCATCTGCTGCAAGTTGTCGATACGGCACACCGCCGAGCCGCCCTGGATGTTGGTGGGATCGTCTGTGAACTCACCCTCGCCCACGTAGGAGCGGATCAGCCCGTTGCGGTCGTCGGTGGACATGCGGAAGAAGGTCATGGGCCCGGCCGCTACCTGGGCCTTGATGGCCCCAAAGCTGCGCTCGAAGCCCACTGAGGCCCCGATCACATCCAGGTTGGATATCTCCGGCGTCTTGCCGATGAAGCCCTTGGGGTAGTTGCTGCAATGGGTGTTGATGCACATGTCCCGGTCGTCGCCGTAGTTGTTGTTCCAGTCCAGAAAGCCCGGGGGATTGCCCGAGGCCAGGGCCAGCGCATACATCGACACGGCCCCGGTAATATCCACCTCGCAGGCGCTGGGCATCAGCCGTTCACCCATCATGCTCATCGTCAGACAGGTGGCGCAGCCATAGTTGATCTGCAGTGAGGTCCAGCACTGGATCGCGCTGGCGTCACACTCCTGCTCCGCCATCCATCCCTCCACGGCCACCGACCACGCCGCCTGCCGCCTTACCGCCTCATCCCTGATCGTCGCCGGGATGGTGCCGTAGGCCCTGATCTCGTCGATCTTGGCTGCCACCGCCGGGGCATCCCCCTTCAACAGGCCGTTCGCCTTGCCCATGATCTCCGAGAGATCCACCGTCACCACGGTGATGCCAGTGCCCTGCAAAAGCTTCTCGCTGTAGCGGCAGGTGTGGAAGGGCGTGGGCCGGGCACCAATGGCGCCCACCCGCATGTGGGTCAGCCCCTTCACCACCCGGCACACCCGGGCGAAGTAATCCAGGTCCCGGGTGAACTCCTCGCTGTCGATGCGGCAGGTGTGGTAGGTGGTGTCGGTAAAGGGAATGCCGAACTGGTACAGGTTGTTGCATACCGAGAACTTGCCGCAGAAGGCGTCCCGCCGCTCCGCCACCAGGAGCTTCATGGGGTCCTCGTCGTCGCAGGCCTGCACCAGCACCGGCACCCTCAGGCCGGCCATGTCCAGCGTGTATACCACGCCCATCTCGTCGCCGAAGTTCGGCAACACCACCACGATGCCGTCGATCTCGTCTTGGTGCTGCTTGAACAGCTGGGCACACACCTTGGCATCGGCATAGCTCTCGATCGCGCCGTTGGGCGTGGCATCTACCGGTGGGATGACAACCTTGTACCCAAGGCTGTCCAGCTTGGCCAGCAGGTCCTGGCGTCCCTGTACCGCCAGCTCCGCGTTGAAGAACCCTCGGGTGCCGACAATCAGGCCAAAGGTGGTAGGCTTGTCGAAGAGCTTCATCGGATTCCGTCTCCTTCTGCGCTGAAGTGATTTCGCCGGCATCACGCCGCCGGCATGGATGGTCGCACAGATATGCCCAACAAATGCCGGGCCAGGCGCTGGACGCCCGCTTCCGGGCCCACGAACAGCCATAGCAGGAACTGGTCGCTGCTGGTGCTGCGGCCAGTCGGGCCACCAATGGTCTGGCCCATAACCTCCAGCTCGCCAAAGCCACCCAGGCCGCCGTCGTCGCTGTAGACGTGCACGGAATGCCCGTGGCAGCCAGGCAGCTGGGGAGGCTCTTCGGCGTAGGGAACCGAAGGGTTGTTGAAGAAGTTGCGCACCAGGAGGTACCAGCGGCCGTCGTCCAGGCGGTTGATGTAGCCCGCCCGCCCGAACAGGTGGCAGGCCTTGTAGCCGACCTTGAACTGTCGGCGCCCTCTGATCTTCACCCGCACGCCGCCACATTCCCGGTCGATGATCTGGTGCGCTGCATCCACCGGCGCGAAATAGTCGATGGCCTCGATCTCGGGCGAGGCCGGCATCAGCAATTCACCCCCTGGATTGAGCTGGATCAATGCCCAGCCCTCGCTCATGATGTCATCGTGGCGGGTTTCAGTGATGGTCACCGTGTGTTCGTATCCAGCATAGACCACATCCTGCATCAGCTCATCAAAATAGCCCAGCGCCTGCAGCGGATTGGCCGCCGGTCGGATGCTGCGCTGGATGGCCAGCTCCTTGCTGCCGCTGGCCAGGTTGTAGGCCTGCAACGTGCAGGTCTGCCGCAACGTGCAGCCGCCAGGCCTGCCCTCCAGTGTGTAGTGGCCTGGATCAACCTCCGCGGGGCAGGCCACCGTGCCCCAAAAGTCGCTGCGATCCCGCACCGCGTACTGAAGCTCGGGCGCGATCCACACGCGCTCACCTCCCAGGTTCCATTCGCCGGCCGCGACGAAGGCCGCAAAAGCATCCGGGTCCTGCCAGACGCCGTTGAGCCAAAAAATGCTGGCCTCACCCTCGGCCAGAAACGGCCCCAGAATCCGGCCACCATGCTCCAGCACCAAGACGAACGCGCCGTCCTGCAACGCCAGTCGCTCGTGGCGCAGGCCATTCTCCGCAATGCGTTTCCGCACCTGCTCCAAGCCAATGCTCTCGTTACACATCCGGACACCGTTTACTAATCACCGATTACCGATAGCCGGTCCTACGGCAGGAACACTGCCTTCAACACCTGCCCCTCAAGCGCCAGCATCGCGCCCTCCACGAAGGCGTCGAGGGCAAAGCGATGCGTCACCAGCTTATCCATCGGAAAACGGCCCGATGTGACCAGGTCCACCGCCTGCCGGTGGTGCCGCGGGGCAAAGACCGTGGTGCCGATCAGGTGCAGGGCGTTGTAGTGCACGATGTTCATGTCCACGCCCGGCTTGCTGTTGTCCTTGGGCAGGCCGCCAAACAGCAGGATGCGGCCGCCCTTGCGCGCCATCTCTACCGCCTGCACCTGGGCCACCGGCGCCGGAGACGCCGTCACCACCACGTCCGCGCCCTTGCCGCCGGTCAGCCGCCGCACTTCCTCCACCAGGTCCACCCGGGTGACGTTGATCGTGGCGTCCGGCTCGAAGGCCTCGGCCAGGCGCAGCCGCTCGTCCACCATGTCCGCGATGAAGATCCTATGCGCCCCCCGGGCCCGGGCCAGCGCCACGTGGATGCAGCCTACCGGGCCGGAGCCGATGACCATCACCGTGTCCCCCAGGCTCACCTGTCCCTTCTCCTGCGCATTGAGACACGACGACAGTGGCTCCGTAATCGCCGCAAAGGCCGGGTCCACATCGTCGGGCACGACTCGGATGTTGCCCAGCCTCACTGCCTCCGGCGGGATGGCGATGAAGTCGGCGAACCCGCCGGGCCACGCCTGCGCGATCTCGCGGTAGTTCTCGCACAGCTCGTAGCGGCCCTCCTGGCAGAAGTCGCAGGTCCCGCAGTAGACGATGGGCCCGATCGCCAGCCGCTCGCCCACCTGCCACGGTGCGTCGTAGCTCGCGCCGGTCTCCACCAGCCTGCCGCATAGCTCGTGGCCGATGATCCACGGGAAGACCACTTTGCGGTGCCCGACGCGCAGCGTGCGTAGATCGGAGCCACACAGCCCGCACGCCTCAACCTGCAGCAGGAATCCCCCGGGCTCGGCCTCGGGCACCGGGACCTCCTCCACGGCGAATTCCATCGGGGCCCGGACGACGACGGCGGGCATGGTTGGTGGCATGGCATTCTGCCTTTCCTGGTGGTGAGGCGGCCTGGGCGTACCCACGCAGCGCCCGTTAGTTCTGCCTGCCCGCCAGCATGGCATCCTGCAGCTGGCGCAGCTTGAAGGCGAATCGGCTGGGGTCAGGCGCGAAGTTGTCTGCCGTCAACAGCTCGTCCCTGGCGATGGGCCTAAGCACGGTGCCGCCGGGCGTCAACCCCATGGGGATGGCGTTTAGGACCCTGGCCTCCTCGTAGGTGTAGATGCGATTGAAGTAGTCCGGGCCGCCCAGGTCGCCCACCACCTCGCCCGGCTTGAGCTCGCGCTTGGCAATGGCGATCACCTCGGACACCATCTGCTTGGACACCAGCGTGGTCTCGCCGTAGATCACCGCCTCGGCGATGGAGATCGGCGTCTCCACGTTGCACAGGTGATAGGGCCGGTACAGGGTGTAGTAGGGCCCGTCGCCCATGGCCAGGAACTTCATGTCCACCCGCACCCGCCGGTCGTGGGAGGTGATCACGGCAAACACGCCCGGCGCCACCTTGCCCGTGGTGTACTCCACGCAGCCCCGCTGGCTGAGTATTCCGCCATCCTCCGCCGGCACCAACACGCTATTCAGATCGGGCAGGTCCACCCGCTGGCCGTGGGTGCCCGGCACGTCGGGCACCAGGCCCGTGGCGTTGGACATGGCAGCCAGCTCCACCATGGTCTTGGTGCCGTCCTTGAACGCCGCCAGCATCTTGGGGTTCATCCCCTTGCTGGTGGCCTCCTCGTAGCACGACTCGGGCGTGGCGTGGTAATCGATGGGATTGTTCTTGCCCTTGCCCAGGCACACCACCTCGAAGCCCAGGCTGCGGGCAAAATCGTACAGCATCTTGCACACGCCTGGCTCGTCCCCGCTGGCCACCGTGTACACGCAGCCGGCCCGCTTGGCCAGCTCGTGCAGGTAGATGCCCACGGTCACATCGGTCTCCACGTTCAGCATCACCACGTGCTTGGCGTTCATAATGCTGTGCCAGGCCACCTGCGCGCCCACCTCGGGATAGCCGGTGGCTTCCACCAGGATGTCCAGGCCATCCAGTTGGGTCAGCAGCAGCGCGTCCTCCGTGACCAGTACCTTGCCCGCGCCGAGGGCATCCTCCGCCTCCCCCTTCCGGTTGGTCAGGCAGATCTCCGCCTCCGGCACCCCGATCTTACCGAAGGTCTTCCGCGGGCGGTCGACGTCGATGTCGCTGATGGCCAGGGTCTTCATGCCCGCCATCTGGTTGGTCACGTGCACCATCCCCGAGCCCATCTGGCCACAGCCGACCAGCCCTACCCTGATGGGGTTGCCCTGGGCCTCGCGCTGCAGAAGTCGATCATAAAGCTCCATGGTATGAGGCGTGCTCCTTCTGGTGGTCTCCCTGGTAAGCGGCGGCCTTGCCCGCGCAGCCCAACAGCACGAGCAGGTCGGCCGTGGCATCGCGGAAGAGGTCCGTCGTCCGCGCGATGATCTGGTGGTAATTCAGTTTGTTCGGGTTGGCTGCTGCCGTGAAGTCTCTGATGCCCTGGCTCACCTGGCGGCCCATGGCCGTGTAATAGCAGACCTTGCTGATGCCGCTGTCGATCACCTGGGTATAGACCCCCCGGTCCAGCCCCGACGCGCCATGCATGGCCAGCGGCACCGCCACCAGGTCCCTGATCTGCTGCACCCGCGCGAGGTCCAGCTGCGGCTGGCCCCGGTATACGCCGTGCGCGTTGCCGAAGGACACGGCCAGCACATCCACGCCGCTGCGGGCCACGAAGTCAGCCGCCTGCCCGGGGTCGGTCATGGATGCCTGGGGGCCTGCATCTCCCAGGTACACCGACGAGCCGCCCACCGCGCCCAGCTCGGCCTCCACATCCACTCCTGCCGCATGGGCCATGTTAATCACCTCGCAGGTCAGCCGCAGGTTCTCCGCGTAAGGCAGGTGCGAGCCGTCGAACATCACCGAGGACGCGCCGTGGCGAATAGCCACCTCCACTTGCTCCAGGCTGGCGCCGTGGTCCAGGATCACGGCTACCGGCGTCGTTGCCCGTGCCGCCACATGGGCCGCCAGGGCCACGCCCACCTCCAGCGGGACGCCCGGCGTAGCCCCCTGGTTGAAGGCCAGGATCAGCGGCGACTCCAGAGCCTCGGCCGCGGCCACCCCGCCCAGAATCATCTCCAGGGTCCCGGCCAGCAGGCTGGGAATGCCATACCCCCTGGCCCGGGCGTCCTGCAAAATATCTCTGGAGTTCACCAGGGGCATGGGGCGGTACCCTCCACTCCGGGCCTCATAGCTGCCCTCGCAGGCGGGCCAGCGTCTGGAAGTCGCCCTTGACGTTCTCGTAGATGCTCTTGTATACGGCGAAATACTCCATGTAGCGCTCGTGGTGGCCTGGGACGGGCTCCATGGGTTCGACGGTCTCAGCCCACTGGCGGGCCACCTCGAAGTCGTCGAACACGCCGGTCGCTACCCCGGCCAGGATGGCATCCCCAAAGGGTGCCCCCGTGCGCCGCTTGACCAGCACCGTCGGCACGTCGAAGACGTCGGTGATGATCTGGCGCCATAGCTGGCTGACCGCGCCGCCCTCGTTGAGCACGATGGGCGTGTTCAGCTTGAGCCCCGATTCCTTGATCAGCCGGTAGGAGTCGTACAGCGCATAGGCCACCGCCTCCATCATGGCCCGCACCAGGTGCCCCTTGGTGTGGTTCAGCGACAGCCCGAAAATCACCCCTCGTGCGGTGGTGTCCCAAATCGGCGTCCGCTCGCCCATCAGGTAGGGCAGGATGATCAGCCCATCGCTGCCCACTGGTACCTTGGCCGCCTGCATGTTCAGCAGGTCGTAGGAGCTGATGCCCAATACCCGTTCTACCTCGATCTCGTACTGGGAGAACTGGTCGCGCAAATAGCGGATCGACTGGCCGCCCGTGGTCGTGGACGGGATAGTCATGAAGGTGTGGCCGGAGCCGACGGTGAAGTCCAGGTTGATCATCGACAGGCCCACCGGCGAATAGGGAAACGCCGGGTCCTTGAACACCACGCCGAAGTTGCCGACGGTGCCCAGGTTGCTCATAATGTCGCCTTCGTCGATCACCCCGGCTGCAATGCAGCTGGCGTTGAAGTCGACCTGGCCCGTGCACACCGGCGTCCCGGCCGCTAGCCCGCTCTCCGCGGCCGCGGCCGGCGTCACCTCGCCAATGATCTCCTGGCAGCGATGGATCTCTGGCAGCAGGTCAGGGCTGATGCCGATGTCGTCCAGCATCTGGCGGTCGAAGCGCTCCTCGACCAGGTTGTAGGCCACCCCGTAGAACACCGCGCCGCCGTGGCAGACTACCGGCCGGCCCGTGAGCTTGAGCGTGATGAAGCCGTCGATGGTCAGCGCTTTCCAGATCCGCCCGAAGGACTCGGGCCGGTTGTTCCGCTCCCACAGCAGGTTCACCAGCGACGGGTGATCCTCGATGCGGTTGGCCGTGATCCCCTTGATGCGTTCCTCGCCGATGTGCTCCTTGAGCCAGGTAACCTCCCTGGTCGCCCGCCGGTCCATGAGGTTGTAGGCCCGGTGCAGCGGCACGTGGTCCTTGTCCACCATCACCATCGAGGGCAGCGCCGACGAGACCGCCACCCCGCCAATCTCCCCCGGCTGGATCCGCGCCTGGGCCATGCACTCCTTGATCATCTCGCAGGCCGCCGTCCAGTACAGTACGGGATCGTGCTCCGACCAGCCCGGCTGCTCGTGGTAGAAGGGATACTCCTGGAACGCGAACCCGCGCACGTTGCCTTCCGGGTCGATGATGCACGCCTTGGCACCGCCGGTGCCGTAGTCAAGCCCCAACAGGTAGTGCGACATGATTGCCCTGTCTCTCAATGGGTTGGCTTGTGAATGGAACTGTGGCGGCTGGCTCCGCGTCCTCGAGCAGCGCGCCGGCCGTTCTGTCGTCAGTGACCAGGACGTTGATCAGCGCGCCGCGCAGCGCGCCACGGATCACCTCGAACTTGCCCTCGCCCCCGGCGACTCCGATGCGCCGCGGGATCCGGCGGATCTGGTCCAGGGTCAGGCCAATGGTGCGCTGGCCCACCTGGTGCTCCATGGGCCGGCCGTCGCGATCGAAGAAGCGCAACGCGATGTCGCCGACCGCGCCTTGTTGCATGAACTGGCGCGTCTCCTCTTCGGTCAGGATTCCGGCCCTGGCCACCACGGATCCGGCGCGGGGAACTCCGATGCCCAGGACTACCACATCGGCCCTGGCGGCCGTGGCCAGGGTCTCCCCCACCTGCGGATCCTCCATTAGGGCCTGCCGCACCAGCGGGTTGCCCACCACGCCGGGTGCCGGGAGATAGCGCAGCCCGGCGCCCAGCGACTGGGCCATCCGCCTGGTCAGGTCGGTGCCCTGCACCTCCCATTCTGGCGCGCCGAGCCCGCCGCTGATGGGCACCACCAGCAGGTCGGGCCAGCTCCTGGCCGGCAGCGATTCGACCACGGCGTGCAGGGTCGTGCCCCAGCTCAGGCCGACGATCTCGTTGCCGTTCAAGCAGCGCACCAGGTACTCGGCCGTCGCGGGGCCGAGATCGTAGACGACATCGCCTTGGCTGTAGCTCGCCGGCGTCACCACCACCGCCTCCAGCAGCCGAAACCTATCCTCCAGGGCGCGTTCCAGGTCGGCGTTGGTTCCGGGTGGGGGCATGATGAAGATGTGCACAATGCCGTCGTCTCTGGCCTGCTTGAGGAGTCGCGACACCTTGATCCGTGATAGGCCCAGCCGGCTGGCGATCTGGCCCTGCGTCAAATCGTCGTCGTAGTAGGCCTTGGCGATCTTGTACAGGAGCTTACGGCGATCCAGATCCGTGGTCATTAATGGCTCGGGAACCGCATAATCCAGGCGCATCGAGGAGGACGAAACTACTGATCAGATGAGGCTACTGATCATATGAACGCACCTGAACATATTGTCACGGCAATCCTATCATACAATCCTGCCCTTGTCAACCCAGTTCGCAGACCATTTCGGCGGCCTCCTCAAAACTCCCCCCTGCTGTGCAATCACCTTCGTAGGGGACTTCCGTACCCGCCCCGGTCCTCTACCGCCCCCCGTCGGTGCGCGCCGCCTATCCCTGCCCGTCCCACCCAGCCGTTCATGCCCTGGTCGTTCATTACGCCAGATGGTTCATGATAGCGGTATGCAGGAATACGTGAAGTTGATCAGCCAGCCAGTTACGATCGGAGGACAAATGCCCACCCGAAGAAAGCAACAACGCGCGAGCTCCAGGCCGGCACCGCAGCAGGGCACACGCTCCCGCTGTGGTCTGTGCGGAGAAACCGCCAATCTGACCAAGACGGAGTGTTGCGGGCAATGGATCTGCGATGACGAAGACAAATACGTGCTCTTCTCATATCGTCGCAGCTGGACCCATCGGCGATCGCAGCGCCACTCAACCTGGCCTTGTGGGCAGCTGGCTTGCGCGCCCTCTCTACGTCTGGCGGCACATGCGGGAGAACCTCAAGTCATCGGTGCATGACCGCTACAGGCGGCGAGCTTGGTTTCTCGCAAATGTGGTATAATATCCGCACAAAATACCGCCACGGAAGGTCCTCTGAAATTGCAGGGATCACGCGCACAATACGACCCCCGTTATGCGCCCACAGCTCGCCGCCCGACCCACCTCCACGTCCTGAGCAACAGCCGGCCCCATGCCCTGGCGACCCTCGAACGGCGGCTTGCTCTGGCCCGGAACGGGCAGGGTTCTCTGCTCTTCATCAGTGGCGAGGCCGGCATTGGCAAGACCTCCTTGGCACTGGCAGCTGCGGAATGGTTCCAAACCCATGGCGGAGCCTTTGCTCTGGCTCGCGCCTACGAGCGGGGGATGCCTCCCTTTCAGTTCTGGCAAGATGTGCTGGCTGAGCTCCATAGGGCGGTTGGGCTCGATCTAGCGCCACTCCCCGAGCCCTTCGGCAGCGCCGCACCCGCGCAATCTGCCCAGCAACTGGCCCGGGCCATCTCCAGCTGGCTGCACGCCGCCGCCGCCACGAAACCGCTGGTGCTGCTCCTGGATGACCTGCATTGGGCCGACCAGGACTCCCTCGACCTCCTGGAAATGGTCAGCCGCCGCCTGGAACAGGCTGGCATCCTGATCATCATCACCTACCGCGCCGACGCGTTGCTGCGCGACCACCCCCTGACCCAGCTGCTGCCTATCCTGCTGCGCAACCGGCCAGTGGAGACCATCGAGCTGGCGCCCCTGGATCTCGAGGGCACCCGTCTCCTGGTCGATGCCTGGCTCGGCCCATGCAGCCCCGCCCTGGCCCGCTATCTCCACCGCCGCGCCGAGGGACACCCGCTGTTCCTGGTTGAGCTGCTCTCCGATTTGACCGGCAAACACCTTCTCACGGAGGACGGCTCGGGGCTGTGGCAGCCGCCGGCCCAAGATGTGCCGGCGCCGGCGATTCTGCAGCAGCTCATCGCCCAACGCGTGCGCCAGCTAGGCCCCCAGGCCGAGACCCTTCTGACCGCAGCGTCCGTAGTCGGCGAGAGCTGGGGCCTGCCGGTCGTCGAGGCGCTGCTGGACTGGCCCGAATCGACGGTGCTGGACATCCTGGAGAGCGCCCTGGCCACCCGCGTTGTCGTGGAGGAAGACCGGCACGGCGAGCAGTATCGCTTCTCTCACGGCCTGATCCGGGAGGTCCTCTACTATCAGCAGCTGGCCCGCCGCCGCAAGCGGCTCCACGCGCAGATCGCGGCCGTGCTGGAGCAGCAAGGCGCGGCTGACTCCGCGGCCCTGGCCGATCACTTCTTCGCCGCGGAGCAGTGGGACAGGGCCTGCCACCACAGCCTGGAGGCGGGTCGCACCGCCCGCCGGCAATCCGCCATCCACAGTGCGCTGCGATTCTTTCGCCAGGCGTTGCATAGCCTTCACATGGCCGGGATGGACAGCAATCTGCAGCAGCTCATGCTCATCTATGAGCAACTCGGCGACCTGCACGCCCTGCTGAACCAACGCTCCCAGGCGGCAGAGGCCTTCCAGCAGATGGCCGAGGCCGCTCGCGCCGTGGCCGACAGCAAAGTGGAATGTCATGCCCTGCTATCGCTGGCAGTGAACCAGGAGCGGGCCTACCAGAAGGACGCGGCCGCCGCCACCCGCGAGGCAGCCATGCGGCTGGCCCGGGAGATCGAGGACCCACACCTGCTGGCCCTCACCAGCTATGCCTTCGCTTTTCACTACGGCATCATTGGGCAGCATGAGCCCGCCCGGCGATTCCAGGAGCAGGCGGAGGGCTATGCCCGCCTGGTACAGGATCCTAGCACACTGGCCGATAGCCTGCGCCTGCGGGGCGTCAGCGACATCTGGGCGGGCGACTACCCCACAGCAGAGCGTGTGCTCTCTGAGGCGCAGGAGTGGGCCCAGCGTGGGCAGCATGCTTATGGCCGGATCAGTCTGTACGCCTGGCTCGGCCTGGCTCACATCGAGCAGGGACATTATGAGCGAGCCAGGGCAATCCTGGACGAGGGATTGTCCCAGGCCGCAGACCTGGATGAGAACCTTCTTCTTCAGATGAGATTGTTGAACATGTTGGCCTACCTCTACGGCGAGGTGGGCGACATAGACCAGGCGCGCCAATTCAGCCGGCGCGCCCTGGAGACTGGGCGTCGCCGGGCTGACGATGACAACTTCGAGGCCACCTGCTATGCCCTGCTGGAGCTCGCCACCCAGCATTTGCGGGAGGGCCAGGTCGCGGCTACCGCGCCCTACATCCGGGAGTTCGAAGTCCTGAGCGCTCGGTCGACCGACTACGTCCGCTTCCGCTACATGAATCGCTATCGGCTGCTCCAGGCGGAAATGGCCCTGGCCCTGGGGCAGTTTGAGGAGGCACTGGCGCAATCCGCCCAGACCCGCGCCGACGCTGTGGCCACGGGGCTGCGTAAGAACGTGGCCAAGTGCCGCCTGCTCGAAGGCCAGGCCCTGACGGGGCTGGGGCAGGTGGACCAGGCAGTCGAGGCGCTCAGGCAGGCGGTGGCGCTGGCCGATGAGATCGGCCACGGCTCCCTGCGCTGGCAGGCGCGCCTGCGGCTGGCCCAGGCCGCTCTGGCTGACCAGTCGAGCGCCGAGACCTACCGGGAGGCGCTATCCCTGGTTGAGGCCATCGCCGGCCAGCTTAGCGACCCGCACCTTCTCAGCTGCTTTCTAAGCTCCCCTCTCGTCGTCGAGCTAAACGCCAGCGCCGCTAGCGCGGCAGCATCCTCACCCCCATTTTCACCACAACCATCTCCTGCCAGGCAGAATCCCGCCGGATTGACGTCACGCGAGGTGGAAGTGCTGCGCCTCGTGGCCCAAGGTATGACCAATCGCCAGATCGGCGAGGCGCTGCACATCAGCGTCCGCACGGTCAACACCCACGTCACCAATATCCTCAACAAGATCGCCTGTGACAACCGCACCGCTGCCGCCACCTTTGCCACGCAGCACGGACTGGTCTAGTACATATCGGTAATACTACGTAGTCTCCCCTGTCCCCCTCCTCCCCAAGCGATGCAGAAAAATCGAATATCTTCTCGATGACGGGTCGCCGCGTCTCTGGTACGCTACAGGTGTCGTTGATCCTCTGGCTTGAGGCCGAAATCCCAGGCAGCAAGCCACCAGTTCGCAGGAGGACACCATGGTCGGCACCAGCATTCTCCAGGCTTCCGACGCCCGGCCGGCGTTCCGAACGGTCGCTCCCTTGCACACCAAGGCCCTGATGCGTGGCAAATCCCAGGGGCTGCTGGCTGCACTGATGGGCCGTTCCAGCCGGCTGGCTGGCATCGAAGCGCTAAACAATGGCGCTGTGGCAACAAACCGGCGTAGCCTTGGAGCCAGGGCAGTGCCTATCGCCGATATCCGGGCCAGCGAGGATCGCTCCGGTGACTTCGACCGCAGCTTCAATCCGCTGCAGTCCCACACCAGGAGCCGCTGGCTGAGCATCGCCACCGCCCGGCTGAACGGGATCGCGATGCCGGCGGTTGAGCTGATCAAGGTGGGCGATGTCTACGCCGTGCGCGACGGCCACCACCGCATCTCGGTCGCCAGAGCGCTGGGCGAGGAATACATCGACGCCCAGGTTACGATCTGGGAGCTGGCGAGCAAGTAGTCGCAGAGTTTGCCGGTCTACCGTTTAAGTAAGGTATAACGTACGCAACGCGGAGGCGAAATGTCCATCGAAAGTCCAACGGAACGGCCACTGTATCGCAGCACCGAGGAGCTGCTGGCGCCCGAGACGCTCAGCGTTCTCACCGGCCTGGCAGTCAGGCAGGTTCGCTGCACGCCCATCGACGGCGGCGCGTCCGGCGCCCGGCTGCTGGCCGTGGAGGCCATCAACGGCTCCACCAGCCAGCGCTTCATCCTCAAGCGCATGTCGCCCGAGTGGGATTGGATCATGCTGGCCAGCGAGGATCGCCACTGCCGGGCGGTCGCCTTGTGGCAGCACGGACTCTTGGGCCGGCTCGAGTCCCGCATCGACCATACCATCATCGCCTGCGCCTCTGACCGGCAGGAGTGGGCCATGCTCATGCGAGACGCGTCTGCAGCGATTCTCAACGAACACCAGCCGCGCACTGAGCGGGAGGTGAGGCGGGTCCTTGACGGCCTAGCCTTCATGCACGCGGCGTTCTGGAATGCGCCCGAGCTAGCCGACCCCGCTCTGAGCCTCTGCGACTTCGCTGGCCTGATCAGGTATGGCTCGCCCGAAACCGCGCGCCGCTATCCCTACCCGGAGAGCTTCATCCCGACCTTCGTCACTGAAGGCTGGCCGCTGCTGCTGGAGATGGTTGCCCCAGATGTAGCCAGCGTCCTGCAGGCCCTGGTGACCGATCCACAGCCGCTCCATGCCGCGCTCGCCCGCTACCCCTTCACGCTGCTCCACGGTGATTTCCGCTCTGCCAACCTTGGCCTGAGTCAGCAAGCCTGGCCGGTCACGGCCTTCGACTGGGGCTGGAGCGGGTATGGTGTGCCCACCGTCGACCTGGCCTGGTTCCTGTACTGGCACGACGTGGTCCAGGCCCCCATCTCGACCGGTGGCGCCGTATCTCATTACCGCGCCCGCCTGGCCGAGTACCTGGGCCAGCCCATACCTGAACAGGACTGGCAACCCATGTGGGAGTTAGGTGTGCTGGCCAATAACCTGCGCATCGCCTGCCTGCGCGCCTGGTTCATCGCCTACGCAGATGACGCAGACTTCCGAGCGATCTACCGTGAGCTCATGGCTCCGCTCAACGACCAGGTCAGGGCCGCGGTCAGGTGGCTGTAGCCATCATGGTGGGACGTGATGACATCCTGCGAAATCGAGGGAAATATGCTAGCCGACCTCCAACAGCGGTTCGCCACCCGCCTCCTCGACATCTACACCGGTAGCATCCTGACCCAGCTCATTGACATCGGCCATCGCGCCGATCTGTTCGAGACCCTCGCCCTGGGCCCGGGCTCCTGCCACCAAATCAGCGCCCGGGCTGGCCTGCAGGAGCGCTACGTTCGGGAATGGTTGGGCGCCATGGCTACCGCCGGCATCGTATGCTACGACGTCATCACCGGCACCTATGCCCTGCCGCCCGCTCACACCCCGCTCTTGACCGGTCAAACGGCCCGCAACGCCGCGCCCCGGAGCCGGGTGCTGAATAGCCTTAGCCAGCACGTCCCCGGGCTCAGTGGCTGCTTCCGCCACGGCGGCGGGATCGCCTACGCGGCCTATCAGCCTGAGTTCACCGATGCCATGCACCTGGCCCACTGCCTCGCCTACGACGAGCACCTGGTGAACGCGTACGTCGATGCCGTGAACGGCCTGCGCAGCCGGCTGCACCAGGGCATTGACGTGCTGGATATCGGCTGTGGCACCGGCCACGTGCTCAATCTGCTGGCCCGCGCCTTCCCCCACTCCACCTTCCACGGCTACGATGTCGCCGCCGAGGCCATCGCACTGGCCAGATCCCAGGCCGAAACCATGCGGCTCTCCAACGTCACCTTTGTCACCCGCGACGCCGCTGCCCTGCCCTCTGAGCCGCGCTTCGACCTGATCATCGCCCTCGACGCCATTCACCACCAGCACGCCCCCGCCGCCGTTCTGCGCCGCATTCACCAGGCCCTTGCACCCGGCGGCATCTTCCTCATGGTCGAGCATGACTTCAGCAGCCACCTGGCCGAGAACCTCGATAATCCCCTCGCCCCTCTCTATTACGGGCTCAGCGTCATGCACTGCCTGACCGTATCCCTGGCCGAAGGTGGTGCCGGCCTGGGTATCATGTGGGGCCGGCAGGCAGCCATCCAGGCGCTGGCCGAGGCCGGCTTCATGCAGGTGGAGCTACTTCAGACTCCGCGCCCCCAAAACTGCATGTTCGTATGCCGCCAGGCGTGATCTCGCCAATCCTACCTCCGGTTCGCTGTAATATCCTTCCCCCTCTCCCTTCGTGCCCATCGAGCTCCGCACCTTCGCGGCCCTTCGCGGAATCGTGTTCCAAACTCCTCTGAAACAGTCACTTGATTCAGAGCGCCTCCCGGGGTTATAATGGGTTACACTTCCGTTCCCATCGGCACCGTGTCGATCCCGTCACTCTATCCCAGGAGGTATCCCTATGCAACTCGACCCCAAGAAAACCGCGCTGGTCCTGATCGAATTCCAGAACGACTTCACC
>JAULUH010000412.1:0-4256 GCA_032111745.1 Anaerolineae bacterium | reverse complement strand
AACGGCCGCGAGGTGTTGGCGGCGGTCACGCGGCAGGCCTATGACGTAGTGCTGATGGACGTGGAGATGCCCGAGCTGGATGGCATCCAGGCTGCCGCCGCGCTGCGCGAGTCCCTCCCGGACGACAGGCGGCCACGCATCGTCGCGCTAACCGCTCACGCGCTGCTGGGCGATCGTGAGCGATTTCTGGCCGCCGGCATGGACGATTATGTGACCAAGCCGGTGCGCCTCCCGGCGCTGGCCGCGGCCCTCCAACGGGCCCATCCGCTGGAGGAGATGCCGCCCGCCGGCGCGCTGCATCCTGTGGAGCACCCCGCACCGGGCTCCGTGCCCGCGCCGCTGGATGCCGCCATGCTGGCCGATCTACGCGCCGTGATGGCCGGGGAAGGCCCGGGGGCCTTTGAGGACCTCATTGACGCTTTCGTCGCCTACGCCACGGAGCAGATCGCGGCCATGCTGGAAGCCGCAGAGAGCGGCGATGTCGATCGCCTGCGCCAGGCAGCGCACGCCCTGAAGTCGAGCAGCGGCAACATGGCCGCGCTTCCTCTTGCGGCGCTTTGTGCCGCCGCGGAGCGCGCCGCCAGCGGCGGCAACCTGGTGGATGCCGCCAGCAGCGTGCGAGCGATCCCGGCCGAGTTTGCCCGGGTCCAGGCCGCCCTCACCACTTGGCGAACCGCCGGGTCGCCCTCCGGGTCGTCGCCAGGCTAGCCCGGAACCTCATCCCTTCGAATCTTGCCCGCATATCCTGTACAATACTAATCAGTTCACCAATCCTCTGGCCCGCAGGCGACGCTCCCACGTCAAGGAGGCATCATGTTCCCGCTCTTTCTGGCTCTCACCGTGCTCAGCCTGGTCGCCCTGATCGCCGGGGCCATCCTGCTGCTGCTGCGGCGGCGCAGCCGTGTCGTGCGGCAGGTCGGGCCGGAGGCCGGCGCCCAGGTCATGCACAACAACGCAATGCCCCTGCCCGACGACCTCACCGTCGCCGAGACCAGCACGTCCGCCTTCATCGGCACCGGTGCCAGCCTGCACGTGGAGGCCGAGATCTCCTTCGCCGACGGCAAGCAGGCCTGGCGCGAGCGGCACTGGGGCGACGTCCTGCTGGTGGCGCTTCTCACCTTCGGCTTCGCCGGCCTCTTCCTCTTCGGCTCGCTGTCCCTCCTCACCGGCCTCGACGACAAGCTGCCAGGCCTCATCGCCCTGGCGCTCGCCCTCTGGTTCATCGCCAGGATGGCCCGCGACTTCCTCAAGGCCTGACCACAGAGCCGGACCCTGCCGCCTGCCACCCCTGACAGGAGCCCATAGAAAAAGGAGCCGCCTTCTGGCAGCTCCCTTTTTCTGTTGTTACCCGCAACCGGTAATTGATCGGCGGAACCCGGCGCCCGTTACGGCATGAAGCTGGTGACCCACTCCAGAATCTCGGGGACGTCCACCCGGGCGGAATACCCCACGCCGGAGCAGTTCGAGTTGGTCACGTACGAGTTGACCGCCAGCACCGTGTCTGTGCCACCCAACAGGTCCGGCCCACCCGAGTCGCCAAAGCAGGTGCCGCCCGAGCCGCCGCCGGGGTTCAACGCCAGCTTCATGTACTCGGCACTGTGCACGAATTTGCCCGACACCAGCTCGCTGGGCGCATACAGGCGCACCCGCAGGCCGGTCCAGACGGGCGGCCCGCCACCATGCAGCTGCTCCTGCACGCCATAGCCTACGAAGTCAATCGGGGTCTTGTTCTTCAGCGTGTCGACCAGCCCCGCGCTGGGCAGCTCGGCATATTCATCCATATAGACCGGCTCGTCGAGCACGACCACACCCACATCGCGGTACGAGAAGGCCGGCAGCCCATTGCCACCGCCGTAGGGGTTATCCGCACTGTTATAATCCGGATTGGTGTAAGGTGTCCCTTCCACCGCCCCACTGCCCGGTCCGCCGTAGGGGTAGAGCGGGAACGGCACGGCGTCGTAGGTGACATCCTCGTCGAACCAGACCCGCGCGGCCACTGCGCCGTCGGTGCAGTGCCCGGCCGTCAGCACCAGGTTCGGTGCGATCAACGACCCGCTGCAGCGCCAGGCGGGTTGCCCGGGTGCAACGTCAAACACAATCAGTCCGACATACGGATGGTTGTCCCCATCCGGCTGGCCATTGGTGATGGCCACAGCCACGCCCACCGACAGCAGCAACAACGCCACTGCCAGCACGGCGATGGCCACATACCTCTTCATGGTTACTCTCCTGATGTGGAATACCTGATCGAAAGTGATCTCGGGTGCGCCGTCCAAGGCCTGGCACACCCCACGGTTGCGGTATAGTGCATTCTAGCACAGCCCCGCCGCGCAGGCGAATCCCGCCCCCATCCCCCCGGCCCGCCCGCCTGGCGCAAAGCCCGTCCCACACAAAACGGCTACTTCGCGCCCATCGCGCTTCGTGTCCTTCGTGCTTCGTGTCCTTCGCGACCCTTCGCGCCATCGTGGTCCAAACACCCCCCCGCCCCGCCCCCCAACAACCCATTGACACAACCGCCACAACCTGCTACCATAGAGCTAGGCACACGAAAGGAGTCGCCCATGGACGTCCCGCAGGAGCTGGCCCAAGACCTGGCCCGGGGCAATGTGGTGCTCTTCGCCGGCGCCGGCCTCTCCGCCGCCGCCGGCCTCCCCGGCTGGGTCGACCTGGTGCGCCCCCTCGCCGATGCCATCGGCAACCCCCTCCCCCCCGACCCCTACATCACCAGCGACCACCTCCTCGACGCCACCCAGTACTACGAGAACGCCCGCGGCCGCCACGCCCTCATCAGCTACCTGCAGGAGCAGCTGGACACCACCCTCCGCCAGCCCTCGCCCAACCACGCCCTGCTGGCCCGCCTCCCCGTGCCGACCATCTTCACCACCAACTACGACGACCTCATCGAGCGCAGCCTGCAGGCCGCGCAGCGGCGCTATAACCCCATCACCCGCGAGTCCCAGCTGCCCCAATGGAGCAAGGACCGCCTCCAGCTGGTCAAGCTCAACGGCGACCTGCGCCAGCCCGATACCATCGTCATCACCCGCAACGACTACAACACCTACTTCGAGCGCCACCGCCTCCTGGTGGAGCGGCTGCGCTCCGACCTGGTCACCGCCACCTTCCTCTTCCTGGGCTACAGCCTGGCCGACCCCGACTTCAACCTCATCTTCGACCAGCTCGTCTACCAGCTCACCGCGGCCGCGGCCGCGCCGCGCATGAGCTACGCCGTCATGTTCGGCGCCCCGCCCCTGCGCCTGGCCGACCTGCGGCGGCGGGGGCTGCTGGTGGTCAACCTGGACTCCGCCGCCGACCGCACCGCGCTCCTGGGTGACTGGCTGTCCAGCCTGCTGGCTGGGAGCGGTGGCGCTGGCCCATCCCCTGCGACCCAGCCACCGATCGCGCCGTCCACGCCGTCCCCAACTGCCCGGCCAGGTGTCGGGACACCTACCACACCGCCACCGGATGTCACGCCGTCTTCCGCGCCCCGCCCCGCCGCCGCGGCCCGGCCCCCGCGCTGGCTGCCCTTCAAGCTGCAGCTGGACGGACCCACTGGCCTGGCCTTCGCCGTGCGCGGCCTGGAAACCCCCATGGGCGAGCCCCAGGCCACCGGCCAGCTGCCCTACGCCGCCCCCGCGCTGGCCGCGGTGCTGCAGCTCCTGGAGAGCGGCAGCTTCTTCGCCGAGGATTATAGCAGCGCCCAGGCCGAGGCCCTGGCTGCCCACCAGCTGGTGCAGGACCAGCGCCTCGCCCCCGACGTCCTGGCCCGCATCGGCCGCGCCCTCTACGCCGCCCTCTTCCCCGCCGACGTCGGCGTCGCCATGCAGGTGGCCCTCAGCCAGGCCCGCCAGGAGGGCGAGACCGTGTCGCTGCAGCTGCGCTTCGACCCGGATGCCGTGCAACTGGCCAGCTACCCCTGGGAGCTGCTCCACGACGGCCACGGCCACCTGGTGGCCAGCGGCCGCGTGGAGCTGACCCGCACCATCTCCTACCCTCAGGCCGCCACGGCCCTCCCCGCCCGCCCCCCCTGGCGGCTGCTCTACGTCGAGGCCCGCCCCCGGGATCTGGCCGCGCTGCCCGCCGCCCAGGAGCAGGCCGCAGTCTGGGCCGGCCTGCAGCCCCTGGCCCGGGGCGACCACGCCCTTCTCCTGGCGCAACTGGCCTCCCCCACCTACGACGCCCTGCTCCAGCAGCTGGACACGGCCGACTACCACATCCTGCACTTCGACGGCCATGGCCTGCTGGCCCGGCGCTGTCCC
>JAULUH010000411.1:0-9008 GCA_032111745.1 Anaerolineae bacterium | reverse complement strand
CACAGGGCGGCAGGTACGGCTGGTCGATCCAACGCCTTCCCCTCAATACTTTGGCGAAACGTGAAGCAAGGGGCAGCGTAGCCGCTGTCCTTGAGTGTGGTTTGGTAAGGAGTGAACCATGCAGGTGAGGAATGCTGAGACGACGTTCCAGATGCTCCGCAAGGGCGAGCCGCTCCCCGAGGACGAAAACCTGACCGGCGGAGACTTCCCGCGCTTCAAGCTGGTCGAGGTGGGTGGTTTCACGCCGCCGGTGTCCAGCCCGGCCGCGCTGCTGACCGGCTTCGACGTCGAATTCGAGGAGTCCGAGTCGGGCGCCTTTGAGGGGGAGGGCCGCCCGCTGGGCCACATGGATGTACGGGTGGCTGTGGAGGACGTGTTCGACGATACCGTAACCGTACGGGTAACCTTTGGCCTGCGCGATTGGAGCGGCGACTGGGACGACGAGCACCGGGGCACAGTACGCTTTACGGTGCTGGCCGGGTAGGTGCGCGGAGGTAGAGTTGCCAACTTTTCCGAAAAGTTGGCAACTCTACCCACGCCACCACGCCACCACGCCCGCAGCGCAAGGCGGCGACGGCTGACCGCCCAAATTCCCCTGGTCGGGGGGAACTACTACCACATCTACAACCGCGGCAACAACAGAAAAGTTGGCAACTTGCCGCAAGTTGCCAACTTTCTCCGGGCTGCCGTTCAAGCGCCGGCTGGTGGACAGCGACCGTTACTTCGCGGCGTTGGTCAGATATGTCCACCGCAACCCCGAAAAGCACGGCCTGACCCCAACTTTCGCCAGTGGCCGTGGTCATCCTACGGAGCGATCCTCGCGGAGCGGCCAACGCGTATCCTGCGCGATGACGTGCTGGCCTGGTTCGGCGGCCGCGCCCCGATAAAGTTGCCAACTTTTCCGAAAAGTTGGCAACTTTACCGGGGCCGCCGCGTGGCCGAGGATGCCGCGCCCTACGCTGCGGCCAGGGACAGAGGTCCCCTATGGTCGCCACTGTGCCGGCTTCGGCGCAGGCTCCAGGCGGCACAAGGCGCGCCAACGGGCAGGTCGCCTGCCCCCATTCGCGCCACTCTGAGCGGCATGAGGGACGCCAATGGCCATGAGGTGCGAGCCGCCAGCGAAGAGTCTCGCCGGGCACGGGGAGATACTGCTTCACAAGGCTCTCCACGTCGACCTCCTCGCCCATGCCTCGCAGCATGGCCCTGACCGTGGCCATGCGCTCCTCCAATGGCACCTCGGCGCCCTGCCACCCGTCCCTAAGCCGGTTGATGGCCCCCGCGCCAGGTGGCCGTCCAGCAGGCAACGGATATCACCCTCCGCCGGCTGCAGGCCCGCTCCTCGCAGGCCTGCGATATCGGCCTCCAGCTGCTTGGCCCCAGGCGCCTGGCGTTACTTCCCCCGGCAACAACCCTGCTGAGGATTATGGCGGCAAGTGAATAGGTAATCGATCGTCGCTGGCCCGAACTCAGGATCATTTCATGTTCGAATTTGGCTGATCAGAAAGGCAGAAGATGGGGTATGCTCACTTGCACCACCCAGCCGTCAGTGGGTCCGCCCCCCTACTTCCTCCCCACAAACAGCCCATACCCCATCTGCTGGATCGCGTCCGCCGGCGCCCGGAACTGCTCCCGCAGCGACTGCCTGACCTCGGGCACCGTCAGGTATAGCCGCGCCAGCCGGCCGAAACCCCGCAGCGCCCACCGCCGGCCCACCCACTGCATCCGGTCCCGGATCTCCCGGCCCGGGTCGATGTCGTACAGCCTCACCACCCGCTCCTGCAGTCCCGACTCTTCCCACAGGGCCTGCCAGGTGCCGGCGGTGGGGATATCCACCGCGCCCAGTTGCACCCGCACCCTCTCCCGCACTTCAACCGGCGGCTCCTCCTTCCAAAACGTCTCGTTGAGCCCCACATAGCCCCCCGGCCGTGCCACCCGCACGCACTCGGCAATCGCCTGCCCCTTGTCTGCCACAAAGGCCAGCACCGACTGGCACAGCACGATGTCGAACCGGCCGGCCGCGAACGGCAGGTGCGACGCATCGGCTACCTGGAACTCGACTTTGTCCTCGATCCCTTCCTCCCTGGCCCGCTGTCGCGACCACGCGATCATCTGCTCCGATACGTCCACACCCACGACCCGGCAGCCGTGTTTTCTGGCCATGTAGGCCGGCCCGACGCCGATCCCACACCCCACCTCCAGCACCTCCCGGGCCTCCGCGATGTGGCACAGCGCCAGCAGCTCGTCCGTCGCCGCGAACCCGCCATTGTGCTTGGTGATGCCGACGGCGGCCTGAAAATCCAGATACTGCAACGCGGGTTGAGCGTTCTGTTGTGCACCCATGGTGATCCTTCCTACCCCCAGCATACACCCGTTTGCGGCCCCACGCTATGATCTTGGTCATACGCCCGCAAAAAAAGAGCTCCCCACCGGCCCGGCGGGGAGCATCCCCAAACTCACACGACGCGCGGCTACTTCAACCCCGCCAGCCAGTCGCCGATCGCTTCCAGCAGTGCCGGCTGCAGCCGGCCCTCCAGCATGGCGTACTCCTCGAACGCGCCTGTCTTGGCCTCCTGGAACAGGTGGTTGGCCGTCGGTAGCTCCACCACCGTGACGCCCTCGTTGCCGGCCGCGGCCAGCGCCGCCTCCAGTGGGGCCCGGTTCTGTGCCACATCCACCTGCGCATCCAGCGTCCCATATATCGCCAGCACCGGTGCCGTCACCTTGGCCCAGTTCTCCGCCGGATCGTGGGCCAGGAAGAAGCGATACCACGGGCTCTGCATCGCCTTCACCTGCATCGCCGCCCGCTGCGCGATCAGCGCCGCCGGGTCGCCCATCTGTGCTCGCTGGTCCTCAGGCAGCTCGTCGATCTGCTTCTGCATCAGCTCGGCCAGCCTGGCCTCCAGACCCTCCCAGTCCTCGGCCATGACCAGGTCCAGCACCGACTTCTGGTCCTGCGCCGCGGCCTGCGCCTCCTCCGCACTCTTGCCCGAAGCCGCGGCCAGCCGCTCCACCTGCTTCACCAGCACATCCGCGCCGGAAACTGCCGGCCCGGCCAGCGACACCACGAAGGCCACGTCCGGGTTGTCCGCGGCCAGCATGGCCGCGATGATCGAGCCCTCGCTGTGCCCCAGCAGGCCCGTGGCCGCAGCATCGACCTCCGGCCGGCTCGTCAGGTAGGCCAGCCCGGCCCTGGCATCCTCGGCGAAGTCCTCGGTGGTCGCGGTCGTCGGATCGCCGCCCGAGCCGCCCACCCCCCGGTCGTCGTAGCGCAACACCGCATAGCCCTGCCGGCTCAAGGTGTCGGCGATCTCCCGGAACGGCCGGTAGCCGGCCACGATAGGTAGCTCCTCGTCCCGGTTCTGCTGCCCGCTGCCCGTCAGCAGCAGCACCGCCGGGAATGGCCCCTCGCCCTCAGGCAGGGTCAAAGTGCCGGCCAGCGTGATGTCGCCGTTGTTGAAGGTGACCTCCTCTTCGGTATAGGGCAGCGGCTCGGTCGACGCCTCCGCCGGCCGCCGCAGCTCGAAGATGCCCTCCGTGCTGCCCTGTCTGAACGTCCCCGCAATGCTCCCGTCCGCCTGGAACTCGCCTTCGAACACCCCCAGCGCCGGCCCCTCCAGCATGGTGAAGGTCAGTCGCGGGTAGTCCAGCTCGATGTCGTTCAGCGGGATGCCGAACGCGCCCTGCACCGGGATGTCGATGCCACCCGCCAGCGTCTCGCCCTGCCCGGCAAAGGTGACCAGGATCTCCACCCCCGTGCCCGGCACGGCCAGCTTGCCCTCCCACTGGCCCTCCAGGTACGGCTCCTCAGCCGCCGGCTCCGGCGTGCTGGTGGCAGGTGCCTCCACGGGCACAGGGGTCGGCGTTTCTATAGGCATGGGGGTGCTGGTATCCATGGGCGCCGTCGCCGGCACACTCTCAGCCGGCGCCTCCTGGGGCGGAAAGCAGCCGGCCAACGCCAGCACCAGCACCAGCAGGGCGCCGGCCAGCAACAGGGACCTGGGGGGTGTAAACATCATCGACTCCTCCGCACGCTGAAGTGCGCACTGCGAACTGGCGCACAAAGGTGCGCAAGATGGACCAACGATGCGGCCATTGTACCGCCTTCGGCGCGCCCTGTCCAAACGTGCACCGCAGGGTTTTCTCAACCCACCGCTTCGCCGTTGTGAGGCCGCGACCCCGAAGGAAATGTCGCTCGTTGTCTCCCCATTCGCCGTAATATCTTCTCCCACCTCCCCCCTTCGTGATCTTCGTGCTTCGTGCCTTCGCGGCCCTTCGCGCCATCGTGGTCCAAACGCCCTCCCTTCGCGCCATCGTGGTCCAAACGCCCTCCCTTCGCGCCATCGTGGTCCAAACGCCCTCCCTTCGCGCCATCGTGGTCCAAACGCCCCCGTGCCACCCCCAATTGCCGCTTGACAACAGAAAACAGTTCGTGTATACTTCATGCCATCTTTTAGTTAAGCCTAAATTATGATTTGGGACGCACGAAACACCTGTTGCCACAAGAGTACCCGCCATCTGCCCTGGCTGTTGCTGGCCCTGGCTCTATCTCTGCTGGCCGCCGGCTGCGCGCCCGCGGCCCGCGCCCGCGACGCCGACCTCTCCGGCCGCCCAATCAACATCGTGACCACCACCGGCATGGTCGCCGACCTGGCCCGGGCCGTCGGCGGGGAGCGGGTGCAGGTACGCTCCCTGATGGGGCCGGGCGTCGACCCCCACCTCTACAAGGCCAGCGAGGGCGACGTCACCCGCATGTACGATGCCGACCTGATCCTCTACAGCGGCCTGCACCTGGAGGGCAAGATGGCCGAGGTGCTGGAGCAGATGAACAAGCTCGGCATCACCTCCGTGGCCGTCACCGACAATATCGACCGCGCCGCGCTGCTGGCCCCGCCCGAGTTCGCCGGCAACTACGACCCCCACCTGTGGTTCGACGTGCCCCTGTGGATGGAGGCATTGGCGCAGGTGCGGGACACGCTGATAGCGCTGGACCCGGCCAGCGCCCCCCTCTACCAGGCCAACGCCGAGCGCTACCTGGCCGAGCTGGCCGAGCTCCACGCCTACGTGCAGGCCCGCGCCGCCGAGGTGCCGCCGGAGCAGCGGGTGCTCATCACCGCCCACGACGCCTTCAACTACTTTGGCCGGGCCTACGGCTTCGAGGTGCGCGGCCTGCAGGGGATCAGCACAGCCACCGAGGCCGGTACCGCCGATGTCCAGCAGCTGACGGACTTCATCGTCGACCGCCAAATCCCGGCCCTGTTCGTGGAGACCTCGGTATCCCCGCGCACCATCGAAGCCGTGCAGGCCGCCGCGCGCGCCCGGGGCTTCGAGATCGCCGTCGGCGGCCTGCTGTATTCCGATGCCATGGGCACCCCCGGCACGCCCGAGGGCACCTACCCGGGCATGGTTCGGCACAACATCGACACCATCGTCGACGGCCTCCTCGGCCGCGCCGCGCCGCCGCCCTGACCGCCCTTCCGCCGTCCGTGTTCCGGTCCCAGCAAAATCAACAATAGTGAAACCAACAAAGATGCTGAACCCTACCCCCCTCTCCTCCGACGCCATCCAGGTCATGGACCTGACCGTAGCCTATCACGCCAAGCCGGTGCTGTGGGACGTCGACCTCCAGGTGCCCTCCGGGGTGCTGATGGCCGTGGTCGGCCCCAACGGCGCCGGCAAGACCACCCTCATCAAGGCCATCCTCGGGCTGGTCCGCCCGGCCGCCGGCCAGGTGCTGGTGTACGGCCAGCCCTACCAGGAGCAGCGCCAGCTGGTGGGCTATGTGCCGCAGCGTGGCAGCGTCGACTGGGACTTCCCCACCAACGTGCTGGACGTGGTGATGATGGGCCGCTACGGGGCCCTGGGCTGGATCCGCCGGCCGCGGCGGCCGGAGCGGGAGCTGGCCATAGAGGCGCTCCACAAGGTCGGCATGGCCGATTTCGCCGATCGCCAGATCAGCCAGCTCTCCGGCGGGCAGCAGCAACGGGTGTTTTTGTCCCGGGCCCTGGTCCAGGATGCCCAGGTCTACCTGATGGACGAGCCCTTCCAGGGCGTGGACGCCACCACCGAGCGCGCGATCATCGCCCTGCTGCAGGAGCTGCGCGCCGCCGGCAAGACCGTGGTGGTGGTGCACCACGACCTGCAGACCGTGCCCGAGTACTTCGACTGGGTCACGCTGCTCAACGTGCGCCTCATCGCCAGCGGTCCGGTGGCCCAGACCTTCACCGAGGAGAACCTGCGCCAGGCCTACGGCGGGCGGGTGGCCTTCCTCTCCCGTGACAACGGCGCCTAGCCCGGAGCCCATCCCATGGACCCGCTCCAGCTGCTGCACGACCTGTTCTTCGACTATACCCTGCGCACCGTGGCCCTGGGCACGGCCATCCTGGGCATTGTCAGCGGGACCCTGGGCGCGTTTGCCGTGCTGCGCCGGCAGAGCCTGCTGGGCGATGCCATGTCCCACGCCGCGCTGCCGGGCATCGCCCTGGCCTTCCTGCTGACTGCCAGCAAGGCACCCCTGGTGCTGATGTTGGGCGCCGGCATTGCCGCCTGGATCGGCACCCTGGTCGTGTTGTTCATTGTCGACAAGAGCCGCATCAAGGACGACGCCGCGCTGGGCCTGGTGCTGTCGGTCTTCTTCGGCTTCGGCCTGATGTTACTGACCTTCATCCAGCGCCGGCCCGATGCCACCCAGGCCGGGCTCGACACCTTCCTGTTCGGCCAGGCCGCCGCCCTGGTGCAGCGCGACGTCGTCCTGATGGCCATCATCGGCGCCGTGGCCTTGCTGATCCTGGTAGTCTTCTGGAAGGAGTTCAAGCTGTTGACCTTCGACCGGGACTACGCCGTCACCCTGGGCTTTCCGGCCCGGCTGCTGGACATCGTGCTGACCAGCCTGCTGGTGGTCGCCATCGTCCTCGGCCTGCAGACCGTCGGCGTGGTGCTGATGAGCGCCATGATCGTGGCCCCGGCCGCGGCTGCCCGCCAGTGGACCGATCGCCTGGGCGTGATGGTGGCCCTATCCGGGCTGTTCGGCGCCCTGGCCGGGGTCAGCGGGGCCCTGATCAGCAGCACCACTGCGCACCTGCCTACCGGCCCCACCATCGTGCTGTGCATCAGCGCTGTGGTCATCTTCTCCCTGCTGCTGGCTCCCAATCGCGGCCTGGTGTGGAGCTGGGCCCGCCGCCAGCGCAACCGGCGCCAGCTGCGGCTGGAGGCCGTGCTCAGCGACCTGGCGGTGCTCTCCACCCAACACCATGACCTGGCCCACGGCCACGATATCGCCGTGTTGCGTGCCATGAACGCCGGCCGCGGGGGCGTGCAGCGCAGCCTGGAAGAGCTGGCCCGGCGCGGCTGGGCCCGGGAGACCGCGCCCGGCGTATGGTCCCTCACCCCCGCCGGTGTGGTCGAGGCCCGCCGCCTGGGCCACCTTCAGGCCTGGGATGCCCGGGCCCTCCTTTCGGAGACCCTGTATGAGCCAACCGCAACTTGAGATCCAGCTGATCGCCATCGTGGTGGCCATGGCCTGCGCGCTGCCGGGCGTCTTCCTGGTGCTGCGGCGCATGGCTTTGATGAGCGACGCCATCAGCCACGCCATCCTGCTGGGCATCGTGCTGGCCTTCTTCGTCACCGGGGACCTGGCCTCGCCCCTGTTGGTTCTGGCCGCCACCCTCACCGGCGTGGCCACGGTGGTCCTGGTGGAGGTGCTGCATCGCACCCGCCTGGTCAAGGAGGACGCCGCCATCGGCCTGGTCTTTCCGGCCATGTTCAGCCTCGGCGTCATCCTGATCTCGCGCTATGCCGGCGACATCCACCTGGACATCGATGCCGTGCTGCTGGGCGAGCTGGCCTTTGCCCCCTTCCATCGCTTCACCCCCTTCGGCGTCGACCTGGGGCCGGTGGCCCTGTGGGTGATGGGCGGGATCCTGCTGCTCAATCTCCTGTTCATCCTGCTCTTCTACAAGGAACTCAAGCTGGCCACCTTCGACGCCGCCCTGGCCGCGGCCCTGGGCTTCTCCCCGGCGCTGATCCACTATGCCCTGATGGCCCTGGTGTCGGTCACCGCGGTGGGTGCCTTCGACGTCGTCGGCTCTATCCTGGTGGTAGCCCTCATGATCGCCCCGCCCGCGGCCGCCTACCTGCTCACCGACCGCCTGTCGCGCATGATCGCACTTAGCGCAGCCATCGGCGCGGCCAGCGCCATCGCCGGCTACTGGCTGGCGCGCAGCCTGGACGCGTCCATCGCCGGCTCCATGGCCACCATGACCGGCGTAGCCTTTGCCCTGGCCTTCCTGTTCGCGCCCGAGCGGGGCCTGGTGGCCATGGCCCTGCGCCGCCGCCGCCAGCGCCAGGAGTTCGCCCAGGCCATGCTGGCCATCCACCTTCTCAACCACGAAGGTGGTCCGGCGGCCGACGTGGAATGCCGCCTCGACCACATGCACGCCCACATGCGCTGGGAAGAGGACTTCGCCGCCCAGGTCGCCCGCGGGGCCGAGCGGGCCGGGCTCGTCGTGCGCTACAACGGCCACCTTGCCCTCACCGACCAGGGCCGCCAGGCCGCCCAGGAAGCCCTCACCCGCTAACCTGCCCTGAGACCTGCTCCAGGCTTCACCACCCTCTCCGGGGTTCGTAGTGGCGGCTTCAGCCGCTTCCGGGTCGGCCAACACCTTCATCCGTCGCAGGCAGGGACTACACCTGTGCGGCATCCATACGCTCAGGGCCTCTCAAAAATCCCTCCAAGGTCACTTCCGGCATCCGTGTTCCGCTCCGGCTCCTCCGGCCCTTGTTCCCCTCTGCGTCCTTCATGACCTCTGCGGTAAGCTCCGGAGTCCGTGTCCGTGTTCCGGCCTGCCCGGTCACAGCCCTGCGGCGCAGCTTTTGCGAAGCCCTGTCCATGCGCTCCGCCGATCTTGTTGTCCCCCAGAGGAAAGAATGCCGGTGCCAGCACACGAGGGCCTTCTCTGTTGCCACGGACTCCCTCGCCCGGCTATTTTGCCCCCCCCGATCTGCATTGCCGC
>JAULUH010000410.1:0-22103 GCA_032111745.1 Anaerolineae bacterium | reverse complement strand
GTTGACCGTTTCGCGCCACGTACGCCAGAAGACCACTGAGCATAAGGGACGCCACGAGCAGGTTTGCGCCGTACAGTGTCACGGCGCTTCGTGCTTCCGCCCCTCCTATGTGTGCGACCATGAGTTTTGTCGTGAATGGAAGCAGGGAAACGAAGAGCAGCAGGACGAGATTCAACCGGAAAGATACGTCGTCTCCCCGCTTCATGTTCTTCGTAAGTCCTGTATGGGAAAGCCATATTCCGCCGACGAACGCGAAACTGATGGCATAGCCCAAGAAGTCCGACCAGCTCTCCGCAAGCGCCGGGAGCAGCGGAGCGCCTTCCGGCGGGACCGGGAGTTCAAGCACGAGCAGCGTGATCACGATGGCGAACACGCCATCGGAGAACGCGTTGAAACGATCAAGTGGTTGGTAGTCCCGCCCCGCCCTGGCACCTTCATTGTCGATGGAGATCTGTCTTGGTTCGGCTTCCATACTTTTCCAATGGTCGAAGTCATCCACCTCGAGCAGAGCCAGAACTTCGACCCACCAAACCTGTGTTTATTAGCGCTGTGCCGTGCCCAGTCCCATCACGCTCTTCATCCGCTGGCTGTGGTAGACGATCCCGGGATCGTCTACCACGGCCCCTTCGTGCGGCTAGCTCGCCTGCGCGTATAGCGAGTCCTTGGCCAGCCTACTTGCAGGATAGCGTGGTCTGGGTTTCCTGGATTGCGGTCTCGACACCCTGCACTGAAGTGGTGATCGATGCTGCTGCGTCGCCCAGCGTATCGCCTGGTGAGATCGCCTTCACGGTACTCTGAAGACCGTCAATGGCTGCCGTCACACCATCAATCTTGGCCTCCGGCACAGCCTTGGCAGCCGTCTTGACTCCTTCGACGGCTGTGTCAATCCCCTTCTGCATGGTCTGCACTTCCGCGATCGTCGTGTCGGCGGTGATCGTTCCCAATTTCCCAACGGCGGTCTTGAGGGTGGCAAGTGCAGTACAGACGGCTGCTTGCGCATCTGGCACCGATGCAGGTGTAGGTGCAGCGCAACCAGCAACGATGAGCATGATGAGGCTCAGGACGACGAAGGTGGTCAGTAACTTACGCATGGGTGTTTCACTCCTTGAGATAGGTTGTTTGCGCATCACCGGGCCGGCGGTGATGGCGCTGTCTTGAAGGCCAGACCCGGCCGCCCGGATGAACCTGATTGCGGCATCATTTCTGCCCTGTATGGCAGAGGGTCTTTCGTTGTTGATGTGGTTGGCTTCGCCGTGGCCGATGGATGGCATCGCTCACAATCCACGCAGCTGGAATAGGTGGCATTTCCACGTATTCAGGGTGATCGGTGACCCAGGGGTGGTCCGGAGCGACATGGTTGGGCACAAAGTCGAGGATGAGCCGCAGGCCGCGGCCAGCGAGGTTCTTACGCGCTACGGCAAGCCCCCGCGGGCCACCGAGGTGTTTGTCCACGACGTAGCGGCACACGCAGTAGGGCGAGCCGACATTGTCCTCCACCGCAAAGTCAGGGAGGGCCCGTCCGAAATCCTCGAGGAGTCCCTGGTTTTGCAGGGAGATCTCGATCCCGGCCGGGCTGCGCTCCCAGACGCCCATGAACCAGACAGCGTCAAAGCCAAGGGAGGCAATCTGATCCCACTCCCCTGGCGGCACGGTGGCGAGAGTCACCGGCCTCTGGTATTTCTGACCGAGTTCGCGCAGCCAGACCCAGGTGTTGATTTCGTGAATGCCGGGATGCATAGGCCATGGCCTCATGTCTTTGCCTCCCTGGCTGCCGGGGCGCCCTTCACGAACGCTGATTCTTTGCCCGCCTCCAGGGCCCGCTGGGCATCCAGAAGGCCGTAGAGCTGGATGGTCTTGGCCACGGCCCCAGTCCAGCCGGTCTGATGGCTGGCGCCGAGCCCGGCGCCGTTGTCGCCGTGGAAGTACTCGTAGAAGAGGATGTGATCGCGCCAGTGGGGATCGGTCTGGAACTTTTCGGTGCTACCGTAGACGGGTCGCCGGCCGTCCTGGTCGCGCAGAAAGATCCGGCTGAGCCGGTCGGCGATCTCCTTGCTCACCTCGAAGAGGTTCATCATGTTGCCGGAGCCCGTGGGGCACTCGATCTTGAAGTTGTCGCCGTAGTACAGGTAGAAGTTCTGCAGCGCCCGGATGATGAGCACGTTCACCGGCATCCAGACGGGTCCCCGCCAGTTGGAGTTGCCACCGAACATGCCGGTGTTCGACTCGGCCGGCAGGTAGTCCACCCGGTACTCCTGGCCGCCTACTTGCAGGACGTACGGGTGCTGCTCGTGGAACTTGGAGAGCGAGCGGATGCCGTAGGGGCTCAGGAACTCGTCTTCGTCGAGCATCTTTGTCAGGATCCGGCGCAGTCGCTCCGGGTTGACCAGGGCGAAGATTCCCCGGCCGGCCACGCCCAGGTGTCCCGGGCCCGTGGGGTGGATGGACTCCAGGAGCTCGGGCATCCGGCGCTGGCGTTCAAAGATCAGAGCCATCGCCCGCGGGACGCGCTCCCGCTGCCATGCCTCGACCACGGTCGTCGCGCACAGGGGCAGGAGCCCCACCATCGAGCGCACCTTGAGCCGCGTCGCAGTCCCATCCGGGAGCCGCAGCAGGTCGTAGTAGAAGCCGTCTGCCTCGTCCCACATGCCGTCCAGCCCGGGCCGGTTCATGGCCGCGGCGATGTAGCTGAAGTGATCCACAAACTTCACGACCATGTCCTCGTAGGTGGGGTCGTGGGCGGCGAGCTCCACGGCGAGCTCCAGCATGTTCTGGCTGAAGAGGGCCATCCAGGCCGTGCCGTCCGCCTGCTCCAGGTGGCCGCCGGTGGGCAGCGGGGCGCTGCGGTCGAAGACGCCGATGTTGTCAAGGCCGAGGAAGCCGCCCTCGAAGACGTTCTTGCCGAAGCGGTCCTTGCGGTTCACCCACCAGGTGAAGTTCAGCAGCAACTTGTTGAACGCCGCCGTGAGGAACTGAAGGTCCGTCTCGCCGCGCAGGGCTTGCTCGGTGCGGTGCAGGAACAGGGTCGCAAAAGCGTGGACCGGGGGGTTCACGTCACTGAAGTTCCACTCATACGCGGGCATCTGGCCGCTGGGGTGCAGGTAGACACCGCGCAGCATCAGTTTCATCTGCTCCTTGGCGAAGTCAGGGTCGACGATCGCGAGCGGGAGCGTGTGGAAGGCCAGGTCCCAGGCCGCATACCAGGGGTACTCCCACTTGTCGGGCATCGAGATGACGTCCTCGTTCAGCATATGGAACCACTCCGAGTTCCGGGAGCTGCGATATCCGGAATGGAGGGGGTTGGAGTGGTGCTCGTCCAGCCAGCTGTCTCCGTCGAAGAAGTAGAACTGCTTGCTCCAGAGCATGCCGGCGATGGCCTGGCGCATCACGTTGGCCGCGTCCGGGGAGACGGAAGGCGGGGTCACGGAGCGGTAGAACTCGTCCGCCTCCTGCAGCCGCACGGCCAGAGTCTGGTCAAACTCCGGGCCGAAGCCGGATGGGGTGGCTGTCCCGCTCTTGCCGGCAGCGGCCGGGCCGGTCAGGCGCAGCCGCACGGTCGCCGACTCGCCGGGACCCACCACCAGCCGGTAGTGCGCCGCGACCTTGGTGCCCTGCTTTGCGGGGTTCACCGCGGCCTGATTGCCCTGTACCACGCAGTCGTTGATGCCGTCCTTGACGTAGGGGCTCTCGTTCTTCTGCCCAGGGAAAAGCCGTTCGTGGTTGGTTTCGTTCTCGGTGAAGAGCAGCGGCACCTCGCCTTCGCAGGAAAGGATGAATTCACCCAGCAGCGGATGCGTGGCCGCGACCGCGCTCGTGCCCGCCGCTGCCTCGATCTGCTTGAGGATTGGTTTCTCGGCAGCTCTCATAGATGCGGCAATCCACGACGACCAGTCGTTGCGGAACCACAGCGTCGGCAAGAGATGCAGCTCGGCCGCTTCCGGTCCCCGGTTGGCTGCGGTGATCCGCACCAGGATGTCTTCCGGACCGGCTTTGGCATACTCCACGAAGACGTCGAAGTAGCGGTCGTCATGGAAGACGCCGGTATCGAGCAATTCGTACTCAAACTCGTTCCGAGAACGGCGACGGTTCGTCTCCACCAGATCGGCGTAGGGATAGGCCGCCTGCGGGTACTTGTAGAGGTACTTCATGGTCGAGTGGGTCGGCGTGCTGTCGAGGTAGAAGTAGACTTCCTTCACATCCTCGCCGTGGTTGCCTTCGCTGTTAGTCAATCCAAAGAGCCGCTCCTTGAGAATCGGATCCTTGCCGTTCCACAGGGCCAGGCTGAAGCAGAGGCGCTGTTTGTCGTCGGAAATGCCGGCGATGCCGTCCTCGCCCCAGCGGTAGGCGCGCGAGCGGGCGTGGTCGTGGGTGAAGAAACTCCAGGCGTCCCCTCCCTCACTATAATCCTCGCGGACGGTTCCCCACTGTCGTTCACTGAGGTAGGGTCCCCATTTCTTCCAGGAGACCTTCTGCTCCCGGTCTTCTTCAAGTCTGGTCTGTTCTTGGGTATTCATCGCAGCACTCCATTATTGCGTCTTCTTGGTCGAGATGATTCCTGAATTGAAACCCTCCGCCCCGGCCCTTACCTGCCGGTGAGCGGTCGGAGCGGAAGGCTGCTCATGCTGCCAACGCCGTTTTCTCACCCTAAATTCCATCGCGTAGGACGGGGCAGGTCATGCAGTGGCCACCGCCGCGGCCGCGGCCGAGTTCAGAGCCGTCGATCTCCATCACGGTCACGCCTGCTTTGCGCAGCCGGGCATTGGTCCATTCGTTGCGGTTATAGGCCACGACCACGCCGGGCGCCAAAGCCACCACGTTGTTGCCGTCGTCCCACTGTTCACGCTCCTGTTCGAACGCATCGCCGGCGGTGGGGACGACCCGCAACTGGCTCAGCCCCAATGCCTCCTGCACAACCTCCAGCCAGCCCTTCTCCTCGACGGCCACGTCCAGCGTGCCCTCCTTGGCACCGGGGCGGTAGCTGATGGGCGTGATGTTGTTGACGGCCGGTTCATAGATCGTGACCAGGTCCCGGTCGCAGAAGGTAAAGATGGTGTCCAGGTGCATGCTGGCCCGGTCGGCCGGCATCTTGGCCGCAATCACGCGTTCGGCGGCCTGGTGCTGGAAGAGCTGCTGCGCCACCTGGCTGACCGCCTGATAGGTGGTGCGCTCGCCCATCCCGATCAGAACCACACCCTTGCCGACCGGCATCACGTCGCCGCCCTCGAGGGTGGCGCTGCCATGGTCCACGTCGGGGTCGCCCCACCAGATGGTGAAGTCGCCGCCCTTGAACTTGGGGTGGTACTTATAGATGGCGGTCAGGTGCAGAGTCTCCTTGCGCCGCGCCGGCCAGTACATGGGGTTCACCGTTACCCCGTCATAGATCCAGCAGGAGCTGTCGCGGGTGAACAGTTGATTGGGCAGTGGCGGCATGACGAAATCCGTGGCGGCATAGGCCTTCTCGACCAGCTTGCGGAAGTCCGCAGGAAGCTCTGTAACCGTTACACCGCCGATCAGGTGGGCGGTCAGCGTGGCCGAGTCCATCTCGTCCATCCACGCCCGCAGCTCGGCTGTACCGCCCACACCTACTTCGTTCGGCACCAGTTTGCGATCCAGAATATAGGCCCGGCCCTCCGGGTCGGCCACCACTTCCTGCAGCAGTTCGTGGACGCGCATGACGTCGACGCCAAACTCCGTGCGCATCAGGTCCACAAAGGCATCGTGTTCCTGGCGCGCCTTGCGTGCCCAGATGACGTCGTCGAACAGCAGCTCGACGCAGTTGGTAGGCGTCAGTCGCCGCATTTCCAGGCCTGGGCGGTGCACGATGACCTTGCGCAGCTTGCCCACTTCAGAATGCACACCATACTGTTCCATGGTAATCTTCCTTTCTAATCTATGCGGCGACGTTTGTGCCAGCTTCGCCGGCGACAATCTTTTCAATATCTGCCAGGGAACCGATAGCAGCCCGTTTGCCTGTTCTCTCCACAAACTGGATGGCAGCCGCTACCTTGGGGCCCATGGAGCCGGCCGGGAACGGGTGCGCTCTGAGCTCCTCGGGAGTGACCCAGCCGAGCATGCGCTGCTCCGGCTTGCCCCAATCCAGATAGACGCCGTCGACGTCGGTGGCGATGACGAACAGGTCGGCTTCCACCTCGCGCGCCAGCAGCTCGCTGGCCAGGTCTTTGTCGATGACGGCTTCGATGCCACTCAGCCAACGCTGTTTGTCGGGTTCGTACATGGTAGGGATGCCGCCGCCGCCGGCGCAGATCACGATGGTCCCCTTTTCCAGCAGCCATTTCACGGGCCGGATCTCAAAAATCCGCTTGGGCAGTGGGGAGGGAACCACCCGGCGCCACTTCGCCCCATCGAGCTTGAAGACCCAGCCCTTCTCGGCCTTCAGCCGGTTGGCCTCGTCCTCGTCGTACACGGGGCCCACGAACTTGGTCGGGTTCTGGAAGGCGGGGTCGTTGGGATCGACCTCGACCATGGTCAGGATCGTGGCGAAGGGCACCTCGAAGGGCAGCAGGTTGCCCAGCTCCTGCTCGATCATGTAGCCGATCATGCCCTCGGTCTGCGCCCCCAGTACGTCGAGGGGATAGGCCTCGACGTCTTTGTAGGCTGAGGCCTGCAGCGCCAACAGGCCCACCTGCGGGCCGTTGCCGTGCGCCAACACGACCTGGTGCTGTTGGGCGACCGGCGCCAAGGCCTGCGCCGCCACCTGGATGTTGGCACGCTGTGCATCGTGTGTCATGGGCTCCCCCCGCTTGAGCAAGGCATTCCCACCCAGAGCTACGACAATTCTCATGGCTACCTCCTTTCACCGGGCACCATCTCTTTGGTGCCCCAAACCTGCATCAGCTGGGCATAGAACTTGACCATCTTCCCCATCGCCTCGACCGGGATACGCTCGTCGATGCCATGTTCCAGGCCACGGAAGCTCTCGTCCATGACGACCGAGGTGAAACGATAGATGGTGTCGCACACCGCCACGAAATGCTGGCAGTCCGTGCCTCCCAGCATGATGAAGGGGGCGACGGGTGGGTTGTCGAACACCTGGCGGATCACCGTCTTGAGGCTGTCGTAGGCCGGGCCCTTGGCCGGGGAGACGGGCAGCGCCTCGTTGAACTTTCCCTCCACCGGGGTGATATGGACCCGCTCGTCTTTGATCACCTTCTTGGCGTGCCACAGCACATCGGCAATGGTATCGCCCGGCAGCAGGCGGAAGTTGACGATAGCTCGCGCCTCAGACGGCACCGTGTTGTCCTCGACGCCACCCTGAACGATGGTCAGAGCGGTGGTGGTGCGGATGCTGGCGTTCATCTCCGGGTTGCGCGTCAGCCAGCGCTTGAGCAACGGCCCGAACAGCCAAACATTGGCGAAGGCGACTTGGATATAGATGGGCGCTGCGATGCCGATCCCATGATACATCGGCCGCAGCCGGCGCACGTGCGTCGGCATGGGGTTGGCTTCCAGGCGGGCCAAGGCACGCGCCAGGATGCCAATCGCGGTCTGGGGTGGCGGGGTGGAAGAATGTCCCGGCTGGCCGTGGACGGTGAACTCGACCGTCAGGTAGCCCTTCTCGCTGACGCCGATCAGCCCCACCGGGCCGCGCACGCCGGCTGCCAGGCCGGCGCTGATCCCGCCGCCTTCGTCCACAATCCCGGCCAGGTGGATGCCACGGTCCTTGAGCAGTTGGCCCATCACCTTGCAGCCGTTGACGCCGCCGGTCTCTTCGTCGTGGCCCAGGCCGAACAGGATGGTGCGCTCCGGGCGGTAGCCCTCTTGCAGCAGTGCTTCGGCCGCCTCCATGATGCCGATCAACTGGTTCTTGATGTCCAGCGTGCCGCGGCCCCAGATGAAGCCGTCGACAATCTTGCCCTCGAAGGGCGGGTGGGTCCAGCCGGCTGGGTCGGCCGAAACCACATCCTGGTGCGCCATCAGCATGACCGGTTCCAGGTCCGCCCGGCTGCCTTGCCAGATGTAGAGCAGGCTGTATCCGCTCACCACTTCACGCCGCAGCTTCTGGTGGACCAGCGGATAGGTCTCGGCCAACATCTGGTGCAGTTGCCGGAACGCCTCCGGGTCGGGTGTGCCCGTGTCGTCCAGCGGCACGGTCTGGCAGCGCACGGCCGCGGCCAGGTGCTCGGCGACCTGTTGGTCGTCGACGGCCATGCCCTCGATCGCCTTCACGGCGCCTTGCGAGCGCTGGAAAACGATGGTGCGCATCACCACGATCACGGTGGTGATGATTAAGCTGGCCAGGACGATGTACAGCAAGACGGTTAGCATGGGAGATTGCTCGTTAGCACGAAGATTGACCTTCGACGTTGGTGAGCGGTATTCAGTGATCGGTAATCACCGATCACCTCAGTCACCCAGCGTCGCCACCATAATCGCCTTGATGGTGTGCATGCGATTCTCGGCCTGGTCGAAGACGATGGAGTGCGGCGACTCGAAGACATCCTCGGTCACCTCCAGACCGTCCAGGCCGGACTTCTGGTAGATCTCCTCGCCGACCTTGGTCTGGCGGTTGTGGAAGGCGGGCAGGCAGTGCATGAACTTGACGTTGGGGTTGCCGGTCTTCTTGACCGCGTCCATGTTGACCTGGTAAGGCAAGAGCAGCTTGATGCGCTCGTCCCAGACCTCTGCCGGCTCGCCCATGGAGACCCAGACGTCGGTGTGCAGGAAATCCACGCCCTTGACGCCCTCGTCCACATTCTCGGTCAGCAGCAGGCGCGCGCCGGTCTCGGCCGCGATCTGGCGGCAGGTGGCGACCAACTCCTCGGCCGGCCACAGGCTGCGCGGCGCGCAGATGCGCACGTCCATGCCCATCTTGCACCCCATCACCATCAGGGAGTTGCCCATGTTGAAGCGCGCGTCGCCCAGGTAGCAGTAGGCGATCTGGCCCACCGGCTTGTCGCTATGCTCGATCATGGTCAGGAAGTCGGCCAGCATCTGCGTGGGATGGAACTCGTCGGTCAGGCCGTTCCACACCGGCACACCGGCGTACTTCGCCAGGGTTTCCACCAACTCCTGGCCGAAGCCGCGGTACTCGATTCCGTCGTACATGCGACCCAGCACGCGGGCGGTGTCTTTCATCGACTCCTTGTGGCCGATTTGAGAGCCGGAAGGCCCCAGGTAGGTGACGTGGGCGCCCTGGTCGTAAGCCGCCACCTCGAACGCGCAGCGGGTACGGGTGGAGGTCTTCTCGAAGATCAGGGCGATGTTCTTGCCCTTGAGCCGCGGCTGCTCGTAGCCGCCGTACTTGGCGGCCTTCAGATCGGCCGACAACTTGAGGAGGAACTTGAGCTCCTCCGGGGTGAAGTCGAGCTCCTTGACGAAGCTGCGGCTGCGTAGATTGAATGCCATTGGGAGACTCCTTCTTTGAGTATGGATCGTCCACGCGGGTGATGCTGACCTATAGAATCGTTCCCGCGGCCAGCACCAGGATACTGAGGGCGGCCAGTAGCAGGAGCAGCGGCCACACGAAGCGCAGCCAGGTGCCATAACCCACGCGGGCGATGGCCAGGCCGCCCATCACCACAGCGGATGTGGGCGTGACCAGGTTGATCAGGCCGTTGGCGGTCTGGTACGCGGTGACCACCAGGTAGCTGGGGACGCCGGCGAACTCGGACAGCGGGGCCATGATCGGCATAGAAACGGTAGCCAGGCCGGAGCTGGAGGGGATCAGGAAGGAAAGGGGCAGGTAGAGCAGGTAGGTGACGATGATGAAGCCGACGCCGCCCAGCCCCGCCACCGCCTGTTCCGCCCAGTAGAGCACCGTGTCGGTGATCAGGCCATTGTTCATGACCACGGTGATGCCGCGTGCTACGCCGATGATCAGGGCTACCCCCAGCATGTCCCTGGCGCCGTCCACGAAGGTGTCGACCAGCGTCTTCTCCGGCAGCCGGCCGATCAGGCCGATCAGGATGCCGAAGAACAGGAAGCAGGCCGTCATCTCCGGGAACCACCACCACCAGGTGGGGATGGGCAACCCCAGGTCGGCCCAAGGGATCACGCCATAGACCATGACCACAAAGGCCAGGAAGAAGAGGGCCAGGATCACCTTGTGGCGGCCGGTGAACTCGCCGAACTCCGACCCGGAGTCGCCGCCCGCCAGGAACTGCTTCTCGTTTTCGGCTTTCTGGTCGTAGATCAGCGACTTGGTCGGATCCTGCCTCACCGGCTCGGCGTAGCGCATCACAAAGATGATGCCGAGAATCGTGCCGATCACCAGGATGACGATGCGTCCGATGAGCCCCTCGCTGATGTCGGTCCCGGCAAAGCCGGAGGCAATGCCGGTGGCAAAGGGGTTGATGGTGGATCCCAGCACGCCAATGCCTGCGCCCAGCAGGATCAGGGCGGCTGCGGACAGGCCATCGTAGCCGGCGGCCAGCATCACCGTGATGATCAAGGCGTAAAAGGCCAGCGTCTCTTCGGCCATGCCGTAGCTCGTGCCGCCGATGGCAAAGATGGTCATGAGGATGGGGAACATCCATTTCTCTTTGCCCTTGAGCTTGCCGACAACCCAGGCAATCCCGGCGTTGACGGCGCCGGTCTTCATGGTCACGCCCAGGAAGCCGCCGATGATGAGCACGAACAGGGCCACGTCGATGGCGCCGAACAGTTCGCCGTAGTTCCAGACGTCGACGTTGCCCGTCTCATCCTCGATGCCGTACATGCCGTTGATGGGGCCCTTGAGGGCGCTGGCCAGCAGCTTCTGCGGATTGGACTCCACCTCGTGATAGGTGCCGGGGATCGGCTCGCCGTCCGCATTGTAGTCATACGAGCCGGCCGGGATGATCCACGTGGCGAGGGCGATCAGGACGAGCAGGATGAACAGGATGGTGAAAGCGGTCGGGAAAGAGAACTTCTTCTTGGGGGGTTTGGGCGGTGCGGCAGCCATAGTCTTACGCTCCTTTCTCGCGCATCACTGTCTCCGGTCTTCCGCAGTGGGCAAGCCGCCAAGTCGTTCGACTTTGAGCAGGGGAAATCCCATATCATACAGCGCGTTCAACACGCCCATCAGGGCGGTTTGATCTCGCACTTCGCCGGTCAACGTCGTGACCGGTTGCTGGCTCGCCGGCTGCCTGGCGGTGATCGCCATGTCGCTCAACTGGCTGGACCAACTCGCGCTCAACCGGCCCTGGACGCGAATCCGATAGCGGCCGGGCAAATCGAAGAGCAAACGTCGGCTATAGGGGTTCATTTTGGCATCCCTCGGACCGCTGGATTTTCTTGCCCATACCCCCAGCATATCCCTATCTCAGGAGGAATGCCAGCCCCAAAAGGTCGTATTAAGGGTGTAACCAGGCCGTTCTGAGAGTATTGTAGAGGAAGATCCGGCCTTACAGCAAGCCAAGGCGGATCGCCTTGGCGACCGCCTCGCGACGGCCATTGACCTGGAGCTTGCTGTAGATGGTGGTGGCGTGCCGTTTGACCGTCAGAGGGGAGATGACCAGGGCCCGGGCGATCTCTTTGTTGGACAAGCGCTGGGCCAGGAGGGCGAGGACTTCGAGCTCCCGATCGGTGAGGGGTTCGATGAGTTCCGACCGGTTCATGGGTGAAACTGCCGCTTTGGGGCGGGGAGCGACAGGGGTGGGCTGGCCGAATGCCTGCAGGATTTGGCCCATGTAGGCCGGGGCGACGCCCGTTGGTCGCAAGCGGGCGAGCAGGCTCGCCAGTCGTGGACCGAGGTCGACGAAGAGGCGAATGAAGCCGCCGGGTTCGGCCAGCGACACGGCCAGCTGCAACAGGGCAAGCGCCGCCCGCTCGTCCCGCTGTGCATCGTGGAGGAGGGCTTGCAGGGCCAGGACTTCGATGGTGAAGCGGGTGTTGTGGGTGGCAGTAACGAAAGCGTGCAGCCGGGACAATGCCGCGGCGGCCTGCTCGTGGCTGGCAGGTGTGTCGTGCACGAGGAGGAACTTTGGCAGCGTCAGCTGTGGCGCATAGAAGTACGGCATCAATGTGAGCGGCAGAAACGGTCCGATCGTCGTCGCCCAATGCCTGGCCGCGGCGAGATCGCCCTGCATCACAGACAGCTCCGCCTGGAAAGCCTGCGCCAGCGGAACGAGCCCTTCGCTGCGGGTCTCGCTCAGGAAAGCGAAGGCCAGATCGAGCTTTTGCTGTGCTTGGCCGGGCTGACCACGCGCCTGGCAGATCGACGCGTAGATGAACGCGCTCTGCAAATAGGTCATCGGCCTGCCCATATAGCGCAGGTCCTCCAAAGCTCGCACGTGAGCCTCGGCAGCCGTCAGATCGTTGCGCTGGTAGGCAACGGTGCTGAGCAAATAGTGCGCCCACCCCAGCGATTCGTGGCGGTGGTGGGTCTCGCCTACAGCAAGCATATGGGCAGCCCCCTGCGATATCGCCTGCACATCGCCCGCCATCCACTCGACGAAGCAGCGTGAGCCCGCCACCCGTGCGCGTACCGCGCCATTCTGGGCCACATCCTCTGGCTGGCCTTCGGCCAGCGCGGCATATGCCTGATCGAGCCTGCCGGCCATCTGGTGGGCGACGGCCAGATACAGCCAGGCTGTGGAGCGTACGTAATACCACGCGCGCGGCGTGGTTGCGAGCGCCCGTTGGGCGAGCGCGATCACGTTCTCGGGAGCCCTGGCCGATTCGCAGGCCACAATGACGCGCAGGGTATCGATCTCGCCTCTCAAGTGTACGGCGTGTTCCGGCCGATCCGGCATCTGTGCCGCGAGGCTTTCGGCCCGGTCGGCCAGCTCCAAAACATGCGCCGAGTCGAACCGTCCCAATCGGGCCATCCAGGCTGCTATAAGCATCAGGTCCGGGTATTCCGCGACCGTGTCTGCCGGGAACATGCGGAGAGTGCGTTCATGGAGTTGCCACTGTTCGGAGTCCATCAGGGCATGGCGGTGCTCTGCCAGCAGGCGAACAGCCGCTGGTGTATCGTGCCCCAGCAGCGCGTGGTGCAACGCCTCCTCCAGCAAACCCTGACGTGCGTACCAGGCGCTGGCCCGGGCGTGCAGCGTGGCGATCTCGCCGGCGCTGGCCTGGCGCGCCAGCTCGTTCCGCAAGAGCTCCTGGAAGAGATGGTGGTAACGATACCACTCCCCATGCGAGTCCAGGGCTATAGTGAACATATCTGCCTGCTCCAACCAGGCCAGGCACTCCTGCGGCTGGCACTCGGGGTCATCCGGGCCGATCACCTCCTCGACCAGCGGGCCGCACACCTGGTCGAGGATGGAGGTCTTGAGCAGGAACCTCAGCATGGTGGGCGGCACGTACGACAGCACCTCGCTCATCAGGTAGTCGAGCACGTAGCGGTTCTCGGCATGTAAGCCGGGGAGCTGGCTTTCAACATCCCCACTGTGGCGGAGGGTTAGCATTGCCAATCGTAGCCCGACGGCCCAACCCTCCGTTTTCTCGGCCAGCACGGTGAGCGCCTCGTCAGCCAGGGGCGCGCCCAGCGTCCGTTGCACGAATTCGGCGATCTCAGCCCGGGAGAAACGCAGATCCTGGCCCCGGATCTCGGCGACCTGATTGCGCGCTCGCAGCACCCCGAGGGGCAACGGCGGATCCTGCCGGGTGGCGATCACCAGGTGCATCCCCTGCGGCGGATGCTGCAGCAGCAGACTCAGTAACTCGTGGACTGGCTGCTCGCGGATGATGTGATAATCGTCCAGCACCAGGATGAAGTCGCGTTCGAGCCCGTCCAGTTCGTTGATCAGGCTGCTGGCGATCACGCCAACAGGGGGGAGGTTGATGCCAGTCAGAAAGGCTCGTGTCTCTGGCAGTGCGTCGGGAAAGAGGGTCTGCATGGCGGCCAGGAAATACGCCAGGAAGACGCCGAGGTCGTTCTCGGCCTCGGCCAGGGATATCCAGGCGTGGGGGAGGTCAGAGGTGTCGAGCCAGGCGCTGAGGAGGGTGCTCTTGCCGAAGCCGGCCGGCGCGGCAACCAGGATCAGTGGGTGATCCAGGCCGCTATGCAACAATCCTTTCAGGCGCGGGCGATCAACCAGGTCGGCCGTCACGCGCGGCCGGTGGAGCTTCGTATGCAACAGTACCTGGTGGCGAATGCTGGTGATCATGGGGCTCTTGGTCAGCGCGGCGCAATTTGCGATAATAGGCGATTATACAATCGGACTCGGCCTATTACCAATCGCCGACGCATGCCGGACATTGCGGACCCCCTCCCGCCAGCCTCTCGAGGTTGAGGCACGGTGTCCTTATGGTGTTGCCACCGGTGCGATTAGGTACTGGCTAGGCCGCGTCCTTCGACTCAGCAGGTGTCGCTTCAAGCCAGTGTTGCGCCTCATCAAGCGCGGCTCGTGTGCTGGCGCCGAGGGTGGTGGTCGCCACGAACACATGCTCCGGGCCCAGGATGTCGCTGGTGGTCTCGGTCCGCTCCAGCTGGCCTTTCAGCCTGGCCCGCCGCGCCTACCCAACAGGCGCGCCGTCGGGATCAAGATCAGCGGCAAGATGATGGAGGCCACCAGCACGAACGGCAGCGTCATCGTGCCAGAAAAGTTCAGGCTGGTGACCAGGATGGCGGCGGCCACGTTGCGCTGCGCCGTGCCCAGCCCCAGCACGCTGCGAACAGCCGGATCGCGGCCGCCCATGAGCATACCGATCGCCAGCGACCCGACGACGAAGAGGATCAGCGCCAGGAAGCCGAACGAGCCGACCAGGTCGATGATATTGGAGATGTTCAGCCCCAGCCCAGTCACCAGCATAATGAGCAGCGCCACGCCGGACACCTTGTTCATCAGCGGCGCCCACTGCCCTGCGCCCTCCGGCGAGTGCGATCGGTACATCAGGCCGAGCACGATGGGGATGAGCATGGTCACGATCAACGACTTGGCGATGTCCCAGGGATTCACCTCAACGCCCGGCAGCAGCAGCGGCAGCACGATGGGCACGTAGAAGATCGTCACGACCATCAACAGAAACATCAGCCCGACGGCCAGGGAGAGATTTCCTTGCGCGGCCGCCACCTCTTTGACCAGAAAGGGCGCGCCAGCCGTCGTTGCCAGCACGACCAGGCCGATTTGCAGCGACTGGTCGAGCGGCAGCACCCGGCTGATCACGAAGGCGAGCAGCGGCACCAGCACGAAGTTCGCCAGCAGCGCCAGGATGACCAGGCGGGCGCTTTTCAGGGGTTGGAGGATCTGGGCCACGGTGAGGCTCAACCCCGTCCCCAGCATGCTGGCGACGACAAACGTCAGGCCAGCCAAAGCCGCAATGGCAGAAAGGAACTGATCGAGTGTCATGGTTGGTCTCCTAACAGAAGACTTCAGGAGTCACAGGCCGGCTGCGAATTCCGAAGTCTGCAATGCACAACCCTGCTCACGGTCATACGTCCAGGGTGCTGCGAAGCTTCTCCAGTTCTTCGCCCGTGGGAATCCATACCTTCGCCGGATCGAGATCATAGGTCCAGGGAGCGGAGTTCTTCCAGCCGTTCTTCATCCGCTTGCCATGGTAGACGCTTTCGGGATCGTTGACCGTGTCGCCTTCAAAGCCATCGATGATGTTGTACACGTTCCCAAAACCCGCTTTGGCAAGCATATTAATCGCGAAAGCGCTGCGCCCGCCAGAACGGCACATGGCCACGATGGTGTCGTCGGGTTCAAACACCTCCTTGACGTGGTCGATGAAATCGGGGTTCATCTCAAAGCCATACTTCCGCCTGTCAGCGTGCCACTGGTATTTGGGAAAGGCCACCGGGATATTGACCGCCATGGCCGCGTGGCCGAGGAAGACGTACTCCTCGACCATACGAACGTCGAGGACCTTGATCCGCTCCGGGTCGGCCTTCCACATCTCATACGCTTCTTGCGCCGTCACATACAGCCCCAGGCTGGTCTGTTTCGGTGGGGGCACCTGATGGCTGGGCTGGGCAGCGGCTGTCGCCTCGTTTGTCATGAGCTTATCTCCTTTGGTTGCGCATCAAGCGTCATCAAAAGTCAGGATCCGGAAACACGGGTTCGCGGCCTTCGGTGAAGGCAAGGATGCCCTCGACGCGGTCGGGATGGACGACCGAGCGCCAGTGCTGATCCATCATGATCTCGATCGCCTGCTCGACCGGCTCGCCTTGCCCATTGAAGACCCTAAGGGTTTTGGTAACCCTTAGGGTCTGTGTTAGGGTCTGTGGGGACTACCCGAGCCGCACGCCTTCCACCTCGAGCCCGCCGCCTGTCGGCAGCTTACTCCAACTCCGGCGCTGCCATTCTTCCTTCAACACTTCCGTCGCTGCCTGCTCCAGGAACTCCGGCTTCGCCCACGCGTCCACATCGAAGTCGTTCTTGATGTAGCCGTGGCTGAACATGAAATCCTTGCCGATCTTGATGCACTGCATGTTCATCGCACTGAGGCTCGGCACCATGTCGACGTGCTTGATGCCCTCGTACGTATCTTCGGCGTCCAGGTAGAACGTCTGCCGGTTGAGGATCGCCGCCGCGGCGTGCTTGTGCTGATTGGCCCAGCGCCCAACCTTGATCATGGCCTTCATGTAGGCGATGACAAGTTCGGGGTGCTCATTGGCCATCACGTCGGTGCAGGTGATAACCGCGGGGGTATTAGCGATCTGGATCGTCCAGTCCGGGTACCGGGACAGGTCCTCGATCATCTTGACCTGGCCAGTCGCCTCCTGGAGATGCTGGAAGACCTTGCTCTGGGTGTAGATGGCATCGACGGTGCCGGCCAGCAGCGCCTTCTCCAGCGGGCGGAAGGCATAGTCGTGCTTGTGGTCGCGGCGCATCCACAGCTCCGACGGGTTGTTCATCTGGACCTGCAGCATCTCGGGCTTGTCATACCAGTCGTCCGGGTACGGGAACTCGACAAGCTCGATGTCGTCCATGGTCATGTCGTGCAGCATGAGCATGGTCTCGATGCCCATATGTTCCTGGATGCGCCACCAGTCGTTCTTGATGGTGTTCAGGCTCTTCGAGATGCCGATCTTCTTGCCCTTCAGGTCCTTCATCCGGAAGATCGGGTCACGGGCACGCACCAGCATGCCGCCGCCTTCGTACACCCACGTCGCACCGAGCAGCACAGTGCGACGGATGTCGGCGTGAACGTGGATCGGCGGGTAGAGGCCGCCGAAGCGGATCAGGTTGTCTAGGTTGTGGATGTAGTGTGGGTACCAGTTGTTCTCGGGAGCGTGGCGGAAGTAGGCGTACTCGACGCCGATCTTCTTGTACTCCTCGCGGCACCACCCCAGCTCCTGGTCGACGTTGTTGGCGGATACCATGGGGCAATTGGTGAACCACACTTCTTTCCAGTTCAACGGGACCGTGGTGGAAACCCTCTCCACCTTGTTTTCGACCGTAGTCATGGCTAGGTCCTTTCTTCTAGGGTCTTAGGGAAGGAAGGCAGTCGTCTGGCCGCTGTCATCCCTGCTTCCAGGGTCGCAGCGGCAATTCTCGCTGCATTCGAGTGCAAATCACCGGACCGGCGGTGATGGCGGGTTGATCTTGACCAGGCCCGGCCGCCTGGATGATCCGGTTGTGACTACCCTTGTACGGTTCTTACCTCCATCGCCTCTTTTGTGATGTCCTGTTGCTGCGCCTGCTGTTGCAGCGGCCACTACCCGGTGTGTCCAGCCTGCAGCAATTGCACCGAAAGCACGGGCAAGCGCCACTCATAGAGCGTGTTGAGCACGCCGGCCAGCGCGGCCTGGTCAGATAGCTCGCCTTCCAGAACGGTGACGGCTGGCTCACCTTCGCGCAGGGCCAGGCATATGGACATGCCGCCCAGCCAATCAGCCCGGCTCGCCGGGACCTGGCCGCACACGCGGATCTGGTACGTGGCGGGGCTATCAAACAGCAAGTGCCTTGCGGAGGGCGCGTTCATCTTACCCTGATCCTAGCACGACCAGGTGCATCGCGTAACCACCCCCCGGGTGCAAAAAGATGTAGATTGGACAGAATGGGGAAAGACGAGATCAGCGGGGAGGCAGGATGCCCAACGACTCTGCTGTCCTAACGGCGTCCCAGCGGTTGTGGACGCCGAGCTTGCCATATATGTTGCTCATGTGACGTTTGACGGTTTGACTGGAGATGGTGAGCCGTCGAGCGATTTCTTTGCCGCTCAGAGGCTCGCGCAAGAGGGTGAGGATCTCCCGTTCACGCCCGGTCAACGGCTCAACCAGAACCACAACTCTGGGCGAGGGGCGAGGCATCGGCCGTGCCGCTCCCTCCTCCGCCTTGACCCGCACTTCCTCGTCCCGGAACGCGGCCAGGATGCGCTGGATGGTCTCCACAGCGAATCCCTGCCCGGCCAGCCGGCTCAGCATTCCCGGCATGCGCGGTCCCAGGTCGACGAACACTCGCACAAAGCCGCCAGGCTGCGCCAGCTCGATCGCTTGTTGCAGTGCGGTGTCGGCGCCACGGGCCTGTCCCTGGGCATCCAGCGCGAGGGCACGGATGAGCAGGCTCGTGATCTGGAAACGAGTATTGTACGTCTGTTTGGCAATCTCGTAGATGGCCTCGCCGATTTCCTGCGCGCCCTGTGCGTCGGCCGGTGTGCCTCTGGCCAGGAGGATGCGGGCCTTGGTGATGTGCGGGTGTTGCAGCCACATCACCGGCCGGTCCGGCACCGGCACAGCAAAGGAGTCTGCCCACCGCGCGGCACTCTCTAAGTTGCCCTGGTGCATCTGTAGTAGTGCCCGCAGCGAGTGCGTGTCGTCCGTTTCATATCCGGCCTGCTCGAGATCGAACCGGCTGAGCAAGTCTAGCGTCTCCCACGCCTGGGTGCTTTCACCTCTCGCCTGATGGACCAGCGCCAGGCCCAGCATGCCGTTTCGCCCGGCGTGCGCGTGGGCGACGTAGCGCTTGTCGACCAGCTTGGCAAAATGCTGCCCGGCCTCATACAGGTCATTCCACTGGTAGGCCACCAGGCCCAGATAGAAGTGCGCCCAGCCTTGAACGATAGACAGCCGTCTGTGGGCTGCCTGATGCAGCATCCCCTGGGCAGCTTGACGGGCCAGCTCGAGGTTGCCGGACTGGACCTGGGTGTAAGCCCGGGCAAACAAGAGGCGAGTGGCATAAGAATCGCTTTTGTCGGCAAGACCCTCGTAAGTGTCGATCAAGAGCCGTTCGACGTCGTCGCCCTGACCGAGAGCCTGCATGCTGGCGGCGAGGTAGAGCACGAAGCCACCCCGTGGGTACATCCACACCTCAGGCACCAGCGCCAGTGCTTCCTGGCAATAGCTCAGGGCGCGGGCCGGCTGGTTGGCTACATACGACTCCTGTCCGCGCAGGCCGAAGACTTGCCCGCGCAGAGACTGCAAGCTATACCGGTCATCTGCGTCCAGCATGGCCCCGCCGCCCTCGTCGATCAGCGCTTCCACCTGGTGTAGCACCTGGGAAACGGCGCCGAGCTGCCAGGAGAAGCTCAGGGACCAGGCCCTGATCATCAGGAGCCACGGCCGGTGCTGAATAAGGGCCTCCGGCAGCAGGCGCAGCCAACGGTCCAGCGTGGGCCAGTCCTCGCGGTTGAGCACGTCGCACAGCCCGTGCTCCATCAGCCTGGCAGCCTGCTCCAGATCGCCAGCCGCCAGAGCATGATGTAGCGCCTCGTCGATCAGGCCATTCCCGGCCAGCCAACTGGCCGCCCTGCGATGCAAACAGGTCACTTCGTCTGCACCCAAGCGCTCCCCTAATCTTTGTCGCAGCATCTCCTGGAACAGGTGATGGTAGCGATACCACTCCTGTTGCAGGTCCAGGGCAATGACAAACAAGTTGGAGCGCTGGATCCATTCCAGGCACGCCTGCACGGTCCATTGGGGCTCTGCGGCCCCGGCAACTGCTTCACAGAGCGGCGCGCAGAACCGGTCCAGGATCGACGTCCTGAGCAAGAACGTTTGGATCGCCAGCGGCTGGGACGCCAATACCTCGTCTACCAGGTACTCCGCGGCATTGGCGTCCGCGCTGGACAAGATCGCCAGGGTGGCTTCGTCGCTCGTCGAAGCCTGCAACGACAGCGCGGCCAGCTGCAGGCCGGCGATCCACCCCTCGCAGCGCTGCTCCAGCAAAGCCAGGGCAGGTGGGCTGAGCGGCGCCGGCAACGCCTTGTTCAGATAGGCAACCATCTCCTCCTGGGTGAAACGCAAATCGCCACTGCGGACCTCGTTGATCAGTCCTTTGGCGCGCAGCCGTGGCAGCGGTAACGGGGGGTTGCGCCGTGTGATCAGCACCAGATGCATGGTTTGCGGCCAGTGCTGGAGCATTCTGTTAAGCAACCCGTGCACGGCCTCGCCTTGTATCGAGCCATAGTCGTCCAGCACCAGGACCAACGGCCCCGGAAGCAGGGCAATCTCGTTGATCAAGGTAGCGGCTAGCAGCTCCAGAGGGGGTTGTTGCTGCGCTTTGATCAACTCCCGGATCTGAGGGCAGGCGTCGAAGAAGACGGTTTGAACGGCGGCAATGAAGTAGCGCAGGAAGACCGCCAGGTCGCCATCGTGTTCGTCCAGGGAGAGCCAGGCATAAGCGCAATGCCGACTGGCATCATCATTCCCTGCCAACCACGAGCTAACCAGGGTGGACTTGCCGAAGCCGGCCCCGGCACAGACCAGAGTCAGCGGCCTGAGGAGGCCGTGACTGAGTCTCTCGACCAGGCGTGGACGCGGAACCAGGTCACCTGTGACTGGTGGCCGGTGGAGCTTGGTCGTGATCAGGGTGGTTGGCTCAGGGTTCATGACGAAACCCTTCAGCCAGCACCTGATCGAACCGCTGCCGGAGATCGGTCAGGACATGATCGGTATCGGTGGACAGACGATGTGCCGCGTACATCGCCGCGGCGCTTCCGCCAACGAGGACGGCCCCCGGTAGGGTGCGCTGAAGGTGAGCGGCCGAGGCAAGCACTTGCTCCCAATCAGGCAAGGTATCGTTCGGCATACTGTTTCCAGAAATGGTAGCGCTGAGCATAGGGATCTGCCACGTGTGCCTGGGCCACCCGCAGCACCTTTTCCATAATGGCCCGGTCAGCCAGCGCCGCGCGACGCAGCTCAGCCCAATCCTGCCGCTTGCCGCGGGCGATTATGTCGTCGATGGCGGCCAGGGTGAACTGCTGATGGGTGAGGTGACGGTGGTCCATAACGCGATTATACAATCGGACTCGCAGTTCTGCCAGCCACCGACGGATGCTGCTCGTTGCGAGCCTCCTCCCGCCATCTTCTCGAGGTTGAGGTACTGGTTCCTTGTGGTGCCGGCACCGGTGCGATGATGACCTCGCGCAGCAGGTTGCGCACCGAGCTCAACTATCGGGTGAAGGACGCGCCCCCCGGCGAACCTTCACGCAAATGCACGTCGCGCTGCGGAAACGGTATGGTTATACGTTCGGCGTCGAAGCGCAGCTTGACCCGCTCCGGCAGATCCCATTGCAGGGTCCAATAATCGTCGGGCTTGACCCATGGCCGCACGGCGATGCTGACGCCGTTGTCGTCCAACGACTGCACGAAGATCACCGGCGCCGGTTCGGCCAGCACCCGTTCGTCAGCGGCGAGGATCTCGTGCAGCACCTCTTTGACTTTGTGGACGTCGTCGGCATAGCTCACGCTGAAGACAAGATCGACCCGTAGCTGCCCCAGTCGCGTGTAGTTGACCAGGTTGTTGTTCTGAATCTCGGCATTGGGTATGGTGATTTCCCGGTTGTCGCCGGTGACCAGCACAGTGCTGAAGAGCTGGATTTCCTTGACGGTGCCCAGCACGCCGTTGGCGTCGATCAGCTCGCCCAGGCGGAACGGCTGAAACAGCATGAAGACGATCGTCGCCGCCAGATTGCTGATCGACTGCTGCAGCGCGATGCCCAGAATAACCACGACAATCAACGAGGCCGTCAGCAGGACCTCGATCGGGAATCCGACCAGGGCCAGCGCCGAGATCAGCGTCGCCAGCAGGATTCCGTAGTACGTAGCCAGAAGCATCAGGCGCACCATCGACGGCGCGAGGGTGGTCCTGGCCAACGCCTCGTTCAGCGCTGCGCGTGTCCGGCGCGCCAGCCAGCGACCGAAAAGCAGCACGCCGATAGCGGCGCCGATTCTGAGCGCGATCTGAAGCAGTGCATATTGATCAATTGGCATCAGATTCTCCTCGACCGATCAGCGCCGGCACTCTCGCGAAGCCGATCGCGGCAGCACA
>JAULUH010000409.1:4183-6424 GCA_032111745.1 Anaerolineae bacterium | reverse complement strand
CGCACGTGAGCGCGGGGGGGTTTGTAGTGCGCACTTCAGTGCGCACGTGAGCGCTAAAGCGCTCACTACGAACGAGAGGGCTCGTAGTGCGCACTTCAGTGCGCAGGTGCGGTTCCCCTCCGGTGTCCGTGTTCGTCCGTGTTCCGGTCTGGCGCTCGTGCCTCCCCACCCTAAGGCAGCAACGCGCAGTTCCCCGTGCCGGGGATGACGCTGTGATCGGCGTTGGCCACCAGGATGCACAACTCCGTGGCGGCCTCGGGCCGGTCGGATAAGGCCAGGCCGGTATATGGGCTGGTCCCGGGCTGGCCGGGCGCGGCCGGGTACAGCTTCCACGGCCCGCTACCGGGCGTCCCGGCCTGTTCCAGCGGCACGGTGTTGAAGAAGAAATGGACGTGCTGGCCGGGCATGACGGGCTCAAACCCGTAGGCCTCGAAGTCAACGATATAGCGGCCATCCTGGACGCTGATACCGGTGATCTGCGCCGTATTGGGCGGTGCGGCGGGTCCGGCATCGGCCAGGTAGGGCGAATCGACTGCGAAGCGCCACCGCCACTGGGTGGCGTCGCCCTGCACCGGCACGATGTCGATCTCGGCCAGGTAGAAGCCGTTGACGATGGGCTGCCCAAAGGGATCGGGCCAGCGATTGCTTCGGCTCAGGTCGAGGCTCGGGCAGGCAGGCTCGTTGCCGCCGAACAAACAGTAGGCCGGGCCTGCCTCAACCTTCTCCCACTTGACCTCTCCGGTGTCCTCGTAGACGATGCGGAAGGTGACGCTCTCGATGCCGGCGCCGTCGACCAGCCCGGCGCGGGTGTCAAACACCTCCACCCGCAGGGTGAGATCGTCTCGGAAGGTGGGCGGGCTGCCCACTTGGGCGGGATCGCGGTCCGGCAGGATGACGGCCCGGCCGTTGTTGATCTCCGTACTGCCCCGGACATAGTCATTGCCGTCGTCGCCGTCGACGGGGACGATGGCGATGCGCACGGGCGTGGGGGTGGGGGTAGCGGCTGGGGGCGGCGTGTTGGTGGGCACGGGCGTGGCCGTCGCAGTTGGCTCGGCAACGGCAGCGGCGGTCGCGGTCACTGGCGCAGTCGTCGGCGTATCCGTAGGCTGGGGAGATGGCGTCGGAGTCTCTGCCGGTGCAGCCGCGGCCAGTGTCTCTGCCACGGCCTGGGCGACCTGGGTCTCGATCACCCGGGTGGCGGCCAGGGCTGTCTGCACTGCCGCATCCACATCCACCGTGGGCGCCGCCGGCTGGCCGCAGGCCACCAGCACCAGCCCGGCGAGGATGAGGATGATGGTCATGAGGGTTAGCTTGCCAGTGTTCATGGTGAGTCCTCCAGTTGGGTGAGGCGGGCCTGGACCTGCTCATGTGCAGGCTCGCACACCCCAGCCACTACCTTCTCAGTCAGTATCCTGTCGAATGGTGCCAGCGCAGCCTGGTCGATACAGCGTGTATAGGCCTCTGCGGCGAGGTCCAGCCGCTCCCGGCTCTTAGCCATGTCCTGTTGGCCGGCGTCGACGAAACTACGCAAGAACTGGGCGTTGCCCTGGGCCATGTAGGCCTGAGCCAGGATGCGATACTCAGGTGTGCCGGCTAGCTGAGAGACCGCGCGGTCAGACTCTTGCACAGCCCGGTCGCAGGCGGACCCCGCCTCCGCTGCACTACCAAGGTTGAGATGTGCCTCGCACAGCAGGTTCTGGCTGAGAGCCAGGGCAGTGCGAGCGACGGCTTCGATCGTCGCGTCGCCGCTACCGGCTGCCTGGTCCACCGCCTTGGTCTGAAGCTCAATGGCTCGCTGCAGGGCGCCCGGCTCACCCAACCGCGCGGCAAAATCGTCAGTCTCCGCCGCCCGGGCCTGGTAGACGCTGCCCAGGGCGGCCACGGCCCGGGCGTAGCTTTCGTCGAGGTCAATCGCCTGCGCAAACGACGCCTCGGCGCCGTCCAGGTCCTTCAAGAAGAGCTGCTCTCGCCCGACGAAGAACTGAAGCAGGGCCTGGGCTTTGGGATCAGGCCAGCCCTGTAGCTCTTCCTCCGCCCGGCGGAAAGTTGCCAGAGCCTCTTCGGATCGGCCCAGCAGCTGTTGGGCCAGGCCCGCGGTGAGCCAATACAGGGCTTTGCTTCTGAGGCCGACGAGCTCACGGATGCCAAAGCGGTTGCGAGGATCCTCTAGATTGAACGGCACGGGCAGCTGGATTTTCTGGCCCAGAACGTGCGAGCCTGCCAGCAGGCCCAGTTCGTCCA
>JAULUH010000409.1:0-4173 GCA_032111745.1 Anaerolineae bacterium | reverse complement strand
GTAAATGACCATCTGCGCGTTGAGGGCATCTGCCATGGCCGCAACGGCAGCCTCGCGGGCTGCGGGGGTGGCACCACGCACCAGGCCCAGCGGAACGTTCCGGCCACGCAGATCCTCGCGGGAGCTGTGCCAGACGACGATGTCCCCGGTCAGCGGAATATCACGGTTACGCACCAGCTCATCATTCAGGCCTTCGTAAAGCCACCCGCTCAGGGTCTGACCCGCAAACGAGTCGCTCACCTCTCCCGAAACAGGGTCGATCTCGCCGAAGTCGGCCACGGCGATGTTGAACACGCCCTGCATGGCCAGCGGGGTCGGCGTGGGCTGGTTCACGGCACGGGCCACTTCCTCCGTGCGGGTGGCGATGAAGGCCAGCAGGCCGATGACGGCCAGTGCCGCCGCCGCAATGGCGGCCATGGCGGCTATAGGGAGCGTGCGCCTCTGCCGGACATCCCACAGGACGCCGTCGGGCGTGCGCATGAACAGCACCGGCGTGCCCCATTCCACCGATCCCGGCAGGGCCAGGTCGATGGCCTTGCGCGCCTCCGAGACCGCGGCGTCGATGGGCAGGTTGGCTGCCAGCGCCCCGTAGAAACTGCCGCTGAACTCCAGGGCGGCCCGGTCGCTGATGGCATACTGCATGGCCACCACAGCCGGTACCCCCCGGCGCACCAGCGCCGCGGCGACGCTGGAGTAGGCTCCCTGGGAGCCCGGCCGGGCGCCCTCACAGGCGTTGAGCACAGCCAGGCGCAGCGTACGCTGGTCGGCCAGCAACGTGCCCAGATCCTGCGCCCCCAGGGGAGCTGCGCGTCCGGCCTCATCCGTGAGCAACAGAGCACCGGCGCCGTCTGTGCCAGCGCTCGTGGCATGGCCGATGAAGTGAAAGACATGCCAGGGACCCCGCTGCATGGCCTCCTGCAGGTCGCGCCAGGTACTGCCCTCCAGCCAGGTCAGGTCCACCCTCCCAGCGGAACGCAGGGGCGCGATGGCCTCCTCCAGCCGCATCTTCTCCCGGTCTACGTCCAGCGTTGGTGCATCGCTGGGGCTGGCGACCATGCCCAGGATGTGCAGGGGAGGTTTGACCGCCAGCGGAGTCTCGCCCATGGGAAGCTCGACATAGAGCACGATGGGCGTGTAGCGAGAGAGGGCGATGAACTCGGCGCTGCGCGGATCGTAGAGATACTCCCAGGGCACCGTGGACAGCTCGGGAGCGTTGACGCGCAGCTTGAGCCGCAGACCCTGCCCTGCGTCCTGCATGGCCTGCCGGCTGCGGTCGTAGACCGTGCGCACCTCCCCGGAGAAAAGGGCGAGAAAGAGCTGCTCGCCGAAATCCTGCACCAACTGCTCGGACTCAGGTCCGCCGGTCAGGATGGCGTCCTCCAGCCTGGCCAGCTGGCGCTCCCGATCCTGTTGATCGTAGGGGAACTCCATCGCCCCGCGTGCCTGGCCCGAGGGAGAGCGCAGGACCGCGACGGGATAGCGGCCACCGGGGAGGGCGGCGGCGATCTCTAGCTCAAAGTCCTGGTAGCGAAGAATTTCCATAACGGCTGGCTGCGTAGCGGTGGGCGACGGCTATGGGCATTATGCGCAATACCTGGCTGTTGTCAAACGAAGGCCGGCGAACTGCCGGTCCAACATTGCTCCATGGGCTGCGCTCATGTACAATGGGCCAGCGGCTCGGAGGCGGGTCCGGCGCGTTGCGCAGGCTAGACGGCGCGCTGCCCTCGCCAACCAGCCAGATCTGTCCCCAGGATATGAGAACCACCATGACACCGATCGATCTACGCTCTGACACCATCACCAAGCCTACCCCTGCCATGCGCCGCGCCATGGCTGGCGCCGAAGTCGGCGACGATGTGCTGGGAGACGATCCCACCGTGCACCAGCTCGAAGCGCTGGCTGCCGAGCGCCTGGGCAAGGAGGCCGGCCTCTTCGTCGCCTCCGGCACCATGGGCAACCTGACCTGCCTGTTGACCCATTGCGGCCGGGGCGACGAGGTCATCCTGGGCGACCAGGCCCATGCCTACCTCTACGAACAGGGCGGCATGTCCGCGCTGGGAGCCATCCATCCCCGGCCGCTGCCCAACCGGCCTGACGGCACCCTGGATTTGGACCTGATTGAGGCCAGCATTCGAAGCGCTGATGCCCACTACCCACGCACGCGGCTCCTATGCCTGGAGAACACGCACAATCGCTGTAGCGGGGCGGTGCTGCCGGCCAGCTACATGGCGGCAGCTGGTGCTCTGGCTCGCCGCCGCGGGCTGAAGCTGCACCTGGACGGCGCGCGCGTGTTCAATGCGGCAGTCGCGCTACAAGAGGACGTGCGTAACCTGGTAGCTGACTGCGATTCGGTCAGCTTCTGCCTGAGCAAGGGCCTCGCCGCGCCGGTAGGCTCGGTGGTCGTCGGCCGCAGCGACTTCATCCGGGAGGCCCGGCGGGCGCGCAAGGTCCTGGGTGGAGGGATGCGGCAGGCCGGTGTCATCGCGGCCGCCGGCATCGTGGCCCTCACCGAGATGGTGGATCGATTAGCCGAAGACCATGTCCATGCCCGGTGCCTGGCCGAGGGCATCGCCGGCCTGCCCGGCATCGCCGTCGATCCAGGTTCGATCCAGACCAACATCGTCATCTTCGAGCTGGACCATCCCCGCCTGGCCCCCGAGGAGCTGGCGGCGGCCCTGCATGAGCGCGGCGTCTGGCTCTTCGCCATCGGCGGCAAGCGCCTGCGCGCCGTGACCAACTACCACGTCAGCGCCGAGGATGTGCAAGCCGCCATCGCCACCTTCGCCGAGGTCCTGTAGCCCGCCGGAGCAGCCCGCGGCCCCATCCGTTCCAGCTCATACCTGTCCTTGGCGAGCCATGCGCCCCCATCCCCTCGCATGGTGTCCGCATCCATCCCCTCGTATGGTGTCCGCACCCATCCCATCGTAGGGCGCGGCCCTCCGTGGCCGCCCAGTCCTGGCACCCGCGCGCGCGGGCCATGACCCGGTGTCCCACTACCTTTTTGGCCATGTGGCCGCCTTACAAGCCATGGAAGAACTGTCTCGGCGATGAGCTGAGGGTTCTTTGGAACGCCATCCTGCGGCCTCTGCCCCGGGTGTGACAGAGGCCGCAGGGTGGCTGGCCTCTGGCTGGCCTGGGGTGCTAGAAGCCTGCCTCCTCCTCGGCATCCCCATCCTCGTGGTCCCCGGCCTCCGCCTGGCGAGAGCCGCCGAGCATGCGCAGGGTATTGGCGGTCACCTCCAGGCTGGTGCGCAGCGTGCCGTCGTTTCCGGTGTACGTGCTGGCCGCCACCGGGCCCATCACCATGACCAGGCGGCCCTTACGCAGGTACTGGCTGCAGCTCTCGGCCAGCTTGCGCCACGCCGTCACCCGGAACCAGGTTGTGCGCTCGTGGGGCTGGCCATCCTGCCCGTTCCAGCGCTCGCTCACAGCTAAACTGAAATGACAGACTGGTACCCCGGTTGGGGTATACCTGAGCTCAGCATCGCGCCCCAGATAGCCAACGACGGTGATCTGCTGGTACATGAGTTCCTCCCTCGTCATCTTGTTGGCGCCCCCCAATGAAGTTGGCGCTGGCGATTGTGCAGACTGTCACACTATACCATGGATGGCCTGTACATGCAAACGACGTTCCCTGTAACTTGACGAAGGGTCCCCATCTATGGTATAAGTACCTGCGTGTCGAGTACTGGGCCCGTGGTGTAGTCGGCTAACATACCGGCCTGTCAAGCCGGAGATCGCGGGTTCGAGACCCGTCGGGCCCGCACGTGCACATGTCGTGCGGTGAGCCAACCGAGAAATTGGTTGGCTCATTCATTTATTCCCCAGAACCAAGTGACAGTTCGAGTGCCATGTCATGGCAACGACGTGTTGAACTCGAACATATACACGCTCCACGATCAACTGGACCAATCGGTGCCTGGTTTCTTCGTCTCCTTCAACGTTTTTCCAGTGCTTGGGAATGTTCTTCAGTATGTCGGCCGCCTGCTGCAGGTCATCACAAGGGACAGGGGTCAACTGCGCCAATTCCTGCTGCAATGCCAGACTCTGGCGCATGAATTCCTCTTCGTCCGTGATGAACCCGTTGTCCTAGCGGGTGTCCATGCGCCTGATCTTCTCTCGGATCTCCTGGAGCCGCTCTTCCAGGTCTTTCTCACCCAAGAGCTCGCTAAC
>JAULUH010000408.1:0-16154 GCA_032111745.1 Anaerolineae bacterium | reverse complement strand
CTCTCTGGTCACTGAGTCTTACCTGCATCTCGCAGGTAGTTAGCGGAAACTAGAGATTAATTGTTTCAATGGGAAAGTGCGCCGTTTTGCCAAGTGGCCCTCGCCAATCGTCATGGCGAGACCACCCATCGAACAGGCCTGAAGGGCATCAAACCCTTCAGGCCTGTTGGTTTGGCAATCGTTACGCCTCGACCGGCTCGGCGGTGACTTGCTTGTGGAAGGCGAGCTCGCCGGGGCGATCGGGGTCGACGTCGGCCACGATGGTGTCGCCCTCCTTGAACTGGCCCTGCAGTAAGGCCAGGGCCAGGGGGTCCTGCACGAGGCGCTGGATGGCCCGCTTGAGGGGGCGGGCGCCGTAGACCGGGTCGTAGCCGGCATCGGCCAGCAGGTTGCGCGCGGCGGGGGTCAGCTGCAGGTCGATCTTGCGCTCGGCCAGCATCCGCCGCAGGCGACCCAGCTGGATCTCCACGATCTGGGCCAGGTGCTCGCGGGTCAGCGGGTGGAAGACCACGATCTCGTCGATGCGGTTCAGGAACTCGGGCCGGAACTGGCGGCGCAGGGCCTCCAGGGCCTCAGCCCGCACGGCCTCCTTGCCGCCGTTGCGATAGGCCTCCCAGTTGATGGTGTCGCTGCCGGCGTTGCTGGTCATGATCACTACGGTGTTCTTGAAGTCCACGGTGCGGCCGTGGCCGTCGGTGAGGCGGCCGTCGTCCAGCAGCTGTAGCAGGGTATTGAAGACCTCGGGATGGGCCTTCTCGATCTCGTCGAACAGCACCACCGAGTAGGGCTTGCGGCGCACGGCCTCGGTGAGCTGGCCGCCCTCGTCGTAGCCGACGTAGCCGGGTGGGGCGCCGATGAGGCGGCTGACGGTATGGCGCTCCTGGTATTCGGACATGTCGATGCGGGTCATGGCCTGCTCGTCGTCGAAGAGGAACTCGGCCAGGGCGCGGGCCAGCTCGGTCTTGCCGACGCCGGTGGGGCCGAGGAAGAGGAAGCTGCCCATGGGCCGGTTGGGGTCCTGGAGGCCGGCGCGAGCGCGGCGCACGGCGTTGGCCACGGCGCGCACGGCGTCGTCCTGGCCCACCACGCGGGCGTGGAGGTTGTCCTCCATGGCCAGCAGCTTCTGCACCTCGCCCTCCATCAGCTTGCTGACGGGGATACCGGTCCAGCGGGAGACGATCTCGGCGATATCCTCGGCGTCGACCTCCTCCTTGAGGAGCATGCCGCGCTGGCGCATCTCGGCCAGGCGCTGCTCGTTCTGGGCGAGCTCGGCCTCCTGCTGGCGCAGCTGGCCGTATTGGAGCTCGCTGGCCCGCTGCCAGTTCTGGGCCAGCTGGGCCTGCTCGATCTCGAAGCGGGTGCGTTCGATCTCGTCCTTCAGCTGGGCGTTGCGCTGGATGACCTGGCGCTCGCCGTCGAGGCGGGCCTCCAGGGCGCGGCGCTGCTCCGCCAGGTCGGCCAGCTCGCGCTCGAGGACCTCCAGGCGCTCCTGGCTGGCCTTATCCTTCTCCCGCTTCAGGGCCTCGCGCTCGATCTCCAGCTGCATGAGCTTGCGCTTGATCTCGTCCAGCTCGGCCGGATCGCTGGTGATCTCCATGCGCAGGCGGCTGGCGGCCTCGTCGACCAGGTCGATGGCCTTGTCGGGCAGGAAGCGGTCGGAGATATAGCGGTGGGAGAGGGCGGCGGCGGCGATGACGGCGGCATCGGTGATGCGCACGTTGTGATGCACCTCATAGCGCTCCTTGAGGCCGCGCAGGATGCTGATGGTGTCCTCCACGGAGGGCTCGTCGATCAGCACGGGCTGGAAACGCCGCTCCAGGGCCGCATCCTTCTCGATGTACTTGCGGTACTCGTCCAGGGTCGTGGCGCCGATGGTGTGCAGCTCGCCGCGGGCCAGCATAGGCTTGAGCATGTTGCTGGCGTCGACCGAGCCCTCGGCCGCGCCGGCGCCGACCACGGTGTGCAGCTCGTCGATGAAGAGGATGACGCGGCCGTCGCTCTCGGACACCTCCTTGAGCACGGCCTTGAGCCGCTCCTCGAACTCGCCGCGGAACTTGGCGCCGGCCACCAGGGCGCCCATGTCCAGGGCCACGATACGCTTGTCCTTGAGTCCCTCGGGCACGTCCCCGCGCACGATGCGCAGAGCCAGGCCCTCGGCGATAGCGGTCTTGCCGACGCCGGGCTCGCCGATCAGCACGGGGTTGTTCTTGGTGCGCCGGCTGAGGATCTGGATGACGCGGCGGATCTCCTCGTCGCGGCCGATCACGGGATCCAGCTTGCCCTTGCGGGCCAGGTCGGTCAGGTCGCGGCCGTACTTGGTCAGGGCCTGGTAGGTTACTTCAGGGTTTTGGGAAGTGACGCGCTGGCTGCCACGGATGGCCTGCAGGGCCTGCAGGATGCCGTCGCGGGTGATGCCGGCCGCGGCCAGTAGCTTCTCCGCGGCACCGGCAGCCTTGTCGGCCAGGGCCAGGAAGAGGTGCTCGGCGCTGACGTACTCGTCGTGCATGCCCTCGGCCTCGGCCTGGGCGGCCTGCAGCACGCGCTGCAGGGTGGGGCTGATGCCGACCTGGGTGGCGGTGCCGTAGACCTTGGGGCGCCGCGCGAGCTCGGCCTCGACCTGGGCCTCCAGCTGGGCAGGGTTGTGTCCGAGCCCCTGAACGATCTGGGGCACGACGCCATCCGGCTGCTGCAGCAGGGCCAGCAGCAGGTGCTCCGGCTCGATCTGGGCATGGTTATACCCCTCGGCCACGGTCTGGGCCTCGAAGATCGCCTCCTGCGCGCGCTGGGTGAATTTATCTAATCGCATAGTTATTTTGGTCCTTGCCACGATTTTTTATTCTCAGTATAGCGGAGGCCTGTGAGAATGATACTAGCGGGACGTTAGAGATGTGTTAGCGTTCGGATTACTATCCGAATACGGGCTACCAATGGCCCTACCGGAAGGCGCTAGATGCCGGCAATCTGCCGTTGAGAAAGGCTTGACTTTATGGCAAGCTATGGTACAATGATTCAAGATTACAATAACCAGCTGCATTACGGCTGAATGTCGTCTGACCACACCAGCGGCGAAGCCAGCGCTCTACGCCGGCCCTTCCTGCCATCGCCACACCCTCATCGCAGGCGAAGGGCCACTGGCACTCGCGACAAGCCATGGCCAGCCAGGTCACATGCAAGCAAGGGGTCCAGTGATGCAAGCCAAAATAGACGAGTTCCTTGACTATCTGGTCTCGGAGAAGAACTATTCCGCGAACACGATAGCAGCATACCGCAACGATTTGACCCAATTTGCGGAGTACCTGGCCGACCAGGCTGAGAAGGTTGAAGCGCTACAATGGAATGCGGTCGACCGCAACCAGATCATCGGCTACGTGCTGTACCTCAAGGAACGCCGCTACGCCTCCTCGACCGTCGCGCGCAAGGTGGCGGCGATCAAATCGTTTTTCCACTACCTGCACGACGAAGACGTGGTGAGCGAGGATCCGACACGCTCGCTGGAGTCGCCGCAGGTCAAGAAGAGCCTGCCCAAGGCCATCTCGGTGGAGGACATCGAGATGTTGCTGGCAGAGCCCGCCAAGCTGGACACGCCCAAGGCCGTGCGCGACACGGCCCTGCTGGAGGTGTTGTACGCCACGGGCATGCGGGTCACCGAGCTGGTCTCGCTGAACGTGACCGACGTCGACCTGGACGCCGGCACGGTACTGTGCAGCGGCAAAGGCGACCGTGAGCGTATTGTACCGATGTATGACCGGGCGGCACAAGTCTTGGCGGAGTATCTGGACCACGGCCGCCCGAAACTACTGTCAGACCCGGAGGTGCAGGCCCTATTCTTGAACCATCGCGGGGAGCGGCTGACGCGCCAGGGCCTGTGGCTGATCATCAAGCACTACGTGGACGAGGTGGGGATCGAAGAGGAGGTCACGCCGCACACCTTACGCCACTCCTTCGCCACCCACATGCTGCACGGCGGCGCCAAGTTGCGGGACGTGCAGAAGCTGCTGGGCCACGCCAACATCTCCACCACACAGGTCTACACGCAGGTCACCGGCGACCATCTGCGGGAAGCCTACGACAAGGCCCACCCCCGGGCCTGAGAGGCACCAGCCATGGATGACATTCCCGCGCGTGCGGACATCGAGGAGGCGGCGGCGGCGATCCGGCGGGCGCTGCCGGCGGGCTTCCAGCCCACGGTAGCCATCGTGTTGGGCTCCGGCCTCGGTGCCCTGGCGGACGAGGTGCAGGATGCCACCATGTTGGATTACCGGGACATTCCCCACTTTCCCCTGTCTACCATCCCTGGGCACCAGGGCCGCCTGGTGATTGGGACACTGCAGGGCACGCCGGTGCTGATCATGCAGGGCCGCACGCATGCCTACGAGGGATACAGCATGCAGCAGGTGACCCTGCCCATCCGGGCGTTCCGCAGCCTGGGCATCATGATCCTGATCCTGACCAATGCCGCGGGTGGGCTGAACCCGGCCTTTCCGGCGGGGGAGCCGATGCTGATCGTCGACCACCTCAACATGGTGGGCCTGGGTGGGGCCAACCCGTTGCGGGGACCCCATGACCCGGCGCTGGGCGTGCGTTTCCTGGACATGTCCAAGACCTATGACCGGGAGCTGCGGGAGCTGGCCCTGGCGGCGGCAGCGGAGGCGGGCGTGCCGCTGCACCAGGGGGTGTATGCCGGGCTGGGCGGGCCCACCTTTGAGACCCCGGCCGAGGCCCGCTTCCTGCGCCTGATTGGCGCCGATGCGGTGGGCATGTCGACGGTGCCCGAGGCCATCGTCGCCCGCCACGGCGGCATGCGGGTGCTGGGGCTCTCGGGGATCAGCAACCTGGTGATCGACCGGGTCGATGCCGAGGGCGAGACCAGCCACGAGGAGGTGCTGGCGGCAGGCCAGCAGCTGGTCCCGCGCATGCTGGCGATCATCCGGGGTGTCCTGGCCCGGTTATGAACCGGCGGCCGGTCCCCGGCGTGTAAGCGTTGCAGGTCCCGGCCCGACGTACGGGCCGTTATTACGTCTTGTGAGGCTCTAACGGCGCATGGCCGTTATCATCCAATTCATCAGCAACTACGCGAACTACATCTACGTTGCCTGCGCGATCGGCGCGCTGGTACTGTTGCGGCTGGCCTTGAAGGCGCGGCGGGAGCGGCGGCAGGCCGCGTTCACATTGGAGCGGGAGACGGCGATCAACCGTACCCACACCCTGCTGCGCTTCGCCCTGTTGCTGCTGTTGACCATGGGGGCGGTGTACGCCATTGGGCGCTTCCTGCAGCCGGCGGTGGAGCCGATCATCGCCCAGGCGGACCCGACTCCCACGCCCGTGTTCCTGCTGGATACGCCGACGCCGACGCCGCTGCCGGCCACCGAGACGCCCACGGCCACGCCTACTGGCACCCCACGACCGCGGGCGACCCCCCGTCCGGTCGAGGACACACCGACGCCGACCGCGGCACCGGTCACACCGACGGCCCCGCCAGTGGTGCGGGCCAGCTGCCCTGACCTGCGGGCGGTGATCATCGAACCGGGGGCTGGGCAGGTCGTCAACGGACCGGTGACCGTCATCGGCACGGCCCAGTCGGAGAACTTCCAGTACTACAAGATCGAAACCAAGCCGGCCGGCTCGCCGGGCGACTTTGGCTTCTATTTGCGCCGCGACAGCCCGGTCAACAACGCGCCGCTGGGTGTGTGGGATGCCTCTGGGCTGCCCCCTGGCGAATACCTGCTGCGGGTGGTCACCGTGGATATCACGGGCAACTTTGGCGAATGCACCGTGCGAGTGGTCGTCGGCGGTTAGCGACTGCCCGGCGATTTTCTCGGCGCCAGGGAGCTGGGGTATAATGGCTGCTCAAGTGCCGGGCACATGTCCAGTGCCCGGCACTTGAGCAGATGTGAGCTTTGCCTGCGCTTTTCCAGTGGAGATGGATGTTGAACACCAATCAGAGTAGCAATGCAATCTGGTGGGCCTTGGGTGCCCTGGCGGTCGTCCTGTTCTGCTGTTGCCTGGCCGCCATCGGCTTTACCGGCCTGGCGTTCGGCCTGGCCTTTCCCTTTGCAGGGCAGGAATTCCCGGTGGCGCCGGCGCCTGTGGTGACTGTCGAGGTAGGACCTGGCGGCTTCGAGCCCGACCTGGCCCCGGATGAGGACCTGTCTCCTGCCGGGCCCACAGCCATCCCTGGCGTGATCCCCACCAGGGTGCCACCCAGGCCCGCGCAACCCTCAGCGCAGGGCGACCTACCCACGCAGGGTACCGGCGACTTTGCCACCGCGGCGGCCCTGGCCGAGGCTGTGGTGCCGGCGCGTGATCTGCGGGTGCTGGCCGAGGGGCTGCGAGGGACCGGCCCCATTCCGGAGGTGGTGCGCGAGACCCCTCTGCTGTACGAGACCGGCGACGCCGAGACCTTCTGGGTTTCGAATGGGGACACCAGCGAGCACCGGCAGATCGACGCCGAAATGGTATACAGCAACGACGTGCTCTACATCTGGGTGGAGGAGGGGTTGGACTACGACCTGGGCGACATCCAGGCCGCGGCAGATCGCTTCGCCGAAGAAACCTACCCCACCAACCGCAATTTCTTCGGCACGGAATGGACCCCGGGGATCGACGGCGACCCGAAGCTGCACATCTTGCACTCGGACAAGCTGGGGGACCGCATTGCCGGGTACTTCAGCGGCGCGGACGCGGTGAGCCGGCTGGCCCAACCCTACTCCAACGAGCGGGAGATGTTCTACATCCACCTGGGCAACGCCGAGCCCAACTCCGAGTTCTACAACGGCGTGCTGTCGCACGAGTTCCAGCACATGATCCACTGGTACGAGGACAAGAACGAGGCCACGTGGGTCAACGAGGGGATGAGCGAGCTGGCCACGGAGCTGAACGGCTACAGCCGGGGGGGGGCGGACCAGGCGTTCAGTCTCATCCCCGATACCCAGCTCACCTCGTGGAACGACGACCCCAACAACCGCAGCCAGCATTACGGTGGCGCCTACCTGTTCATGTCCTACTTCCTGCAGCGCTTCGGCAACGAGATGACGCAGGCCGTGGTGGCGTCGAAGGCCAACGGCGTGGACGGCTTCAACGAGGTGCTGGAGCCGATGGGCCTGAGCTTCGACGAGGTGTTTGCGGACTGGGTGGTGGCCAACTACCTGGACCTGCCAGAAGTGGGCGATGGCCGCTATGGCTATGAGCGCGATGACCCGGAGCCCATGGAGGTGGATGCGCGCCACCGCCGCTATCCCATTCAGCGCGAGGCCGAGGTCAGCCAATACGGCACGGACTACATCGAGCTGTCGGGCAACGGCGACGTCGAGCTAACCTTTCAGGGCGGCACCACGACTCAGCTGGCGGATCACGATGCGCACAGCGGGAGCTTCGCCTGGTGGGCCAACCGGGTGGACGACTCCGACGCCCGGCTGACCCAGGCATTTGACCTGAGCGAGGTGGACGCGGCCACGCTGCGGTTCTGGACCTGGTACGACATCGAGGACGACTATGACTACGGCTACGTCATGGCCTCCACGGACGATGGTGCTACATGGATCCCGTTGCAGACCGAAGATATGACCGACGAGAACCCCAACGGCAACAGCTTTGGCTGGGCTCTGACCGGCTGCTCGGGCGACCCGGACAGCCAAGAGGCCGGTGACAGCTGCGCGGCCCAGTGGATCGAGCAAACGGCTGACCTGTCGCCTTATGCGGGCCAGGTGGTGCTGATCAGCTTCCGATACATCACCGACGATGCAGTGAACTATCCGGGCTTCTTCGTGGATGACATTTCTATCCCGGAGATCGGTTATAGCGACGACGTGGAGTCGGACACGGGATGGCAGAGCGAGGGCTGGATCCGCACCGACAACGTGCTGCCCCAGCAGTGGCTGGTGCAGGTGATCCAGCGCAACGGCGACGCAGAGCCGGCGATCACCCGCCTGGAGGTCGACGAGAACGGCCAGGGCACGTGGATCATCCCCGGCCTGAGCCGCAGCAACCGGGCGACCCTGGCCATCAGCGCGCTGGCGCCGGTGACCACGGAGAAGGCGCCCTACCAGTACGCAATCAGCGAGCCATGAGTGGGAAGCGCGTACTGGCTGTTCGTGGCGGGCACCGGGGCACTGACGGCGTTCATTAGCTGGGGGACTTACCAGACGGCCCGGCTGCTGCGCGTGTGGCGGCCGGACCGCAACCTCCTGTTACTGCCGGCAGAGAACGCGCTGCGAGGGGCGATGGTACTGGCCTGCGTGGGCCTGGGGCTGCTCAGCGGGCTGCCCGCGGCGACCCTGGGCTGGGCGCCGGCCGATCCGGCAGGTGATGTGGTGTGGGGCATCCTGGTGGGGGTGATGCTGTCGCTGGCGCTGACATTGGGATCGAGCCTGGCCGTGCGGCGGTGGGGACGCCGGGTCTACTCGCCGACGGTGATCCTGAGCGTGTTGCCGGCCAGCGGCCGGGAGTGGGTGCTGGTGCTACTGGCACTGGTTCCGGCCATAGCGCTGGAGGAGCTGTTGTTTCGGTCGCTGCTGCTAGGGGGACTCAGCCCGATTCTGCCAGAGAGACTGCTGCTGGTGGGGATGGCGATGTTCTTCGGCCTGCTCCACCTGCCGCAGGGCGCGCTGGGGGTGGGCGGCACAGCCCTGGCGGGGCTGGGGCTGGGGCTGCTCTTCGTGGAGCGCAGCAGCCTGCTGGCGCCGCTCATCGCGCATTACGTGGCCGACGTGATCCAGCTTTTCCTGGCCGGACGCAGCCGGGCAGAGCTGGCGGCGCTGCGGTAGCCAGTATCCAAACTGACTCCACGATGAAATCCGCAGTCGCCGACCAGGGAACACAGTGCGCTCGCGAGCGCACTGTCCTGCATAGTTTCTACGAGGGCATGGGGGTCTTGGCGCAGCTAAGGGGAAGGTGGTCGGGCGCGGGATAAAGGACAGATCACGCGGGTGCCAGGACTGGGCGGGCATATCATCCCGGAACGGGACGGAGGGCCGCGCCCTACGAGGGGATGGGGGTCTTGATGCAGCTAAACTGATTCCACGATGAAATCCGCAGTCGCCAACCAGGGAACCATGTAAGGAATGGGGGTCTTGATGCAGCTAAACTGATTCTACGATGAAATCCGCAGTCGCCAAACAGGGGACCATGTAGATTTCACCCTGGACTGAGTTTAGTCCAGGTTCTTGACTTCGACACTGCCGGCGCCCAGGCGGCGCACCAGCTGCTGCTCGAGATCTCTGGTGAAGCGGGTGGTATCGTTGGGGAAATCCAGTTGCAGCTGGCTGCCGTTCTTGCGCAGGATGACACAGAAGCGATCCGGCCCGGGATGCTCGCGCAGCAGGTCGTAGACCCAGGTGAGCAGCCGCTTGTCGCGCTCGACGTCCTGGGTACGCTGGACCGTGACCTGCACCAGCACGGCCGGCCGCGCGGGGGTGGGTGGCGAGGGTGGAGCCTCCGGCTCGAGGGCAGAGGTGGAGGCTGGCGTGGGGGGGCCAGGCTGGCCGTCCCAGGGCATGGGCGCCTCGCGCAGCCACCCGGGTTCCTCCAGGGGGTCATCGGAACCCGGCTCCTCGGACCCGGCCCCAATGCCGGCAGGGGGTGGCGGCGGTGACCAGGTATGGCCGGTGGCGATGGCCGACTGAAATACGGTTTCCCCGCGCGTCACAGGATAGGGAGGGCTGCCATCCTCGGCGGCCGTGGCCCGGATGAGGTAGTCCTTGACCTCCTCGCACACCACGCCGATCTTCTCACCCCGCATCTCGGCCTTACCGCGCAGCAGGACGACCTTATCGACCTGCCACAGGTCCCGGGTGGCCTCCCAGGTCTTGGGGAACACCACCACGTCACACTGGCCCTGGAGGTCCTCCAGGGTGACGAAGGCCATACGATCGCCCTTCTTGGTGCTGATGGGGTTGACCCGGGTAATCGTGCCGGCCAGCATGACGGGTTTACCGGCATGGCTCTCGTTCAGGTCACCACAGAAGCAGGTGATGACGCCGGTCAGGTCCACGGTCATCTGCTGCAGGGGGTGGGCCGAGACGTACACGCCGAGCAGCTCCTTCTCCATGGCCAGCTGCTCGCGAGGCGACAGAGGCGACACCTCGGGGAGGCGGAGAGCCATGGTGACGCTGGATTGGCCGGCGCCGCCGATCAGGTCGAACATGCTCAGCTGGCCCACCTCGGCGGCCTCGTGGCGGGAGCGGCTGACCCCGACCAGCTGGTCGATGGCCTCCAGCAGCTGGCCGCGCTCGCCGAAGGCGTCGAGGGCGCCCACCTTGACCAGGCATTCGAGGGCGCGCTTGCCGACCTGGCGCAGGTCGACGCGCTCGCAGAAGTCCTGCAGGCTGCGGAAGGGGCCCGGCAGCTGGCGGGCCTGCAGGATGGCCTCCACCGGCCCTTCGCCCACGTTCTTGATGGCAGCCAGGCCATAGCGGATGGCGGCGCCCGGGGGCACGGGGAACTGGTAGCCGATGCGGGGATCCTTGCCGGCCGATGGCAGGGCAGCGGGCGCGCCCTGCTCGACCGTGAAGTCCATGGCGCTGGCGTTGACATCGGGAGCCAGCACCTCGATGGCCATGCGGCGGCACTCGGTGATAAGGTAAGCCACCTTGTCGTGGTTGTCCCGCTCCACCAGGAGCATGGCTGCCATGTATTCCAGGGGGTAGTAGGCCTTGAGGTAGGCGGTCTGGACGGTGATGACGGCGTAGTCGGCGGCGTGGGCGCGGTTGAAGCCGTAGCGGGCAAAGCCCATGAGGGCATCCCAGATGGCGCCGGCGTCCTGGCGGGCGATGCCAGACTTAGCGGCGGCCCCTTTGGCGAAGATCTCGCGGTGCTGGATCAGCACCTTCTCCGACTTCTTGCTGATGCCGCGGCGCACGTTGTCGGCGTCAGCCGGGGTGTAGCCGGCGATGTCGGTCAGCAGCCGGATGACCTGTTCCTGGTAAACGCAGACGCCGTAGGTTTCGCCGAGGATCGCCTCCAGGGCCGGGTGCACGTAGCTAGCCTGGCGCTGGTTATGCATGACGGCGATATATTCGGGGATGAACTCCATGGGGCCGGGCCGGTAGAGGGAGATGGCGGCCACGATATGGTTGAACTCGGTGGGCCGCATCTCCTGGAGCACGCGCCGCAGGCCAGCGCCGTCGACCTGGAACACCCCGGCCACCTCACCGCTGGAGAGCAGGGCATAACTGGCCGGATCGTCCAGCGGGATGTTATCCAGCGTAAACTCCCGGCCATGCCGCTCCCGGATCAGCCGGGTAGCCTCGCGCATGATGGTGAGGGTGGAGAGGCCCAAGAAGTCCACCTTGAGCAGGCCGATGGACTCGCAGATGGGAAACTCGAACTGAGTGACGGCCTCGGTGATGACGGCCTTCTGGGGCCGCATGATGGGCAGGTACTCGGCGAGGGGCTTGTCGGTGATGATCACGGCGGCGGCATGGGTGGAAGCGTGGCGGGCCACTCCCTCCAGGGCCGCGGCCGTATCCAGCAGCTCCTTGACGTAGCCCTGGTCCGGGCTCTCGGCGTCGACCAGGGCTATCAGCTCCGGCACGGCCAGCTCGGGTTTCTGCGGGTCCTGGCCCAGGGCCTGGGCAATGGTGACCGGCTTACCGGGGATGGCGGGAATCAGCTTGGCGAGGCGGTCGACCTCACCCAGGGGGACGTCCATGGCGCGGGCCACATCGCGCACGGCGGCGCGGGCCTTCATGCGGCCGAAGCTGACGATCTGGGCCACATGGCCGGCGCCGTAGGTGTCGATGGTATAGCGGATCATCTCCTCGCGCTGGTCATCGGGGAAGTCGAGGTCGAAGTCGGGCATGGTGACCCGGCCGGGGTTGAGGAAGCGCTCGAAGACCAGGTTATTGCTGAGGGGGTCGATGCCGGTGATGCCGACGGCATAGGCGACGATAGAGCCGGCCCCGGAGCCGCGCACGTTGTACCAGATGCCCCGGCTGCGGGCATAGCGGCAGAGGTCGGCCACGATGAGGAAGTACACGTCGAAGCCCATCTGGTGGATGATCTCGAGCTCGTGCTCCTGGCGGGCCTGCACCTCGGGGTCGGCGGCCCGGCTATCGTAGCGCCAGCGCAGCCCCTCTGCGGTCAGTTGCCGCAGGTAGGACTCGTAGGTATGGCCCGCGGGCACGGCGAAGTCGGGCAGGTGAAAGCTGGAGTCCTCCAGGTCCACGTGGCACATCTCGGCGATGCGCAGGGTGTTGGTGAAGGCGGTATCGGGCAGGTCAGCCAGGGGGCGGAAGGACTCGCGCATCTCCTGGCCGCTCTTGAGGAAGTAGCTGCCGTCGGACATGCGCAGGCGATCCTGCTGGGTGATCAGGGCGCTGGTCTGCACGCAGAGCAGCACGTCATGATAGCGGGCGTCCTCGGGCTCGACGTAGTGGACGTCGTTGGTGGCCACCAGGCCGACGTCATGGCGCCGGGACCAGTCGAGGAGGGTTTTGTTGACCGCGCGCAGGGCCGGGATATCGTGATCCTGCAGCTCGACGAAGAAGCGGTCGCGGCCGAAGAGGTCCAGGTACCAGTGCAGGCGTTCCTGGGCCAGCTCCGGCTGGGGCCGGGCATGGTTCTCGGGGCTGAGCAGCGTGGGAATCTCACCCGCCAGGCAGCCGGTGGTGCAGACCAGCCCCTCGCTGTGGGCAGCCAGGTAGGTGGCGTCGATGCGGGGCCGGTAGTAGTAGCCCTGCATCTGGGCGTCGGAGCAGATCTGGAGCAGGTTCTTGTAGCCGGCCTGGTCCTGGGCCAGGAGCAGGAGGTGGTGGCGATCGCGGTCCAGCTGGGGGTCCCGGCCGGCCATAGGCCGGCCCCAGCGGGTGAGGTAGGCCTCCACCCCCACCACCGGGAGAATGCCGGCGGCCTGGCAGGCGCGGAAGAAGGGGATGACGCCGTGCATGGTGCCGTGGTCGGTGAGGGCCAGGGCGGGCTGGCCCAGGCGCCGGGCGCGGCCCACCAGCTTCTCGACCAGGCCCAGGCCGTCGAGCAGCGAGTACTCGGAGTGGACGTGCAGGTGGACAAAATCGTCGGCCATAGCTTGCATTGCAGGATGCGGATTATAGCACGGCGCAAGACGCACCGCCAGTTACCCTGGCAGTTATTGGGCCTGTCCAGCGAGTTTTAAGGTAATTGGGAAAAACGCCGAGGTCAGGCCAGCACGGCTTCCCGCAGGCCGCGGACGGAGTTCAGGACGTAGATACCGGCACAGCGGGCCAGGTCCGCCAGGGAGACTACGCGCTCCTGCAGCTGCCCGGTGGCGAGGAGCTCGGCCCGCAGGGTGCCGGGGAGAAGGCCGCAATCTACCGGAGGCGTGACCAGCTCATCATCGAGGCGCACGGCCACGTTGGCAATGGCCGTCTCGGTGATCTCGCCCCGCTCGTTCCACAGGAGCACATCGTCGCAGCCCGGGCAGGAGCGCCGGGCCGTTTCATAGACGCTACGCTCGGTGGTCTTGTGGTAGAGGAAGACATAGGAGGGATCGACGGGCACCGGCGACAGGCCCAGGCGCACGGGAGCAGGGGTGCGGGGAGGCTCCAGAGTGCGGGCCTCCAGGCGGCTGTGCCCCTGTTGGTCCACCAGGAGGCGCACCCGGTGAGGCTGGGGGGGCAGGGTGGCGGCGAGCGCAGCCAGCTCCTGTTGGATGCGGGCCAGGTCGACGCTGATCCCGAAGTACTCGGCGGAGGTGACGAGCCGGTGCAGGTGGCGGTCCAGCAGGGCGTAGCCGGTGGGGGGGTCCCAGCGCATGGTCTCCAGCAGGTCGAAGCGGGGCGGCGGGGTGGCAAGCACACGAGCCTTGAGCAGGCACTCGGCGTATTCGTCGGCGGCTGCGGAGTCCCAGACGATGCCGCCGCCGACGCCATAGGTGGCGGTACCTTTGGTCCGGTCGACGACTGCGGTGCGGATGGCGATGTTGAAGCGGGCGTGCGGGCCGGGGGCCAGGTAGCCGATGGTGCCGGTGTAGAGGCCGCGCGGGGCGACCTCCAGGCCGGCGATGATGCCCATGGTGCTGATCTTGGGGGCGCCGGTGATAGAGGCGCAGGGAAAGAGGGCGGCCAGAACAGCGAAGAGGGAGGCGGGGGTGGTGGCAGCCACCGTGGAGGTCATCTGGAGCAGGGTGGGGTAGCGCTCCACCTCAAAGAGGGCCGGCACGTGCACGCTGCCAAAATCGGCGATGCGGCCCATGTCGTTGCGCACCATGTCGACGATCATGAGGTTCTCGGCGCGGTTCTTCTCGGAGCTGCGGAGCCAGCCGGCCTGGGCCTCATCCTCGGCCAGGGTGCGGCCGCGGGGGGCGGTGCCCTTCATGGGCCGGGAGGTGAGCTGGCCGCCATGGAGGTGGAAGAAGAGCTCGGGGGAGGCGGAGCAGATGGCCAGGGGACCGGTGTCGACGAAGGCCATATGGCGGGCGGCCTGGCTGCGGGCCAGGCGGAGGAAGAGCTGCCAGGGATCGCCGGCAAAGGAGGCGACCATGGGGAAGGTATAGTTGACCTGGTAGGTATCGCCGCGGGCGATATGGTCCTTGATGCGGGCGATGGCGGCGGCATAGGTTGGGTAGTCCACGCCAGCGTGCCACGGTCCCAGGTCGTAGCCTGGCGGCGCGCCGGCGGCGACGTCCGGCAGGGCCTGGCGCACCTCGGGTGGCTCGAAGAGGCCGAACCAGGCCAGGGGCAGGCCGCCAGCGGATTGGACCGGCATGGCCGGGTCGAAGGCAGGCGCGGCGCTGTAAGCGAGGAAGCCGGCGGCATAGAGGCCCCGGCCGGCGACGGCCTGTTCCACCCGGTGCAGCATGGGGGCCACATCCGCGAGGGCCACGGCATGCAGGACCTCGACGGGCTGGCCGAAGAAGAGCCAGCGTTCGGGGTCGCCGTCCTGCAGCACAACCTGGGGGGCAGCCATCCTCAGGGCAATCCAGCGAGCAGGGAAAAATCGAACTCGCCCACGCGGTTGCTGGTGATAGAGGAGCTGCCACAGCGGGCGCGCACGAGATAGAAGTGGTTGGTGGCGGCATTGCCCAGGCCGGATGCAGTGTCGAGGTAGGGTGGCCCTGCCACTGTCGCCACGAGCGTAGGGGGAGCGGGCTGGAGATAGGGCTGGACGTCCCGGTGCAGGTCGAAGGCACAGGCTGCAGTGCCGGTGGTCCAATCCAACAAGAGGCTATTGCCGGAGTGGGTGATGTCCAGACTCAAGGGGATGGACTCGGTGGTGATGGTGGCATAGGTGCGCGTGCCGCCGTCGACGTCGCGGCGGGCGCTGGCCAGGACCAGATCAGCCGCAGAGCCAGCGGCCGCTGGCGCGGCCACCTCGACGACGACCTGGGCTGGCTGGCCGGGAGAGAGCACGGCGGTCTGGGCCGGCACAAAGCTGGCCGGCCAGGCATTGTCCTCGGCCAGCAGCGCCATGCCGGTGGCCAGGGGGCTAGTGTTGGTGATGGCCAGGGTGTAGGTGATCGCGGTGCCGGCCAGGGCAGTGCCGGTGGCGGTGGATGGACTGATGCCGATACCGGGGTCGAGCTCGATGCCGACCAGGGGGTCGGCGTCCCGCTCCGGCCCCCACACGGGCCGCCACAGGGCCTGGTCCGGCTGGAGATAGAGGCCAAAGAACTCGGCGAGCAGGCGCCGGGTGAGGGTGAGCTGCTGAGAGCGGGGCAGGGTGCCGGAGTCGCAGCCGAGGCCGCTGGAGTCCACGAAGCCGCAGTGCCAGCCACCGTCGAGGAGGACGAATTGCCAGGGCGGGTTGGCGTTCAAGGCCATGGCCCGGGTGGTGGAGCTGGGCACGATGCTGTCCTCGTCACCGGCGATCAGGCGGGCCGGCACCAGCACGCTGGCCATGGCGGCTGCGGCGGAGGGGTTGGTCTCGGCGGCGGCCAGGTTGGCCAGGGCCTTCACCCTGGGGTCAGCAGCCGTGGCGAGGATGCTGGCGCCGCCGCCCATGGAATGGCCGGAGAGGCCGAAGTGGGCGGTGTCGACCTGCTGGTAGAGCCAGGAGCCGGGGCTGGCGTTCTGTTGCTCCAGATAGGTGAGGGTGGTGCTGAGGTCATCGGCATAGGCGGCGTGGGAGGGGAAGAGGTCGAGGCCGGAGCGGGTGGCCATGACGAAGTAGCCCCAGGTGGCCAGATGTTCCAGGGTACTGCGATAGCTGTTGGGGTCGGTGAGGTAGCCATGGGCGAAGGA
>JAULUH010000407.1:0-9895 GCA_032111745.1 Anaerolineae bacterium | reverse complement strand
TCCACGATGGCCACGACAGTGTTGGGCTCCAGCCTGCCCGCGGCTGCGCTGCGATCGCTGGGCTCAGCATAGATGGTCGTCTGCGGTTCTGTGGTGCTGCCCAGCTTGCGCCGCACCGTGCCGCCAATGGGCACCCCGTTCTCGTCCTGCTCGCGCACCCGGATCCGTGTCTCCGGCGCCCAGCCCTCCACCGGCTGGCCGCTGGCGTCCGGCGCCTGCACCTTGAACCAAACCTCGGTGATGACGTTGCGCTGCTCCAGCTCCTCCGCCGCCACCAGGTTGCCCTGCCGGTCCAGAATGGCGATCTGGCTCCCGGTGGGCAGCTTGCCGGCTGCAGATGCCGTGGTAGCTGGCTCAGCCTGGAGCCTGAGGAAGGCCTGCTCGTCCCACACGGCCAGCCTCAGGCCGCGCACCATCGGCCAGGCGAAGAACATCGCCAGGTAGACCAGGGACGGCAAGATCAGCACAAAGGGGGTCCAGTTGCGCTTCTTGGGACGTGGATTGATCATGGATCCGTCTGATGGTGCCATAGCCAAGGCCTTCGCTCAAGGACCTTAAGGCCCTTCGGGCCCGGTCCGGGGCAGCGCTGCCGTTCGATCACGACAATGGCCGCTGCCGCTGGAGCCGGGACCCGAAGGACCTCACCAGGTCACCTTACCGCGGGTTGACCTGGCAGGGGCCATCGGACGGGGCGTCGGGGGCCCAGCACGGTGCGCCGGTCTCGTCCATCAGGGCCTGCAGTTTGGCTGCCTCCTCCGCTAGCACGGTGTCGACGTCCTCGCCGTTGAGGACGGCGCGGTCGAAGGCGTTGCGGAAGATCTGGTTGATCTCGCCGCCGCGCTCGCCCAGGCCAACAGGCAACAGGGCGGGCAGGGCATCGGCCGCATTGGCCTGGGCACTCACCGCACCCGCCTCGATGGCCACGCCAGCCGGCAGGTCAGAGGTGTCCACACCACTGACCACGGGGAAGAAGCCCAACTCCTTGAGGACCCTGCCCTGGACCTCAGGCGTGGTCAGGTAGTCGATCAGCCCGGCCGCGCCCTCGGGATCAGGGGCCACCTTGGGGATGCCAAGGCCGACGATCACGGGCATGAAGCCGCGGCCGGCAGGGCCAGCAGGTGCAGGGAAGGCCACGAAGTCGTCGGGCTGCTCGTTGAAGGCGTTGAGCAGGCGGGCGGTGTGGTCGAAGGCCACCCACACCTCGCCGGCCAACAGGGGCTCCTGCATGAACTCGTAGTTGATCGACTGCGGGTTCACGTAGGGCCACAGCGAGTCGCGCGCCCATTCCAGCATGGCAATGGCGTCAGCGCTCTGGAAGTTGGAGACCATGCCGCCGGTGAAGCTGGGCCAGAGGTAGCCCTCGAGGAAGCGGTGGAAGAGGCCGGCGTGGGGCAGGCCACAGCGAGCCTCGCCGGTGGCGTCGAAGATGGCCTTGCACCACTCGCCCAGCTGCTCCCAGGTGAGGGCGTTGAGGTCGGCGCCTGCGGGTAGGTACTCCAGGGCGTCCTGGTGCGCGGCCATGATGTAGGTGGCCTGCATCCAGGGCACGTAGTACAGGAAGTCCTCAGAGCCCAGGAGGCCGGTTTCCAGGAAGGCTTCAGCCAACTCGCGGCTTGCGGACAGGTCGTCGGCAAGGTCGATCACGTTGGCCATGGCGTCGGCCCGCTGCAGGGGCGGGAAGGTGCCATGCAGCGCGCCCACCAGGTCGATGGTGCCCTGTCCGGCTTGGTTGGCGGCGAGCACCTGGTCCAGCAGGGGGCCCTCTTCCGACGCCGTGAAGTCGAAGCCGCCCTCCTGCAAGATGGCGCGGAACTTCTCCTGCTCCTCCACCGGCGAGAACTGGGTCGAGAAGAAGACCACCTCGCCCATGGCCGCCGGCTCGGCCGGAATCGCGGTGGGTTCCTCGGCCGGAACTGGGGTTGGCTCTTCCTCAACTGCCGTGGGCTCCTCGGCCGGTGGCGGAGTTGGCTGCTCCTCCACCACCGGTGCCGCCGGCGGCGCCGGCACGGGGACGGTGGTGCACGCGGCCAGGGCCAGCGTTGCTACCAGCAATAGCGTGAGTAGTTTGATCATTGGGGACATACGTCTCTCCTCCATGTGAGACAACGCTCGATCACCACAACGTGATCGGCGGCGGCCCTGTGCGCCCAGAGCCGCGACATGCCCCTGCGGCCAGGGGCGAGCCGGTTCGGCGGACTGCCAAGGGTTCTTGTGCCAATTCTCCTTTCTGGCTACACCTCCCTAGAACACGAAGACGAAAAGCAAATCGTTGACATTGGTCTGCGTGGGTCCGGTGACCAGCAGGTCACCCACCGCCTGCAGATAGGAGTAGGCGTCGTTTGCGGCCAGGTAGCTGCTTGCATCCATGGCCAGCTTTCGGCCCCGCTGGACGGTGGCCACGTCCACCATGCCCCCGACCGCGTCCGTCGGTCCGTCGGTGCCATCGGTAGCCAGCGCCGCCACGACCATCTGCGGGCCTTCCGGAATCCGGTCCAACACCAGGGCCGCGGCCAGGGCCAACTCCTGGTTGCGCCCTCCCCGGCCCTGCCCGCGTAGGGTAACGGTCGTCTCACCGCCCAAGATCAGGCAGGCCGGCGCGGGCCGTGGCCTGCCCTGGGCCACCACCTCCCGGCCCAGGGCCACCAGCACCCGGGCCACCTCTCGGGCCTCGCCCTCGACGAAGGTGGACAGGATCGTGGCATGGAATCCCTGCTCAACTGCTGCGGCCTCTGCCGCGGCCGCCGCCATCGCGTTGTCCGCGATTACCAGGGTCTGGCTGCGGGCCAAGGCCGGGTCGCCCGCCTTGGGCGTGTCCGGCAACCTGCCGGTCAACCCATTGCGCAGCCGTTGCAGCACGGGCAGCGGCAGGCTGGGGCTGCCTGTGCCAGCGTCGTTGCTCTGGAGGCCGTACGTCTCCACCACCGCCCAGGCGTCCGCCCAGGTCGACCGGTCAGGCACGGTGGGCCCGGACGCAATGACGTCCAGCGGGCTGCCCACCACGTCGGACAGCACCAGGCTAACCAGGGTCGCCGGCGCCACCAATTTGGCCAGCTGGCCACCCTTGACCTGCGAGAGATGCTTGCGCAGGGTGTTGATCTCGTCGATGGTGGCACCGCAACGCAAGAGGGCCTCGGTCGTCTGCTGTAGGTCCGCCAGGTCCAGCCCCTCGGCTGGCAGGGTCAGCAGGGCCGAGCCGCCGCCCGAAATCAGGCACAGCACCAGGTCGTCCGCCGCAGCCTGGGCCGCCAGCCGGGCGATCTGCTGCGCCGCAGCCACCCCCGCCGCATCGGGCACGGGATGGCCAGCCTCGAAGACCGACACCGGCCCCAGGGAACCGCCATCCCCTGGGCCATGACCCATCTTGGTGACCAGCGCGCCGGCTGCCACTCGCTCCCCCAGCACCTGAACGGCCGCCGCCGCCATCGGCACCGCCGCCTTGCCAAAGCCCAGCAGGTAGACATGCCGGTAGCTCTGCAGGTTGTAGCTGCGCTCGCCCACCCGCAGCACGTCTCCCTGCCGTCTCAAGTGTCGCCCGACGGCCGCGGCCGGCTCGACCGCATCCAGCGCCGCCTGCAACACCGGCACGATGCGGTTCCGACGCTGAGGGTCATTGGCCCTGATGGATCGTACGATAGCTGGCATCCTCGATCACTCCATCATACAAGTGCGTTTCTCACCCATCGTAGGGGCGGGCGTCCCTGCCCGCCCCCTTCGTGCCTCCCTGCCTTTCGCGCTCTGCGATCTCCGCGGCCCTCTGCGACCTCCGCGGCCCTCCGTTCCCTCCGGGATCGCATTGCCTCGTGCTCCAATCGCCATGTGCTGTCGTGCTCCAAACATCCCTTGCCCTCCGTACTCCGCCTTTCGTGTCCCTACACTAACACGGCCAAACGCCACCAACGCCTACCGGACCGCCGGCGGGCGGCATCGGTTGGAACAGATGCAGGGTCTCTGCATCCCTACGCTCCAACCGCCAGCCCGGTCGACTGGCGCACCACCAGTTGCGGCGCCAGTAAAACCTGCCGCTCCTCCAGCGGCTCACCCTCCAGAATCCGCACCAACATACCCGTCACCTGCGTCGCGATCTGGTAGATGGGCTGATGAATGGTGGTCAGCGGCGGATGGGCTTGCTCGGCCGGCGGGATGTCGTCGAAGCCAATCACCGAGAGGTCGCGGCCAACCACCAGGTCGCGCTCCTGGGCCGCGGCGATGGCACCCAACGCCATTAGGTCGTTGCCCGTGATCAGCGCCGTCGGCCGCTCCGGGCGATCCAATAGCTGCCCCGCCTTGAGCCGGCCATCCCTCTGGGAGAGGTCGCCGTGGACGATCCACTTCTCCTCAATGGGCAGCTGGTTGGCCGCCATGGCATCACAGAAGCCCTGCCAGCGCAACGCCACGAACATCAGATCCTGCGGCCCGCGGAGGTAGCCAATGCGCCGGTGACCCAGCTCCACCAGGTAGTCCACCGCCCGGCGCACACCCTCGGCGCCGTCGATGTCCACCCATGGAAAGTCCGCATCCTGGTTGGTGCGGCCGAAGCAGACGAACGGGAACTGCTGCTGCAGCAGAAAGCTGACGCGCGGATCGTGCTGCCGGGTGCGCACTACCACCAGCCCGTCCACCAGGCGGCCCAATACCTTGCGCCGGTAGACGTCGATCTCCTCCGGCCCCGGCGCCACCGTGGAGATCAGTAGCTCGTAGCCCCACCGCGCAGCCTGGTTGCCAATGCCCGCCAACAGCTCGCTGAAGTAGGGGTCGGAAAAACGGGGCCCGAAGGTGGGCACGATGAAGCCGATCACATTGGTGCGCTGCCTCTGCAGGCGCCTGGCCGTGGCATCCGGCACATAGCCCATGGCCTCCGCAGCCTCGCGCACCCGGCGGCGGGTCTCCGCCGAGACGTCGTCATAGCCGGCCAGCGCGCGTGAGACCGTGGTCACGGACAGGTTGAGCTCGGCGGCGATGTCCTTCAGCCGGATAGGCATACGATGCCTCCTGATGCGCGCTGAGCTGAGAGGCGAGCCGTTCCAAAACGTTTTGGAGCATCCTCATTATAACCCAAAACGTTTTGGGCGTCAAGAAGTTTTCCGCCCACCTAGGGCTTCTCAGTTCTCTAGTAATTGGTGTATCATTGAGGGTGAGCAGTCACAGGGACGTAACCGTAGTCAGAGAGGAAAAGCGCCTATGGATGCCAAACCTGGGAGTCTGATGGATCGGCTGAACCGAGTGCGAGACCCGCGGCGGCGTGAGGGGAGACGGTACAAGCTCCCCGGCCTGCTGGGGATGCTGACTTTGGCGGCGGTGCACGGCGAAGGAAGCCTGCGGGGGATGTGGCTATGGGGGTGTGCGCACTGGAGGGAGCTTGCCTGGCCCCTAGATTTGTGGGACGCCGAGGGGCCACCCGGATATGTCACGTTGTGGAACCTGCTAGGAGCCATCGATTCCGAAGAATTGGGGGAAGCGTTGTGCGCAGCTGACAGCGAAAAGGAAGCAGGGATCAGTATAGATGGTAAGCACCTACGGGGCAGCAAGCGAGCCAGACAATCTGCTCTGCAGGTGATCACAGCAGCAGGCCACCAGTATCGGAAGGTGCTGGCGCAGCGGAACGTGGCTGAGGATGACCTGACAGATACGGTCATCGCACTGTTACACGAGATGCCCATAGAGGGCAAGATCGTCAGCCTGGATGCAGGATTGCTGCAGCGCACGGTGGTCAAGACCATCGTGGAAAAAGGGGGGCCTATCTGGGACCGATCAAGGGCAATCATGGCGAACTCTACAGCGCAGTGAATGCCTGGCTGGCAGCATATGGCGGTGATCAGCGCCTGCCTGACGATGTGCAGATCACCAAGGGACATGGCCGTCTCGAGCGCCGTGAGCTCTGGGTAGTGCCAGCCCAAGAGCTGGGAGACTACTTGGAGCATGATTTCGACTGGCCAGGGGTGCGTCTGTGTGGCCTGATCCGTCGCTATCGCCGGCGCACTCACCAGGCCGACTGGGACTCCGTCAAAACCTGGACCTGAATCGCCGGAGGCAACCTGCCTGACTTGGCTCCAGACCAACTGCAGTCCCTGCTGCGCCGCCATTGGGGCATCGAGAACGGTGTCTTCTATGTACGTGACGTCTCCCAAAATGAAGACCGCCTCCACGGACGTACCATTGGCTTCTCACTGTCGGCGCTGCGCAACGACGCCATCAATCTCATTCGCCGAGCCGGTTATCGCTACATCCCGGATGCCAAGCGTTTTCTGTCAGCAAGGCCCGATCGGGGGCTTGCCCTTCTGTTCGACCCTTGATCGTGAGAGAACTGAGAAAACCTACGGCGCAGCCGATTCGGGTTGCTTTTTGCCGCCCATGGTGATAAACTGGTGGTGAAAACCGGTAGATTCCGGTGTGGCTTAGCGCACCCGCGTGCGCGGTAGCAGGGGATGGCAGAACCGGCGCACTGCAGAGCACAGCACGATCGGCATCCTCTGCGATCGGTGGACAGGGGATGATGCGCAGGCCCAGGAGGGCACGATGAGACGTCTTCTTACGATTGTGGGTGGGCGACCTCGCAATGACGAGGCCCCCGAGGAGGCGGCCAGCGACGATTTCGCCAGGCTTCTCTCCTATCTGGCAGCCGATCCTGACCTGGCCCAAAGCCTGGCTGAGGACCCAGAGGGAACCCTGGCCAGCCTCGAGCTGGACTTGAGCCCCACCGAGCTGGCCATGCTGCAGGCAGTACCCCGGGACAACCTGCTCTGGGCCGGGATTCGCCACCTCTCCCGGACTCCCCAGGCCATGGATGAGCTCGAAGACGATGCCGCCGCGGACCACGAAGCCCGCCAGCGCCTTCAAGCCCAGGTCGAGCTGGTGACCGCCGTGTTTGGTCCCCAGCCGGCCTATTTCGACGACATGACCCGCGGGATCCGCCCTGCCGATGCCGGCCCGGCACCTGCCATGGTGGTCGAAGCGCTGCTGTGCTCGAGCTCAGCCTTCCGGGAGGCTTTCCTGGCCAACCCCAAGTCGGCGCTCCTCACCTGGCCCCAGCTCCCCCTGGACGAGCAGGAGCGGCGCCATGTGCTGGCCCCCCCTCTGCTGGAACGCCTGAAACGGGCGGCCAGCGATGGCTGATATCACGCTCATCAACATGAACCTGCTGTACATCGCGTACACCGACCGGATCGACCAGGAGCTGCACGTGCCCCTGGGCCTGCTCTACCTGGCGAGCGTGCTGGAACAACAGGGCTACGACGTCGACCTGCGCGACTACCAGCTGGCCTGCGGCGAGGAACCCTTCCACCTGCCGCACACCCTGGCCTTCCTTCAGGACAGCGCGCCGGTGGTAGGCTTCAGCTGCATGGCGAACCTCCTGCCCTATACGCTGCTGGTGGCGCAGGAGCTCAAGGCGCGGCACCCCGAAAAGGTAATCCTGCTGGGAGGCACCGGCGCGACGGCGGTCGAGCAGGGCATCCTCCATAGCCTGCCGGGTGTAGACGTGATCGCCTGTGGCGAGGGCGAGCATACCCTCGTGGAGCTCATGTCGGCGCTGCCATGGGGCCGCGACCTGGCCAGCGTCGCCGGCCTGGTCTACCGGGACGCCCAGGGGCGCGCGGTAGCGACCGGCGCCCGGCCGCGTATCCTCAACCTCGACACCCTGCCCTTCCCTGCCTATCACCACCTGGATATGGGCAGCTACCACGGCTATGGCGTGGTCACCTCCCGCGGCTGCCCCTATCACTGCACCTTCTGCAGCGTGGCGCCCATCTGGCAACACCAGGCAGTGCTGCGCTCAGTCGAGCAGGTGGTGGCGGAGATGCGCCACCTGGCTGAAGCCTATGATGTGCACATGTTCCTGCTGCAGGACGAATACTTCGTGTCCGACAAGCCGCGCATGCTGCGCTTCTGCGCGGCCCTGCAGGCCAGCGGCCTGCAGGTGCAGTGGAAGTGCTTCGCCCGCATCAACCTGGTAGACGAGGAGATGCTGCGCGCCATGGCGCAGGCCGGCTGCGTGCATGTGCGCTACGGCGTGGAGTCCGGCTCCGACGCCGTGCTACACCAGGTCGCCAAGGGCTTCACCGCTCAACAGGCCAGCGAGGTGATCGCGCTCTCCACGCGGGTGTTCCCGGCCGTGGATGCCTTCTTCATCTGGGGCTTTCCCTTCGAGACCATGGCCGATTTTTATCAGACGGTCTTCCAGATGGCGCTCTTTCGTAGCTGGGACGTACGGGTCCTGCCCTGCCTGCTCTCCTTTCTGCCCCAGACCGCAATCTACCGGCAGGTGCAGGCCGGAAGGTACGGCGGCCGCCTGGTCTTCCGGCCTGACCTCGTGCCCGAGTACGTGGTCACCGGCCACGAGGTCTCGGCCCCCAGCCACATGACCATAGCCCCCTGGCAGCAGCCCGTGTTCGACTTCATCGCCGCGCATCCTGACCTGTTCCCGGGCTTCCTGCAGTGGGAGCCGGAGACCAACACCTACCCCAAGCTCCAGGTGCTGTGCGACCTCGGCTTCTACGCGCCCGGCCCCGGCCTCAGGCGCCGGAGCTAGCATTCATCGACGGCGGCAGCCGGGTAAGGCAAGGGAGATGGCCCGTCTCTCCATCCGCCTTCTGGGACCGATGCAGGTGACCCTGGATGGCCAGCCGGTCACCCGCTTCGAGACCGCCAAGGCCCGGGCCCTGCTGGCCTACCTGGCCCTCGAGGCCGATCGGCCCCACCCCCGCAACCTCCTGGCCGAGCTCCTGTGGCCGGAGCGGCCCCCCGGCGCGGCCAGCGCCAACCTCCGCCACACCCTCGCCACCCTCCGCCAGGCCATCGGCGACCCCACAGCCGGCCCCAGCCCCCAGGCCAGCTCACCCTACCTGCTCATCACCAGGCAGACGATTCAGCTCAACAGCGCCAGCGACACCTGGGTCGACGCCCACGCCTTCACCGCCCTTCTCCACGCGCCATCCCCAGGCCAACCCAGCCTCGCCGCCCTGGAGGAGGCCGTGGCCCTGGTCCGCGGCCCCTTCCTGGAAGACATCTCGGTGCCGGATAGCCCGGCCTTCGAGGAGTGGCTGCTGCTCACCCGGGAGCACTTCCGGCGCCTGGCCCTGGACGCCCTGCACCAGCTGGCCGAGGGCTACAAGCTCGCCGCGGCCTACCCGCAGGCCCTCCCCCATGCCTGGCGCCACGTGGAGCTGGAGCCCTGTGACGAACGCGCACAACGCCAGCTGATGCGCCTGCTGGCCTACACCGGACAGCGCCACGCCGCCCTGGCCCAGTACGAGGCCTGCTGCCGCGTCCTGGCCACGGAGTTGGGCGTCGAGCCAGAGCCCGCCACCACCGAGCTCAGCCGGCGTATCCGGGACGACCAGCTGCTGCCGCCCTCTCCCGCCCCCGAGCGCCAGCCCGTGGTCCGCCTGCCAGCGTTTCTGGATCCAGAGGCGAAAGATGTCGCGGCGCCGCTCTTCGTGGCCCGGGAGCGTGAGCTGGCAACGCTGCAGTCCTTTCTCCACGGCGCGCTGGAGGGCCACGGCCGCGTCGCCTTTGTCGCCGGCGGCCCGGGCCAGGGCAAGACGGCCCTGCTGGGCGAGTTCTCTCGGCAGGCGCTGGATGCCCACCCCCAGCTCCTCCTGGCCCGGGGCAACTGCAGCGCCATCTCCGGCATCGGAGACCCCTACCTGCCCTTCCGCAACGCGCTGGCCATGCTCACCGGCGACGTCGAAGCGCCCTGGCTGGCCGGCACCATCAGCCGTGACCACGCTCGCCGCCTCTGGCAGGCGCTGCCCCTGGTGATACCGGCCCTGTTGGAAAGCGGCCCCGCGCTCATCGGCCCCATCCTCTCCGGCGAATCCTTGCTGGCCCGCGTGGCCTGCGCCCTCCCGGACCAGGCCGGCTGGCTGGAGCGCCTGCGGGCACTCACCGCGCGCGCTCG
>JAULUH010000406.1:0-5476 GCA_032111745.1 Anaerolineae bacterium | reverse complement strand
CGTCGCCAATCCGGCCAGGGCATCGGCAAAGGGGCTGAGGTCGCGCGGCCGCTTGGCGTCGTAGTCCGGTTCCGGCCGCGGGAAGGGGAGATCGAAGTTGGCGCAGGACGCGGTTGCTTCCGCCGCCGGTTCCAACCCGAAGGTCTCCGGAGCCAGGGTCAAGGGCAGCACACCGGCCTGGCAGGAGCCGGAGTTGGTGAGAAACACCACGGTTGTCTGCGCTTCCGGCACGTGGAACCAGATGGACTGGAAACCAGGCGTCTGGCCGGCATGGCCAATGGCGTGGAAACCCGATGCGCCATAGGAGATGAGGCCCAGCCCGTAGCCGGCGAAAACCAGGCTACCCTCCCCAGGGGTCAACTCCCGGAAATCCAGCATCTCGGCCAGGGTTGCTTCCTCCTGGAAGAGCTCGCCGCCAAGGAGGCCGGCGGCCCAGCGGGCCACGTCCTCGGCTGTGCTGACGATGGCGCCGGCTGCGCCGCCCTGGGTGGCGTTCCAGTTGGTCATGTTGGCCAGCTCGCCGCCCGGGATCTTGTAGTAGCCATCGACGATGGAACCCGGTTCCGGCGAGCCCTCCAGATAGCTCGTGTCTGCCATCCCCAGCGGATCGAAGATGCGCGCCTGGTAGAGCTCGGCCAGTGATTGGCCCGTGGCCGCCTCGATCACCATGCCCAGGAGGATGAAGTTGGTGCTGCTGTAGTGCCAGCCCTCGCCGGGCGCAAAGTCGGGCTTGCCGTTGGCGATGGCGTATTCGACCAGCTCCTCGGGCCTGTAGGATTGGGCCAGCCCCTCCTGATCGTTGGCGAAGATCACCGGTTCCATCAGCGGATCGGCGTAATCCCAGATGCCTGAGGTGTTGCCGGCCAGCTGGCGCAGTGTCACCTGGTCGCCGTTGGGGACGCGGGCGGCCAGGTCGGGCAGCCACTTGCTCAAGGGATCGTCCAGGGAGAGGATGCCCTCTTCCTGGAGCAGCAGGGCCAGCGCAACCGTGAAGGCCTTGGTGTTGCTGCCGATCTGGAAGTGATCGGTTGCCTGCACCGGGCGCCCATCCTCCAGGCTGGCGACGCCGGCCGCCTTCAGGTAGCGTCCGGCAGGCGAGGCCACCAGCAGCACGCCGCCAGGCGCGTCGCACTGGGGGCTGTCCGGCGCGACCCACTGCGACAGCACGGCACCCCATGCCGCCTGATCCATGCCGGCGGTCATGGATTCTGCATCATCCGGCGATTCAGTTGCCGGTTCTGAGGTGAGCCCTGGCGGTGGTTGCGGGGTTGTCGCCGGCGGCGCAGGGACAACGCAGGCTCCCATGAGCAGCGAAGCTGCTATCGCGATGATGAGTAGGGCGTGTTTCATGGCTGAAATCCCTCCATTTCGCTTGCCCGCATACTATCTCTTCTCCTCTGGAAGCTCAAGCAGGATGTCGTCTGAAGACCCCAGTTCCATGCGCAGCCTGGTAAGGGGGGCGGCATTTGTCGGTGCATCGAACGTGAATATCCTTCCCTGCAGAAAGACCTTGGTTGGTTTCTGTGCTTCAGCGCCCGCGACAAACATCCTGAGAAGGTCGTCTCGCCCCTGGTCGTTGGGAACGTGCACCGCGAACGACTGCCCTGTTTGGTCATCCTCTCTCGCCTTCAGGTTGAAACGCCAGGTCGTTGCGGTCGGCCCCTCGCCGCTCCACCAGTCGCCCAGAGTCTTTTTCGCGCTTTCGTCTCCGTACAGGTTGCCGTAGTCAACGAAGCCCCAAAGCTTCACTTCCTGGCCATCCATCTTGCGCATGGCCTGCGCATCCCTGGCGAACCCATTCCGGCTGATGGATGATGCGGCAACATAGTCGCCGGTCTGTCCGCTGCATCCGGCCAGGTACAGCGTGACGAAAAGCATGATGAGGCCACTCAGGTATCTGTTCCTCTTGCGCCTACCGTCCCTAAATAGGTCCACATATGTTCTCCGGAATGTACCCAGCATTCGACGTCGAGAGGGATTCCGCTAGACTTTTGTGGGCTCATCTAGTCTCACGATCGCCATCAATAGAAGCCCGTTGCCGTCCCGGAAGAAGTACGAAGCGGCACTGCCCAGCAGCTTGACGAACTGATCGCTGCGCGATCCCGAACCGCAATCCGCCAGGATCACTGGCCCGACGATGACGGTCAAGGCGTCGCCGGACTCGCCCTGGTAGAAGCCCACGACGTCATTGCAGTCGGCCGTGATCGCCAGCGTCGCGTCGGTGTTGAAGGTCAGGCGATAGCTGGACGGGTCTTCGATGTCGAACGCTTCCACCGGGCTGGTGAACGAAACCCACTGCCAGGGATTGGCACGGAGCATCGTCAGATCTTCGGTAGGCGGAGGCATCAGCTCGAGCGCGCCGGCATCAGGCGTCGCCTGCGGGGCAAATAAGAGCCGGCCGGTCTCGCCGCCGTCATCTTTGTAGTAGAGGGCCAGCCGGCCGAACACATAGCCCCAGTGACTGATCCGTTCCAGCGCAGTGAAATAGGCGGTTTCCTGGGAGGCCATGGGGTCAGGACAGCTTTGTTGGGTCGCTGCGACCGGCCCTGTGGTCATGAACAAGGGACTAACGTCGCCCAGGCTGAAGCTGCCGGTGTAGTTGTTGCAGCCACCGGAGCCACTGATCTGCCCGTTGCCGAAATTGATGGTCACCTCTGTATCCGCCAGCGCCGGTTGATCGGTGTTGAGCTCTACCAGGGTCCAGCCGGTGCCCGCGAGGTCAGCTGCCGAGAGCCTCACCAACTCCTGCTCGTCGCCGGCTAGCTCGGCCAGCTGGCCCTCCTGCAGGGCGTAGGCCTTGCGCACTTTGTGGCTACCGCAGCAGGCTGCGTCCCCCGGCCCCTGGGTGATGATCTCCAGCTCCACCTGGCCATCGGCGATTGCCGCCGACTTGACCCCTATGCGATCCTCGATCCGCACGGCGCCGGCATCGACCAGCTGGCCCTCGCGATTGAGTTGAGCGGCCACGTAGGTGAAAGCACCGGAGCCACCGCCCCTTTCTAGAAGAAAGACGACGGTGTCCTCAACGCCGTCCCCATCCAGGTCGCCGACCAGCTCAGCGCCCTCGATATACTGCACGGTGGGCCGGGCGGGATCGCCCTCGACCGGTTTGCCTTCGTACAGCCCCCCGGTCAGGGTAATTGGCACGTCGTAGATGCCGCTGTAGGTCGCGTTCATCAGCGCTTCAGCCGGGATGACGCCGGCGTCGACCGGCGCAGCCTCCGCGGCAGGCGTTGGCGTCTCGTCGACTGCAGTCGCTTCCGGCGCAGGGGTCGGTTCCGGGGTTGCCGCCGGTGGCGCCGGCGTGGCGCAGGCTACCAGCAGGTGCGAGGTTGCGATTGCGCCTATGAGTAGGGTGCGTTTCATGACAGTGATTCCTCAATTCCTTAGCTTCAAGTGAGATACGCGATGGCCTCCGCAAGCGCCGGTCATGGCGTCGTTCTCCGCTGCTTTGCTTGTCGGTATGCTATCTGTTGTCCCCTGGGAGCGCAAGCAGGATCTCGCGTATAGTCACCTATCTGTTCGCTGCACTGCCTCGTCAACGTATGACCGACGAACTCCACTTTCCAGGAGATCAACCATGGAGCACTCCCCTGGCATGAACACGTACCCGGCACCCTGCCTGGTGACTATGATCACCGGCCTGGACGGCTCTGGCTCCACGATCCTCCGCAGCCACCTCACATGCACGTCCAGGGTGCGCGTGTCCCCCACGTAGCTCGTCCTCCACACCTCCCGCATGAGCACTGGCCGTGTCAACACCTCGCCGGGATGACGCACGAAGCAGGCCATCAGATCGCACAGCATCGGCGACAGCCGTTTCTCCCCGCATAGGCCGGTCAGGGTCCGGCTGCTGATGCACAGCCGGAATGGCCCGGAGACGATTACATCTTCGACCTTCCTGGGCTGCTCCAGGAGGCCGGCCAGCGTCTGCCATGCCACCGGCGGTTGCAGGAGCACGTCGATCGCCCGGTCCTCCGGCGCCGAGGTGCCGTCGTCGATGAGGATGAGAGTCGCCAGCGGCGCAACCCGTCGCAGGGCACCGAACGCCCGCCGCCTGCTCACCATGGATACACCATCCACGATGATCGCATCCGGTGGACTCTGGATGGCTTCTCGCATAGCCTGGGCCTGGCTCGTCGCGAAGGCCATGTCAACGCCGCGCAGGCCCAACTTGCGCCAGAGCACGGCGTACAGATCAGGCCGCTTACCCACGAAAAGAACCCGCACCCCGCGGGTCTCTCTCGTGCCGGCGACGGTGCTGGCATCCAGCACGGCCTCCACGTGCGCAGTACGTGCCGCTGCCGAACCATTTACAGCGGTTGGATCGATGGAGTCTGTTATCTTCAACGGCACTAGCTCGGTGTTTGTTGTCGTCAGTCCGTACTCAACCAATCGCCATAAGAAACGACCAGGTTAGTAGATGAGGGCAGTGGGACTCTCCCACTGCCCTCATCATGGCTAGCGCTGCTTCAGGCAGCGCCTCACCCGGCTATTCCGAGCAGTGCCCGGGACCGATGTAGCCGTTGTTGTACTGGTCCAGCGTGTAGGCCAGGTCGGTGAACTGCTTCTTGGGGGGCTGGTTGCCCTTCAGGGCCGCGATCTGGGCCGGCGTGTAGCGGTTGAACAAGGCCGTGGCCTGATCGAACGCTGCCTGTGCGGCTGTGAAGTCGGCGCCGGTCAGTTGGTTGAGCTGGGCCGCGATGTAAGCGTGCGCCAGGATGTAGTAGGCGTTGCCGCCCGGAGCTGTCCAAAGCACCTGGTAGTAGCTCTGGCCGCTCAGGAAGAAGGGCGTGTCCGCGCCGTTTGCCAGCATCGCCCAGGTGTCGTCGTAGGGCGCGGGGCCGTAGCTGGAATGGGTCTTCCAGTAGCCGGGGGTCAGCGTGCAGCCGTTGCAGGGCACGGTCACGCGTACGTTCCAGCTGTCGCTGCCGGTCGCACCGCTGTCGAAGGCGACGAAGGAGGCGACGTTGGTGAAGGTGTAGTCGCCGCAGGTGGTGTACGGGCCCACCGTCAGGCTGTAGGTGAAGGTGGGAAGAGGATCCTGGTCTTCGCAGGCAAAGCCGAGAGGACCGTACCGGTCATCGCTCACAACAATGCACTCATCTACCTTGCTCGTCGGAGTGCCGAACAGGACATCTTCCGTGCCGCTGCCGCCGGGGACATCACCACTGGTGGTCACCGTGGCGGTATTGACCCGCTCAGTCCCGTCGGGCAGGGAGGCGCTGTACTCGCACTCGAGAGTGGCGCCGGCAGCCAGTTGATAGGGGAAGGTCACGGGGCAGGTCACCGCCGCGGGGCCGACACCGCTGATCTCATCCGAGACACCGGTGATGGTTGCCGCCACCGCGTTGGGGTTGGTGACGTTGATAAAGCCGCTGACTGCCCAGTCGCTATCGACGAAGGTGGCATTCAGCGTCACGTCGTAGTTCACCAGGAACTGCTGGCCCGCCGATAGGGTCAACTGGCTCTGGTC
>JAULUH010000405.1:0-6208 GCA_032111745.1 Anaerolineae bacterium | reverse complement strand
TCGCCGCTCTGGATACCCTCGCCAGACACTACGCGCAGAACAAACGCTACGCCGAGGCCCAGAATGCCGCCCGCCGGCAACTCGCCCTGGAACCCTGGCGTGAGGTAGCTCACCGCCAGCTCATGGCTGCCCTGGCTGCCACCGGACAGCGCGCGGCAGCCCTGGCCCAGTTCGACGTCTGTCGCAACATCCTGGCCGATGAGCTCGGGTCCGAGCCGGAACAAGAAACCCTCGACCTGGTAGGGCAAATCCGCGCCGGCGAATCCACCGAGTTGTCGCCGCGTTTCCCTGCCGAGAACCCGTACAAAGGGCTCCAGGCCTTCCGCGAGCAGGATGAAGCCGACTTCTTCGGCCGCGACGACGTGGCCCGGCGCTTGTGCGACCTGGCGCGGAAGCACTCCCTGGTCACTGTGATCGGCTCCTCAGGCAGCGGCAAGACCTCCTTGGCCTACGCCGGCCTGATTCCTCTGCTGCAACAGGGGCTTCCCCCAGGTGGCAACGGAAAGGGCCAGGCCATTGAGGGCCACGGACCCACGCCGCCTGGCAGCTGGCTGTTCCTGAGCATGCGACCCGGACGGCAGCCCTTCCAGGCCCTGGCGGCAACGCTGACCCCAGCTCTGGCGGTACACCCGGGCTCTACAACACTGCTGATCCCCGTACAACCCGGCGAGCTGGCCCTGGCCCTGCGCCAGGGCCGGGTCACCCTGGCCGATGTCTCCCGTAGCCTGATCGCCGGCTCCGCCTCCGGACACCGGCAACAGGTGCTGCTGCTGATCGACCAGTTCGAGGAGATCTTCAGTCTGTGCGAGGACGAAGCCACCCGCCAGGCCTTCATGGACCTGCTGACCAGCTCCACCGCCACGCCGGGCAAGACGGTGACGCCGCTGACGCTGCTGCTCCTCCTACGGGCCGACTTCATGGAACAGATCCTGGAGTACCGGCCGCTGGCCGATGCCCTGCAGACGGGCAGCCTGGTCCTCGGCCCCATGAACCGCGCCGAGCTGGAGCAGGCCATCGTCCGGCCCGCCGAGGCCCAGGGCGTGCACTTCCAGGACGGCCTGGTCACCCGCATCCTGGATCACGTGGGCGAGTCGCAGGGCCGCCTGCCCCTCCTCGAGTTTGCCTTGACCCAGCTCTGGCAAACCCAGGAGGACGGCTCGCTAACCCATGCTGGTTACGAGGCCATCGGGCGCGTCGAGGGCGCCCTGGCCATATATGCCGAACAGCAGTACGGTCTGCTCTCCGATTCCGAACAGGTAGCCGTCAGGCGGGTACTGGTTCAAATGGTGCAACCAGGTGAGGGCACCGAGGACACGCGGCGCCCTGCTACCCGGGCCGAGCTCGGCGAGAAGGACTGGCAGCTTGCCCAGAAACTCGCCAACGCCCGGCTCCTGGTGACCGGTCTCGACAACAACGGCCTGGAGAACGCCGAAATCGTGCACGAGGCCCTGATCCGGGGCTGGAGCCGGCTGCGCAGCTGGCTGAACTCCGACCGGGCATTCCGTACCTGGCAGCAGCGTGTGCGCGGCGCCAGCCAGCAGTGGGAGGCCAGCAGCCACGATCCGGGAGCGCTCCTGCGCGGGGCCCTGTTGGCCGAGGCCGAGACCTGGGCCGCGGCCCGCCCGGACGAGCTCAGCGGCAAGACCCGGGAGTTCCTGGCCGCCAGCCAGGCCCAAAGGGATGCTGACCGCCTGGCGGCAGAGGAGCAGCAGGTGCGTGAGCTGGCCCAGGCCAGGGCGCTGGCCAACTCTGAGGCTGCGGCCAGCCGGCGCTTCCGCTGGTTGGCCGCAGCTCTCGCCCTGCTATTTGCAGCGGCCTTCATTGCATCCCTTGTTGCCATCTTTCGCGGCCGGGAGGCAACCGCCCAAAGAGATCTGGCGCGCAGCGCACAGGCCACCGCCGAAGCTGAACAGGTTAACGCCAACCAACAGGCCGATCGAGCACTGTCGCGCCAGTTGGCCGCCCAGGCCCTTACCCTGCTGGACAAAGAGCCAGACCTGGCGCTCCTGCTGAGTATCGAGGCCAGCCGTTTCGCCGACCAGCCGGACGACCAAGCCAATCCCCTACTTAACATAGAGCTTAGCCCCTATCTGGCGGCGTTTCTGCAGGGCCATCAGGGTGCCGTCTACGCCCTTGCCATCAGCCCCGACGGCAAGGTGCTGGCCTCAGGCAGCGATACCGGCGTCGTCTACCTATGGGACTTGCAGGCGAGAAGGCTGCAGGGAGAGCCCCTGACCCTGAAAGAGGCACCTGGTGAGGTCTATCAGCTGGCCTTCAGTCCGAACGGCCAGACTCTGGCCGCTGGAAATGTGGAGGGCGAGATCATCCTGTGGGATGTGCCCACGCGCCAGCCACGGGCAGGGTTCCTCCAGGGACACCAGGACGTGATCAGCAGTTTTGGGTTCAGTGCAGACGGCCAGACCCTCACCTCCGGTTCTGACGACGGTACCGTCAGACGGTGGAGCGTGAGGACTGGTGAGGCCCTGGGGCCGCCACTGGCCATCGCCCGGGGTGAGGGCATCACCATCAGCCCGGACCAGGAGCGCGTGGCAGCCGCCGCCGAGACTATCACCAGCACGGAGATCATCCTCTATGACGCCACCACGGGGGCCGTGCTCGCCGATGGCATGGACGCGCACCGGGAACATATCAACCAGCTGGCGTTTAGCCCGGATGGCCAGCCCCTGGCCTCCAGCAGCTTCGACCAAACCATCGTGCTGTGGGACACGGCAACCGGCCAGCCGGTCCTGCCCCCTCTGGCTGGCCACGAGGGCCGCGTGCTGCAGGCGGCTTTTAGCCCCGATGGCAAGACCCTGGCCTCTGGCAGCACCGACGGCACAGTCCGCTTGTGGGACGTGGCCACAGGCCAACCCATCAGCGCACCCATGTCCGGGCATGGCAACTGGGTACGGTCCATCACGTTCAGCCCTGACGGCCAGTGGGTGGTCTCCGGTGGCACTGACGGCACCATCATCCTGTGGCACACGGCGATCCATCGCCAGTTGCCCGGGCACACCGCCCAGGTGCGGGGTCTGGCCTTTACCCCCGACGGCAGCACGTTAGCCTCGGGCAGCTTCGACACCGTGGTGCGCGAGTGGGATGTAGCCTCAGGAGAACTGAGCAATCCCCCACTGGCCGGCCATACCAACTCGGTGCTCAACGTAGCCATCAGCCCTGATGGCACCACCATCGCCTCAGGCAGCGCCGACAAGGGCCATATCCGCCTGTGGGACGTGGCTACCGGTCAGCCCGTGGGCGAGCCCCTGGCCGGCCACGATGGTCCGGTGGTTGCGCTGGCCTTCCATCCAGATGGCAACCTGCTGGTCTCAGGAGGCTTCGACAACACCATCGTGCTCTGGGACATGACTGCGCAGCCACCCAAGCCCAGTCGCCTGGCCGAACTGCCCAACTGGGTCCTGGCCGCCGCCTTCAGCCCCGACGGCAAAATCCTGGCCACCGGCAGTGCCGACGGCGCCGTTCGTCTCTGGGATGTGGCTACCCGCACCGCCCTGGGTGAGCCCCTGGAGGGCCACACCAACTGGGTCACCAGTGTCGCGTTCAGCCCCGACGGCCAGACCCTGGCCTCGGGCAGCAGCGACAGCACCATTCTCCTGTGGGATGTCGCCTCCCAGCGCCGCCGCGGCCAGCCGCTCACAGGACATCAGGGACCGGTATGGGCCGTCCACTTCAATCCAACCGATGATGGGCACACGCTCATCTCTGCCGACAACACAGGAGTCGTGCGCCGCTGGAATGTGGCCACTGGCCTGCCCGCCAGCCTTCCCCTGAAGACCGGCGTCGAGATCGAAAGCATGGCGCTCCATCCCGGTGGTAACCTGATCGCCATGGGCGCCTTCGACAGCAGCGGCCTGGTGCACCTTTGGGAGCTTTCCGACCAGCCGTGGCCGGAGCTGGCCTGCCAGATCGCCAACCGCAACCTGAGCCAGGAGGAATGGAATAAGTACCTGGATGACCAACCCTATCACGAAACCTGTACCCGGTCCTCTCCCTAACGCTGGGCCTTGACATGGCATCCGCCGAAGGCAAGTTCACCCTGGGGGCCATCGAAATCCTGCCGGCAGCACAGCAAGCCCTGCAGGCCGCCGGCCAGCCCGCCGCGGCCTACCTCTACCGCCACCAATATGAGACGCCCGACGAACACATCGGCCCCGACGCCGTCGTGTCCACCTTCGTCCTGCCCACCGGCGCCGTCCTCTTTGTCATCACCGACGCCGCCCGCATCCATACCGTGGTCATGACCGCTGCCGACGCCCGGCCTGGACATACTGCCGCTCCAGCCTGAATTCGGCGCTCCCGGAACACCGCCCACCACAGGGCACGTTCGCTCATCTTCCGGCCTCCGTGCTCCCCTCTGCTCCGGCTCCTCCGGTCCAAATTCCCCTTTGCGCTTGCATCCTATGCGCATAGAAGCCACGCCAACTCGTTGCGGTTGGGTCCGGCCTCCGGTTCCGGTCTCCTCTGATCCTGCTCCCCTTTGCGTTCTCTGCGCCTCTGCGGTGCACCTCCGGTTCCGGTCTCCTCTGCACTCCTCTGGTCCTGCTCCCCTTTGCGTTCTCTGCGCCTCTGCGGTGCACCTCCGGACTCCGTGTTCCGGTCCGCCTGGTCACAGACAGTGCCAACTATGGTCTGGGATTTGCACGGATTCCCTGCCTGTGTCACAATTCCCACCAGTGGCCGGCACCACCGGTCACCTCCCGACCGTCCGTCCCTGGCGTCCCACCCATGGCCAAAGACCTCATCCTTGCCATCGACAACGGCACCCAAAGCGTGCGCGCGCTGGTTTTCGACCTGCGCGGCAACCTGGTCGCCAAGTCGCGCGTGGCCATTGACCCCTATTTCTCCGTCCAACCTGGATGGGCCGAGCAGGACCCCGAGTACTTCTACCAATCCCTCTGCCAGGCCTGCCAGTCCCTGTGGCCCAAAGCCGGGCCAGACCTGCGAGATCGCCTGGCTGGCGTGGCCCTCACCACCCAGCGGGGCACCGTAGTGAACGTGGACTCGGCAGGACAGCCATTGCGCCCTGCTATCCTCTGGCTCGATCAACGCCGCACCGAGGGGCTCAAGCCCGTCAGCGGCGTATGGGGCCTGAGCTTTCTGGCCACGGGCATGGCGGAGACCGTGGCCTACTTGCAGGCCGAAGCCGAGGCCAACTGGATTCGCGTCCACCAGCCGGAGACCTGGCGCCAGACCCACAAGTATCTCTTTCTGTCGGGCTACTTGACGTACCGGCTCACCGGGCGCTTTGTCGACTCTGTGGCCTGTCAGGTGGGATACGTGCCCTTCGACTACAAGAACCTGCGCTGGTCAGCCTCCTGGGATTGGAAGTGGGAGGCGGTGCCCATGGATCGCACCATTCTGCCCCATCTGGTACCCCCGGCCGGGCAACTGGGAGCGATCACTCCTGCAGCTGCCGAGGCCACCGGCATTCCAGCCGGGCTGCCCCTTATCGCCGCCGCAGCGGACAAGGCCTGTGAGGTCATCGGTGCCGGCTGCCTGTCCCCTCACATCGGGTGCCTGAGCTACGGTACCACGGCGACCATCAACACCACCCATCGCCACTATGTGGAGGCCATCCCTCTCATCCCCCCCTACCCGGCAGCAGTTCCCGGTGCCTACAGCCTGGAGATTCAGATCTACCGCGGCTACTGGATGGTGAGCTGGTTCAAGCGTGAATTCGGACAGCAGGAAGTAGCCCTGGCTGAACAGCTGGGCATCGAGCCGGAGGCGCTCTTCGACGAGCTATTGGCCGAGGTGCCACCCGGCTCTCTGGGTCTCACCTTGCAGCCCTACTGGTCGCCGGGCATTAAGGTGCCGGGTCCCGAGGCCAAGGGCGCCGTAATCGGCTTTGGCGACGTCCACACCAAGGCCCACCTCTATCGGGCAATCCTGGAGGGACTGGCCTACGCCCTGCGCGAGGGCAGTGAGCGCACCGTGGCCCGCAGCGGCATCGACATCACCGAGCTGCGGGTGTCCGGGGGCGGCTCCCAGAGCGATGGCGCCATGCAGCTCACTGCCGACGTTTTCAACCTGCCAACGGCCCGGCCCCACGTCTATGAGACTTCAGGCCTTGGCGCGGCCATCGATGCCGCAGTTGGACTGGGCCTGCATCGCAACTTCGATACGGCTGTGGCCGAGATGACCCACATGGGCCAGGTCTTCGATCCTGACCCCCAACGCCACGCCATCT
>JAULUH010000404.1:0-3044 GCA_032111745.1 Anaerolineae bacterium | reverse complement strand
AAACACCTCCCGGAACGGCCCCAGGAAGCGCCGCTCCGGCGACCAGTCCGTGATCGCGAACACCACCTCGGCGAACCCCCCGGCGTACGGCCCCTCCAGCGCCAAGCGGAAGTCCTGCGCCGTGCGGTGCGGATCGTTGGCGAAGGCGCCGCACCCCCACGCACCCAGCACGAGGGTGCGGTAGCCGTAGGCGTGAGCAATGGCCAACACCCGGTGGATACGACGTTCCAGCAGGTCGCCAGCCAGCGGCTGGCCTATCCGCGCTGCCACGGGGGCGGCACAGGTGATGACGTCCAGCATCCAGGGTTCGTCCAGCGGGGTGCCGTCGTCCTGCCGGAAGAACGGCACCCGCGGGGACAGGATGGCCCAGTCGGTGGAGTCTGGGGTGGGGCGCTGCCGATGGGCGGCGTACATGGGGTCCCCCTCCAGCGTGGCAAACAGGGCGCTGGAGCGGCACAACACCTCCTCCTGCGCCCTGGCGCCGCCCAGAAAGCCACCCCCGGGCTTGATGCCATTGGCGAAGTTCAGCGCCAGCGGGCGGAGGCCATCCTCCGTCAGCCGGCGGGCCGCCGCCATGGTGGTCTCGTTGGCCACCTCCACACGGGTCTCCGGCTCCCGAGGCTCGCCGGCCGCCGGCAGGGGGGCGTCTGGGGGGATGCTCACCTTGGCGGCTACCGCCGCCGTCACCAGGTGGTGCCAGTCCACCCGCTGGCCGTCGCGACGGGTATAAGCGCCCTCGCCTATGGCGTGCACGGCGCTGCGACCGAGCTGGCTGGCCACATGGCGCGGCAGATCCAGCTCCCGCTGTCGCGCGGCGGCAAGGGCGGGGGAGTCCATGCAGGGAAGGCAGGAGATGGGTGTCATTACGAGATAGATTGGGGACAGGATCCCGAGGGTACAGTTCCGGGGAAACCTACAGCTTCTCCCAGGGCTCGTTCGCGTTGAGGAGAGATCACGTATGCCCAAATCGATCATTGGAACGGTCGTCCGGACGGCTGCAGCCACCGCCGACGGCAGTGTGGAGATTCGTTCTGCGGATGAACGGCTCCACCGTATCCCAGCTCACCATGCTCGAGGGTCCTTTCACGTCGGCGATCGCGTTGAGTATTCCATCACCACGGCCGGCGGGATACCCACCCGTGCGGAGCTGCGCCCCGCACCGGTGCCTGCGTTGCCCATTGGGACCAAGGTGGAGCAGGCCACTTCGCCGCGAATGCAATCCATCCCGGTCCGGGTGCGGGAGGTTCCCGCCGCGGACAACGAAGATTGTTTCGTTGTCGAGGATGCTTCCGGAACCTGCTGGACGGTGTCTTTCCACGTGGCGGTAGGCTACCTCAAGCACGGGGCTCGTGCCTTGCTTGAGACGGAGCAGCGCGGTGCCAACGTCTGGATGGCAGCGCTTCGGTCGGAATCCGGGCAGCGTAAGCGCTTCTACAGAAATCCCGGCCGGGTGCGGCGGATTGATCGGCGAACGGAGGTGTGGAGCGGATATCGCTGGATGACGCTGCATGAGGCGAATGAGGAGGGACTCTTGGTCCTCGGGGATGTCGGACGCTTGGTGAAGAGCATTCGGGTCGGGGGAGGCGCGTATGGCGGCCCAGGAGCGTATTCGATCGATCTGTTCCTGTGGCGTGTCGCCGAGGGATATCTGCTGGATGTACGGGAAGACGCAGAGGGCATTGAGTTCTACCCGTCCAAGGAGGATGCAATGGAACGAGTTGAGGAAATCCGGCGCAGTTTCGGAAAGGGAGGCCGGCGTTGAGAATGGTCATCCCAGACGGCTGGTTCCTGTCCTTTGCAGGGAGGGACAATCGCTGGTGGATGGGGCGCTCGTGGCCATGGGTGCGGTCAATATCAGGTGGACTGGGCCAGAGCTTGATCTCCTGACGCAGTACCTCGACGAGGGTCTCCTCGGCGACAATACCTCGCAACTGGAGCGCTGGATCCATGCTCCCACCCGGTCGCAGCTGATTGAGCATGTCCAGTATGGTGATGTGGATCGATCGGATCGCAGCGCAATCCGAATGGCATTGCTGGCTGAGGCGCAATGCGTGTTCAATCAGGAGCCAAGCTACTGGGATCGTGAGCCCACCGGCCCTGTGATTGCCGCGATTAGGGGATCTGGCGGGTGTACCGGACTGCTCTTGTACGAGATCGAGCATTACGGAACGGGTCCGTACCGATGGCATGGACTGTTCAAGGGGCCATCAGCGGTTCGAGCCTATTTGAGGGGCAAAGGCTACCTGCTTGATTGGGAGGCTGTCAATTCAGCATTGCCACTGATGGTCGAGGAGCTTTGCCATTGAAGTGATGGACGGTCAGGGCTTGTCTGGTGGATTCAACCCGGTTCCGGGCAACTGTCACAGTGCGGTCATCGTTCCCCGGACACGTAGCGCGTGCATCGCTGAGGCGCGATGCCGCCACGACCGGCCTCGGCAACTCCGGGATGTCCGACACGGGGCACCGGACACGACGCGCCCGGCCGCCGTTTCCAGCAGACGGCGGGGCAGCGGGACGTGTCCCTCCTCCCGTAGGCTCCCCCGTCCAGCGCACCGTTGGAAATGAGACTCGGCAGCGCTGATGGCACGCGGGGGCTGAGGCGGCGGCGCTGCGGCGGAGGCGGCGGGGAACCGGCGCGCGTGCGTCCCGTGTTCACCGCGTGACCGCCCATCGTGCGAGCTCACCTGTTGGAGACGTCCATGCCCCCCTTGCCTTCGTCGTCCCCGGTGGATCGCCGCGCCTTCGTGGGCACCACGGCCGCATATTTCATTGCCTCCGCGCTGGCCGCGGCGTGCGGCGGCGAGGCCACGGCCCCGCAAGCCCCCGCGGCACCTGGGGGCACCACGCCTGGGGGTGGCACCAGCCCCGGGGGGCAGGCGGGGGTCACCATCAGCGGCACCGCCGTGGCGGTGAACGTGGCGCAGGCCAACATCGGCACGGCCGGGCAGTTTGTCATCCTGCAGGCCGCCGACGCCATCGTGATCAACGTGGGCACCGCGGGTTTCGTGGCGCTCTCCAAGACCTGCACGCACAGCGGCTGCGGG
>JAULUH010000403.1:0-2846 GCA_032111745.1 Anaerolineae bacterium | reverse complement strand
CACAGCCGCAGGGTTGCCTCCAGGGGCACCAGGGGATAGGCTAGCCAAAAGGCGGCGTGGGTCACCAGGTTCACGCCCAGGCAGACCAGCACGCAGCGTTGGATTTGCGCCCGGGAGCCGCCCCAGATCCATAGAAGCACCGCCATGCCGGCGCCTTCGACCAGGAGCGTGACCACCAGGGCGATGAGATGCGCCGCACTTCCTGAGTGCGGCGCCAGTATCCCATTCATCGCCAGCCAGCACGGCCAGCTATTTACATAATAGGCAGCCGTCCTCACGCCAGCCGCCGCACTCTGGGTCGAACACGCACTTGCCTCCCCACGAGAAACAGCCCCCATACTGGGTGCACGCGTCACCCTCCGCCTTGCCCTCGCAGGATGCCCAGGGCGCGGGCGCGTTTCCCAGGGTGACCAGCAGGATGAGGATCGCCACGATGAGGATGGCCACTCTCTGAACGACGCGACGCGCTGTCATGCGATGCCCTGCGCTGTCCTGGACGATCGCCTTCATACTGCTGCGACCTCTACCTCGGCTATCGCAGGCCCGGCCGTGAGCTCACGGAAGGTCAGGGTCCAGGAAGCCGATACGAAGGCGGTCACCACGCTGCGCACCAGGGCGAAGATGACCAGCCCCAGCAAGCCGCCACACAGCAGGGGCACAAAAGACCAGGCTTCGCCTTCGGTCACGCCCATCAGGACCAGGGAGGGCGCCACCAGCAGCAGGGTCAAGCCTATGGAGATAGCCGCAATGATCAGCTCCAGCACGACGAAGATCACCCACAGCACGATGGTGGGCCCCAGGTTGTCCCTGATCACCTGCCAGCCGCGCTTGAAGGCGTCGATCCAGCCCAGGCCTTCCAGGATCGCCGCCCGCTCCCCGTAGACCCGGATCTGTTCCAACACGATCCCCAGCACCACCAATCCGCAGCACAGGAAGCACCCGAAAAGCAGCGAGACCGTCACAATCGTCCCGATCCCTGCCGCCTCCTGGACGTCCATCAGGCCGATGCCGCCGGCAATGCCCAGGCCAAACAGGACCATTCCCGCGAGGACCAGGATGAGAATAGGGAGCGCCGCCAACACGGACAGGCCAAAGAGGGTCCAGAAGCGCCGGAAGCCCACGTCCCACGCCCGGCGAAACGAGGTCTGCTCCTCATCCTCCACCTGCGCCACCCCGGCGATCAGGGCGCCGCGGGCGATGATGCTCACGATCCAGATGATAATCGCCAGGACGAAGAGCGCGCAGATGAGGGCGAGCACCACGCCACCCATGGCGGCCCAGAAAGCCTCGGGTATGCCCTGGCCCCAGCTCTCTGCGTTGAAGTCCTGGCTGTCGAAGGAGTACGAGGAGCCGCCACCACCCCATCCCTGCCCCAGGCTGGCCAGGAAGCCGAAGATCCACAGGACCTTCCAGCGCCAGGTGATCTCCCATGCCCGAGACAATACCTTTCCGAAGTCCATGCTACACCTCCAGGGAACGATAGAGAACGGCACCACGGTTCAGTGAGGTACTCTTATTAAACCATGGATTCGCCTGGTGCGCAATGATCTGGCTCATAACCGGGTGGGGAATCTCACCTTACCAAATGGAAGCACTACGTCAAGCCGTTCTCCCTTATTGAATGGTCGGTAACTCTGCTATAATTGATGCAACCAGCCTGGCCAGGGATCGGGCTAAGGAGACCATGCCCTGGCCGGCACGGCCCACGACGTCCGTTGGCTGGGCGACCTTCAAGAAACGAGGCTACAATGACCGCCAAGACCATCGCTCCTTACGGCTCCTGGAAATCGCCCATCACGTCCGACTTGATCGTGTCGGAGCAGGTCAGGCTGGGCCAGCTCATGCTGGATGGCGACGATATCTACTGGCTTGAGCTGCGGCCGCAGGAGCAGGGGCGTTACGTGATCGTAAGGCGGACGCCCGACGGGGCCACCGCCGGCGTGAACCCGCCCCCCTTCAGCGCCTGCACCCGCGTCCACGAATACGGCGGCGGCGCTTACCTGGTGGCCGGCGGCAGCGTGGTCTTCTCCAACTTCGCGGATCAACGCCTGTATCGGCAAAAGCCCGGCGCCCGGCCCGAGCCGCTCACCCCTGCCAGCGCCTGGCGCTACGCCGATGCCATCCTGGATCGCCAGCGCGACCGCCTGATCTGCATCGGCGAAGACCACGCCGGTCCGGGCCGCGAAGCCGTGAACGCGGTGGTGGCCGTGTCGCTGCAAACGGGCGAGACCACAGTGCTCGTGTCAGGCCATGACTTCTATGCGGCGCCGCGCCTTGGGCCCGCTGGCAACTGCCTGGCCTGGCTGGCGTGGAATCACCCGAACATGCCCTGGGATGGCTGCGAGTTGTGGGTGGCCGGGATCGAGGCCGGGGGCGCGGTCACCGCACCCCAACGCGTGGCGGGCGGCACGGGAGAATCTATCTTCCAGCCCGAGTGGTCGCCGGACGGCGTCCTGCACTTCGTGTCCGATCGCACCGGCTGGTGGAATCTCTACCGCTGGCGGGACGGCACCGTCGAGGCGCTGTACCCGATGGAGGCCGAGTTCGGCAGGCCGCAATGGCTGTTCGGCCTGTCGACCTATGCCTTTGGCGACGGGCGCGTCGTGTGCAGCTACGACCAGGCCGGGCAATCCCACCTGGCCCTGCTGAACCCGGCGACGTTGCAGCTGGAGCCGGTTGAGCTGCCGTATACACGAATCTACCAGGTGAAGGCGCAGGATGGCCATGCCGTTCTGATCGCCGGTGCGACCACTGAGGCGACGGCGGTGCTGCTGCTCGACCTTGCCACGCACGAGGTCGAGGTTTTGCGCCGCTCCAGCAACCTGGCGATCGATCGTGAGTATCTT
>JAULUH010000402.1:0-18646 GCA_032111745.1 Anaerolineae bacterium | reverse complement strand
CCACCTGGTTGCCATCACTGTACTCGCCCTCGGGCTGGTAGCCCTCGCCACTGACTGTGAGGTGGGCCTCTGGCGTCCACACCTGGGTGACCGTCATGGCGTTTTGAGTCAGGGTACCGGTCTTGTCGGAGCAAATGGCAGTAGCCGAGCCCAGGGCCTCCACAGCGGGTAGGCGGCGCAGCAGCGCATGGCGCTGCACCATGCGCTGCATGCCCAGGGCCAGGCAGATGGTCACCACAGCGGGCAGTCCCTCGGGCACGGCCGCAATAGCCAGGCTGACCGCCACGATAAACAGGTCGAGGATACCCTCCCAGAGGGTCATGCCGGGGACGGGACTGAGCATGAAGCGGATGACGCCGACCAGGAAGACCAGGCCACAGACGGCCAGGGCAGCGATGCCGAGGGTTTGTCCCAGGCGCTCCAGCTTGCGCTGCAGGGGTGTCGGCTCGGTCTCGAAGCTCTGGATCATCTCGGCGATGAGGCCGATTTGGGTGTGCATGCCGGTACTGGTGACCACGCCACGGCCGCGGCCGTAGCTGACCACGGTGCCCATGTAGGCGGTATTGCGGCGGTCGCCCAGGGGAATCTCGCGGTCGAGGACCACATCGGCGTTCTTCTGCACGGGCTCGGATTCGCCGGTGAGGGAGGCCTCCTCCACTTTGAGGTTGACCGCCTCGAGGAGGCGGACGTCGGCAGGGATGTAGTTGCCGGCCTCGAGGAGCACGATATCGCCGGGGACCAGCTCGCGGGCGGGCACGTTTGTCTGGTGGCCGTCGCGCACGGCGTGGGCCTCGGGCGCGCTCATCTTTTTCAGGGCAGCCAGGGCCTCCTCGGCGCGCGACTCCTGGATGACGCCCAGGACGGCGTTGAGGATGACGATGGCCATGATGGCGACGGCTTCGGTGTAGTCGCCCAGGAGGAGGGAGATACCGCTGGCCACGATGAGGATCATGACCAGGAAGTTGCGAAACTGGTCGAGAAAGCGGCGCCAGAAGCCGGGGCGCGGAGCTTCGACCAGCTCATTGGGGCCGTAGGTAGTGAGCCGGGCCCGGGCCTCCTCGCTGCTGAGACCATTGGCGAAGCCGGTTTGGAGCGCGGCCATGGCCTCCCCTGGAGACATGGTGTGCCAGGTGGCGGGGAGGGATGACTCGGTGGTACCAGGCGTTGTGGCAGGCATGGTTCACCCTTTCCCTGTTACTTTACCACACATGCAGGCGGGGCGCCGACTGGTCCAGTTTTCCGAAACTGGACCAGTCTTCTGTACCACACATGCTGGCGGGGCAGCAGGTTCACAAGTTAGCTTTTCAGGACCAGGGCGTTTTCGGGGCGCCAGCTGATCCAGGCCTGGTCGCCAGCGGCGTAGAAGTAGCTCTCGTCCACGGTGGACAGATCGTTCTGGTCGTAGAGGCGCAGGAAGGTGCCGTTGGGCATGGTGAGCTCCAGCTGGGTATCGGAGCCGATATAGGCCACACGCTCGACGCGCACCTCGAAGAGGTTGGGGCGCGACGCGGGCTGGTTCTCATGGATGCGGATCTTCTCGGGCCGGATGGAAACGCTGACCGGGTCGCCGACGGCGACCGGCTGGTAGTAGCTGCCGCTGACCGGCACGCCGCCTTCGACCTCGACCCGACAGCGGTTATCGCCCTCCAGCTGCACGACGCGGCCCTCGAGGAAGTTGGTCTCGCCGATGAAATTGGCGACGAAACGGTAGATGGGGCGCTCGTAGATCTGGACGGGAGTACCGATCTGCAGCACCTCGCCGTGGTTCATGACGGCGATGCGATCGGACATGGTGAGGGCCTCTTCCTGGTCATGGGTAACATAGATGAAGGTAATGCCGACCTCATGTTGCAGGGCTTTGAGCTCCAGCTGCATGGTCTGGCGCAGCTTGTAGTCCAGGGCGCCCAGGGGCTCGTCCAGGAGGAGCACGGCCGGGCGGTTGACCAGGGCCCGGGCCAGGGCCACGCGTTGCTGCTGGCCGCCGGAGATCTGGCTGGGCTTGCGCTGGCCCAGCTGGGGCAGCCGGACTAGCTCCAGGGCCTCCTGAACGCGGCGTTGTTGCTCCGGTTTGGGCACCCCTTTGACGTCGAGTCCGAAGGCCACGTTTTGCTCGATGGTCAGGTGGGGAAACAGGGCGTAGTTCTGGAACACCGTGTTGACGGGCCGGCGATAGGGGGGCACCTGGCTCATAGGCTGGCCCTGGATGAAGATCTCGCCGCTGGTGGGCACTTCGAAGCCGGCGATCATGCGCAGGGTGGTGGTCTTGCCACAGCCGCTGGGGCCGAGCAAGGTGAAGAACTCGCCGGTGCGGATGTTTAGATCGATGTCGTGGACGGCACGAAACTCCCGCTCAGTGCGCTCGGCGGGAAAGACCTTCGACACATCCCGTAGCTCGACGGCATAGTCACTCATGTTTCACTAATCAACCATGTCTGGGCCGGGTGGCTCCTGTCCGCGGCGCCGGATCCACTCGGAGAACACGATCAATGCCACGGAGGCGACCATGATCAGGGAGGCCATGGCTATGACTAGGGGCAGCCGGTTGGGATAACGCAGCTGGGAGTAGATATAGACGGGCAAGGTGGGCTGCGGGCCGACCAGAAAGAAGGTAAGAGCGAACTCGTCAAAGGATGTGGTGAAGCAGGTAAGGAAGGCGGCGATCATGGCCGGGAAGGCGATGGGCAGGGTGACGCGGCGCAGGGTGCCCCAATAGGTGGCACCCAGGTCCATAGCAGCCTCCTCCAGGTTGCGCTGCATGCCCACCAGCCGGGCGCCGACGATCAGCAACACCAGGGGAATATTGATGACCACGTGGCCGAGGCCGACGGTCCACAGGGAGAGGGGGAGATTCACCTGGCTGAAGAGGATCAGCATGGCCACGCCCAGCACCACGTAGGGAATCACCAGGGGCATAGCGGCCACGGCCACGAAGAGGCCACGGCCGGGGAAGCGGTACTTGACCACGGCGATGGCGGCCATGGTGCCCAGGGCGGTGGCGACCAGAGAGGAGAGGATGCCCAGGGCGATGCTGTTGCGCAGGGCACGCAGCAGCTCGTCGGCGCCGGCCAGGGACTGGTACCAGCGCAACGTGAACCCTTTCCAGGGAAAGCTCAGGGAGGTGGAGTCGTTGAAGGAGAAGACGATCAAGAGGAAGATGGGCAGATAGAGCAGAGCCGTGACCAGCAGGAAGTACCAGAAGCTGAAGGAGGCGAACAACCGGCCCGACCGGTGCGCAGTGGTGCTCATCTAGGCTTCCACCAGGTCGGACACGCGGCCGAAGCGCAGGAAGATACCGATCAACGCCAGCACGACGACCAGCATGACCAGGCTCATCACCGATCCCAGGGGCCAGTTCAGCGCCTTGACGAACTGGTCTTGGATCAGGTTGCCGTACATGATGCCCCGGGTGCCGCCCACCAGCAGCGGGGTGACATACTCGCCCACCGTGGGGATGAAGGCGAAAAAGAAGCCGGCCAGCACCCCGGGCATGCTCAAGGGCAGGGTGACGCGCAGAAAGGCCTGCGCCCGGTTGCAGCCCAGGTCGGCAGCGGCCTCCAGCAGGCTCTTGTCGATGCGCTCCAGGCCGGCGAAGATAGGCAGGGCCACAAAAGGAATCCATACGTATATCAGCACGACCATGACGGCGGTCATGCTGTAGAGCAGGATAGGCGCCGGCTCATCGATCAAGCCCAGGAAGAGCAGCACGTTGTTGAGGATGCCGTTGGAGCCCAGGATAAGTCGCCAGGCCAGGATACGCAACAGGAAGCTGGTCCAGGCGGGAATAACCAGGATCGTCAACAGCATGACGCGGCGGGACCCGGCTCGAAAGACCAGAAAGTAGGCCAGGGGGTAGGCCAGGACGACGGACGCCAGTGACACGGCGAAGGCTACCAGGATCGAGCGTAGCAGCAGCCTATGATAGGCGGTGCTGGCGAGAAATTCCCGGTAGCTGTCCAGAGTCCATACCTGGCGCGCCTCCCCAAAGGAACCACCGCGAAAGGTGTAGAGGGCCATGATGCCCAGGGGAAGCACGAAAAGCAGCAGCAGCCAGAGGGCTGGGGGGCCCACCAGCACGGCCAGACGCCTCCTGGTGTCCATGTCAGGGCGCGGCCTTGACTTCGCTCCACATGGTGGTCATCTTCTGGCGTTGCTCGGCGGTCAGAGATTGGTAGAAAACCGTCTGCTCCAGGGCGGCGGGATCGCCCATCTGGAAGAGCTCGACCGTCTCCGGGTCGATCTGGGGTAGGGCGTCTTGATTGGCCGCGCCGTAGCCGTAGGTGTTGGAGAAGGTCGCCATGGAGTCGGGGGCGATCATGGCGTCGATATAGGCCAGGGCCAGCTCAGGGTTTTGGGCCTGGCTGCTGATGCCGTAGCCGCAGACCCAGCCCAGCTTACCCTCCCTGGGCTCGACGTATTGCACGGGCACGCCCTCGTCCAGCAGGCTCTTGTAGGTATCGGCCCAGGCGTTACTGGCGACCCAGACATCACCGGCGGCCATCATCTGGGCCAGCTCGACAAAGTCGACCCAGTAGGTGAGCACGTTGGGCTTGACGTCCAGCAGCCACTGTTGTATCTGCGCATCCTGTTCGGCGGTGGTAGCCCAGGGATCGAAGCCGAGGGCCAGGGCAGCGATGATATGGTTGGCCTCGCCCGAGTCCCAGAGGGCCAGGTGGCCGGCATACTCGGGGTTAGCCAGGTCGGCCCAGGAGGTGGGAATAGTCTGGACTTTGTCCGTGCGCACGAGGATGGACTCATAGCCCCAATCCCAGGGGATGAAGTATTGTTGGCCGTCGAACTGGCCCATGGCGGCCATGTTGGGATCGATACCGCTCCAATTCTGGAGGCGGGAGGTATCGATGGGCTGGACGAGGCCTTCCTGCACGTAGAGATTCCACCAGGGTGAGCAGGGGTGGACGAGGTCGGCATCAAATCCGCTTTGCAGCTTGGCGAAAGCCTCGGCGTCCTCGGTGAAGAAGGTGTGCTCGGGATCGACGTCGGGGTACTGATCGGCAAAGGGCTGCCAGAACTCCGGCAGTTCGTACCCCGACCACTCTAGCAACGAGAGCCGGTCTGAGGCCTCGGGCTGCTGGCTAGCGGTTCCGGCCGGAGCCGATGTGGTCGCAGCGCCACAGGCGCTGAGGAGCAGCGCGACCACCAGCGCCAGGCTGGCGAAACTCCAGGCTTTGCGCGGCCGGTGGCCGGTCAGGCTTGAACGTGTGTGCCGTATCTTCATCCGAACACCTCCGTGAGATGACCACGGCGGGCGACCGCGCCGCGGGTTGGGAATCCGGGCCGGGCCGCATCCGGCCGACACGTGCGATCCCGCAGGATCGTGGTCAGACGACCATGGCCCTGCGGGATCGCATGGGTTATCGAGGACCAGATGCCAGGGGAACTGCAGACCAGTCTATTCAGGGTATCATCAGGCTGCATTCACAAACACGGCAGTCAACCGGTCTTGAACGCAGCCCCATCATTATAATATCCATCCCGGTGTTTCGGCAAAGATGGCGGTCTGAACTGGACCGGCTAAAGCCTCGACTCCGCAGTGGCTCCAGGTGTGACAGATGCCCACCAGTGGTACCGGCGATTTGGCTGGCGGCGGGTGCAGGGGGTAGAATGCCAGGCGGGCCGTGCTTGGCCTGAGCTCTGCCGTACGAACCAGGAGATTACCATGTCCTATACAGGAAACTATGCCGACGTCGATGCCTTGAACTGGGCCAGGTTGCAGCCTGCGGTGGAGGAGCTGTTGGCGGTGCCCCTGAGCGCCGGCACTGCGGATTCCTGGCTACAGCGCTGGAGTGACCTCACCAGCGTCGTGATGGAGGCCAGCGCCCAGGTGTACCGGGAGGTTTCAGAGAACACAGCGGACGCTGCGGCCGAGGAGCGGTTCAACACCTTCTGGGAAGTGATTATGCCCCAGTGGAGCACTGCGGCCCAGGAGCTCAAGCAGAGGCTACTCAGCCTGGAGGACTATGCCCCCAGGGCCGATACCGCCATGATGGTCAAGCGGTTCCGTACAGAGGCCGGCATCTTTCGGGATGACAATGTGCCACTCCTCAGCCAGCTGAAGTTGCTGGGTAACCAGTACGACAAGATTGTGGGGGGCATGACCATCGAGTGGCGGGGCAAGACCGAGACACTGCCCCAGGCCGCGGGCCACCTGGAGGAGCAGGACCGCGCGACCCGGGAGGCGGTGTGGCACCTGATGATGGACCGCTACCTGGTGGAGCGGCAGCGGCTGAACGATCTCTACCTGGAAATGCTGCCCTTGCGCCGGCGGGTGGCACAAAACGCCGGCCTCCGCGACTTTCGCGACTACCAGTGGCTGGCCAGCGCCCGCTTCGACTATACCCCTGAGGATTGCTTTGCCTTTCACGACGCCATCGAGCACGCAGTGGTGCCACTGGCAAGTGCGCTGTACCGCCAGCACGCGTCCCGCCTCGGCATCGACGGGACGCGGCCTTGGGACGACAAGGTAGACCCCTATGGCGAGCCCCTAAGGCCGTTCACCAGTGTTGAAGAGCTGGATGAGGGTGCCTACCGCATCTTCCGCCAAGTCGATCCCGAGCTTGCCGGGCACTACACCCTGATGCGGGATGGCTACCTGGACCTGGCCTCGCGGCCCAACAAGGCGCCGGGCGGCTACTGCAACGACTTCGCGGTCAGTGGCCGGCCCTACATCTTCATGAATGCCGTCGGCACCGACGACGACGTCTCGACCCTGCTGCACGAGGGTGGCCACGCGTTCCACCTGATGGAGTCCATGCGCCAGCCGCTGTACTTCAACTACAACGGCCCCATGGAGTTCTGCGAGGTGGCGTCCATGGCCATGGAGCTCTTGAGCGCGCCCTACCTGGCGCGGGACCGCGGGGGGTTCTACGACGAGGCGGAGGCCCGGCGCGCGTATGCCGGCCAGCTGCGCAAGATCGTGTGGTTCCTGCCCTACATGGCCGTGGTCGATGGCTTCCAGCACTGGGTCTATGCCGAGGCACCGGCCGGGGTGACTGCGGCCGACATGGACGCCACCTGGAGCGCGCTGTGGGACCGTTTCATGCCGGACATCGACTACCGAGGCCTGCAGACGGAGAAGGAGACCGGCTGGCACCGCAAGGGCCACATCTTCACCGATCCCTTCTATTATGTCGAGTATGGACTGGCGCAGCTGGGGGCGCTGCAGGTGTGGCGCAACGCCATGGCTGACCAGGGACAGGCGGTGGCGGCCTACCGGGCGGCGTTGACGCTGGGCGACACGCGGCCTTTGCCCGAGCTGTTCCAGGCCGCGGGCGCGCGCTTCGCGTTCGACCGCCGGACCGTGGGTGAGCTGATGGATCTGATCCAGCAACAGCTGGAAGTCCTGGAGCGATGAAGAGTGCGCGGCTTTAGATCAACAGCTCTGCCATTGTCCGCAGGTTAAGCGGGTTGGGATCGGCGATATTAAGGGTGGTCACGGGGCTGCGGCGCCAGAACTCCAGCCGCTCTGCGATGCGCTCCTTGGGCCCGCAGAGAGCCACGGCATCGACCAGCTCATCCGGCACGGCAGCCACGGCCTCCTTTTTTTGGCCGGCCAGGTAGTGATCCTGGATGGCGTTCGCTGCGGCCTCGTACCCGTAGCGGCAGGCGAGGTCGAAGTAGAAGTTCTTGCCCCGCGCGCCCATGCCGCCGATGTACAAGGCGAGGAACGGCTTGACCTGGTTGCGGCAGGCTGCGACGTCGTCTCCCACCACCACCGGCACCGTAGCGGCGATGTCGAAGCGGTCCATGCCCTTGCCATTGCCGGCCCGGGCAAAGCCGGCCTCGACGTGCTCCTGGTAGGTTTCGGCGTAGTGGGCCGGGGAGAAGAACACCGGCAGCCAGCCGTCGGCGATTTCCGCAGCCAGGGCCACGTTTTGGGGGCCGATGGCGGCCAGGTAGATGGGCAGGTCGGCCCGGCCGTGGATGATGCTCTTGAGGGGCTTGCCGAGGCCGGTGGCGTCCGGACCGGCGTAGGGCACCTGGTAGTGTTCACCCTGAAAGACCACAGGCTGCTCACGCTGGAGGATGGTGCGCACGATGGCGACATACTCGCGGGTCTTCGGCAGGGGCTTGCCATAGGGCAGGCCGTGCCAACCCTCGACGACCTGGGGGCCGGAGAGGCCCAGGCCCAGCAGAAAACGGCCACCCGACAGCTGATCTAGCGTGATGGCGGTCATAGCGGTGTTGGCGGGGGTGCGGGCAGGCATCTGCATAATCGCGGTGCCCAAGTGGATATTCGTTGTCAGGGCGCCGATCCAGGCCAGCGGCGTGACGGCGTCCGAGCCGTAGGACTCGGCGGCCCAGACGGCGTACACGCCCAAACGATCGGCCTCTTGGATGAGGTCGACAGGCAGATGAATGGTTGACCCTGAGTAGCCGATGTTGATGCCGAGCCGGAGACCGGACATAGAAACCCTCCTGATGCAGCAGGCGTTTGAGAGCGTGAAAACAGGACCGATTGGTGCCCAGTGACGACACCAGTATAGCACGAGTGCGGTTGCGTGGTATAATCCCCCGTGTGTGCGCCGGTTCCCGACTGTGACCCAGACTGCATCTGTGCTCTGAGGATGAGCGCTATTAGGAGAGGCTGTTCATGACTCCCGATCCTCAAAGTGTTGAAGCCATATTTGGCAACGTCATCCTGACTCTGCCGCGGCTGGCGACGGCACTGCTGATCTTCGCCGGCGCCCTGGTGCTGGCCGGCTTCGTGGCGCGATTGATTGAACGCTGGGCCAGCAAGCGCGGGCTGGAGCCCTCGGTGGGCACGCTGCTAGGGCGCCTGGGCCGGTTCACGGTGATCACCTTCGGCACCATCTGGGCGCTGGAGCAGATCAACTTCAATGTCGGCGCGTTCGTGTTGGCCCTGGGCATCATCGGGTTTACCATCGGTTTTGCGCTGCAGGACATCTCCAAGAACTTCGTAGCCGGCCTGCTCCTACTGCTGCAGCGCCCGTTTCAGATTGGCGATATCATAGAGGTCAAGGGCTACACCGGCACCGTGAACGAGATCAGCCTGCGGGCGACGGTGATCAAGACCCTGGATGGTCTGCGGGTCTACATCCCCAACGCCGACGTATATGCCAGCCCGCTGACCAACTTAAGCCAGGCCACACAGCGCCGCGTGGGCCTGCGGGTCGGGGTAGCCTATGACACCGATCTGGAGCAGGCGACGCGCGTCGCCCTGCAGGCAATCCGGGATGTGCCAGACCTGGCGCTGGATGACCCGCCGTCGCAGGTGGTATTCGACAATTTCGGCGACAGCTCGATCGATTTCACGCTGTACTATTGGATCGACACGACCCAAAGCAAGTTCCTGGACGCCAAGGACCAGGGGGTCAAGGCCATCAAGCAGGCGTTCCAGGAGCAGGGCATCGAGATTCCGTTCCCGATTCGGGAGGTGCTGCTCAGCCAGCAGAGCGGGTAGCTGGCGCTCGATGCCGTGGATATGCAAGTCCCCTGCCTGGTCGGCGGGGGACTTGTGCTTGTAGGCACGGAAGAACACAGGCTAGCATGGTCCAGCGCGCAGAGCGACGTAGGACATCTGCTCCGATGGATTTAGGGGCATGAACGGCTTGGCGCGGGGTGGACAAAAGTGTGACTTTTCGTTATAATTTTCACGTAATGCATTCGAGTTCTCCTGTCAGGCAGAAAGGAACAGATCGATGGCCGAAGATCAGGTGCTGGAGGTTCTGCAGAGACTGGATTTCACACGCGAGCTGGAGCCATACCAGCAAGAGAAGCTGGCGGGCATGGCACAGCACGTGAGCTTCCCCGCCGACGAGATCATTTTTCGGGAGGGCGACCCTGGCCGGCTGGTTTATCTGATCGAGGAGGGGCGGGTCGCCATCGATGTCGGCATTCCCAGCAGGGGCAAGGCCACGATACTGACCGTGGGTCCTGGCGAGCTGCTGGGATGGTCCTCGCTGTTCCCCGGGGAACACAAGACAGCCAGCGGCCGTACCGTGACCACTACGACGGCCCTGGCGTTTGAAGCCGCCCAATTGCGGGAGACTATGCGGAACGACCACGACCTGGGCTGCGCGCTGCTTTGGCGGGTGGCGGGCGTGATTGCCGGCCGGCTGAAGGCCACACGCCTGCAGCTCCTGGACATCTTCGAGCCTGGAACCGGACGCTAGCCAATTGGAGGAACCATGCCTGACCTGATTCCCAACATCGGCGCCTTTGCCAGCATCGCCAAGAACGACCTGCAACGTGTCCTGCAGGCCTTGAAGGACATGGAGTACACGCTGGTTGGGCCAACCCTGGACGAAGGGGCGATCGTATACGATGAGATCGAGGGCGTCTCCGATCTGCCTGCAGGTTGGACCGATGAACAGGCAGCCGGAAGATATCGCCTGCGCCAGCGCAACGACGGTTTCTATTTCGGCTACGTGGTGGGCCCCCACTCTTGGAAACGTTTTCTGTATCCGCCCAGGCAGAAGTTCGCCACGGTGACGAGACAAAATGGCTCCTTCACCGTCACCGGAGGCCCTCCACCGGCGACGCGTTACGCCTTTGTGGGCGTGCGGGCCTGCGAGCTGCAGGCCATCATCATCCAGGACCGGGTGTTTCTGGGCGGGCCGTACCAGGTGCCGGACTACAAGGCCCGGCGCCAGCAGGCCTTTGTGCTGGCCGTGAACTGCACCGAACCGGGCGGAACCTGCTTCTGTGCCAGCATGGGGGCAGGGCCGCGAGTGGGGCCCGGTTTCGACCTGGCCCTGACCGAGCTGGAGGACATATTCGTCGTGGAAGTGGGGTCCGAGGTGGGCCGGCAGGTGATGGCCCAGGTACGGTGGCGGCCCGCCGGTGCGTTTGAGCTACAGGCCATGCGGCGGGCCATGGCCGAGGCCGAGCTTCGCATGGGGCGCTCCATGAACACCTCGGACCTGCCAAACCTGCTCTATCAGAACCTGGAGCACCAGCGCTGGGACGAGGTAGCGCAGCGCTGTCTGTCGTGCACAAACTGCACGCAGGTATGCCCAACGTGCTTCTGCAGCGACGTGCTGGACATCCCAGACCTGCTGGGACAACAGACCGAAAGGGTGCGAGTGTGGGACTCCTGCTTCAGCCTGGACTTCTCTCACGTCCACGGGGGCAATATCCGGCCGCACACCCGCTCGCGCTATCGCCAGTGGCTGACGCACAAACTGGCCTCGTGGATCGACCAGTTCGGGATGCTGGGCTGTGTGGGCTGCGGTCGCTGTATCACCTGGTGTCCGGTGGGCATCGACATCACTGAAGAGCTGGCTGCCATACGAGCGGAGGTGTGACATGATAGAGACAACGACTGCCCCTACCCAGCCCACCAATGGCTCCAGGCCCATGCAGCTGTGCCCGGCCAGGATCGTCGACGCCAGAGAGGAGGCCTACGCCATCACTACCTACACGCTCATGCTGGAAGACCAGGTGATGCGTGGGCGCTACAGCTTCCGGCCGGGCCAGTTCAACATGATCTATCTACCGGCCATCGGCGAGGTACCGATCTCCGTGAGCTCGGATCCCGACCAACGAGAGCGCCTGGGGCATACCATCCGGTTCGCCGGCAACGTAACCCGGGCCATGAGCCGGCTGCACACAGGAGACATCGTGGGGCTACGGGGGCCCTACGGCAGCGCCTGGCCCATGGAGCGCTTGCGCGGCCATGATATTTGCATCGTCACTGGCGGTATCGGGCTGGCGCCACTGCGCCCAGTGATCTATCACGTCATGCGCCACCGGGACAGTTTTGGCCGCGTGTTCCTGCTCTACGGCGCGCGCACGCCCAGTGACGTTCTGTATGCTGGCGAGTTCGACACCTGGGAGGAGCACGACATCCAGTTGCGCCTCACAGTCGATCGAGCGGACGAGAGCTGGCGCGGGCACGTGGGTGTGGTGCCGATGCTCTTCTACCAGCTGCGGCTGGATCCAAAGAAGACCAGCGTATTGACCTGCGGGCCGGAGATCATGATCCGCTTCGTGATCTACGAGGCCCTGGCGCGGCGCATTCCCAAGGAACAGATCTACGTCTCCATGGAGCGCAACATGAAGTGTGGCGTGGGCTTCTGCGGACACTGCCAATTCGGGCCCACATTCGTGTGCCGGGAAGGGCCGGTGTTCTCGTATGCAGCTATCGAGCCGTTCTTTGGCGTGGAGGACTTCTAGCATGAACACGACACAGACCAGCAGGACCGGGGGCAAAGGCGCGGCTGGCCCGTCTAAACCGCGGCTGGCCGTCTTCAAGTTTGCCTCTTGCGATGGCTGCCAGCTCTCGCTGTTGGACGCGGAGGACGAGCTGTTGGCGGTCGCCGACGCGGTGCAGATCGCGTACTTCGTCGAGGCCAGCCGCAGCTTTCAAGGGGGGCCCTATGATGTGGCCCTGGTGGAGGGCTCCATCTCCACGCCGGAGCAGGTTCAGCAGATCAAGGAAGTGCGCCGCCAATCCAGGTATCTCATCGCCATCGGCGCCTGTGCCACGGCCGGCGGGATCCAGGCCCTGCGCAACTGGGCGGACGCGGAGGAGTTCACCCGCATCGTCTACGCCCATCCCGAGTACGTCGAGACTCTGGAGACCTCGTCGCCCATCGCCGAGCATGTAAAGGTGGACTTCGAGCTACGCGGCTGCCCCATCAGCAAACACCAGTTGTTGGAGGTGGTGACCGCGCTGCTGATCGGCCGCCAGCCCAGGCTGCCGGTCTACAGTGTCTGCCTGGAGTGCAAGCGTCGCGGCACCACCTGCGTGATGGTGGCTCAGGGCATACCGTGCCTGGGGCCGATGACTCAGGCCGGGTGTGGCGCCATTTGCCCGGCCTACCAGCGGGGCTGCTATGGCTGCTTTGGCCCGATGGAAGCCCCCAACAGCCAATCCCTGGGCCTGCAATTCGAGCAGATGGGCCTGGCCGCGGCGGAGATCGTCCGCCTGTTCCGCAGCTTCAACGGCAACGCCGACCCCTTCCGCATGGCAAGTGACCGATATGAGGAGATGGCATGATGACGCGCGCACAACAGACCCCAGCGACCCCAGTCGGATCCCAGTCCAGCATCCTGTCACCCCTCCCCAAAGTCTCGGCAAACGGCACCAAACGCATCCAGGTAGACTACCTGGCGCGGGTGGAGGGTGAGGGCGCGCTGGATGTCGAGGTAGAGAACGGGGAGGTCAAGCACCTGGAGCTGCGCATCTTCGAGCCGCCCCGCTTCTTCGAGGCCTTCCTGCGGGGCCGCAGCTACCGGGAGGCTCCGGATATCACGGCGCGCATCTGCGGTATCTGCCCGGTAGCCTACCAGATGAGCTCCGTGCACGCCATGGAGAAGATCCTGGGGCTGCAGATCACCCCACAGATCCGCGCCCTGCGGCGGCTCTTCTACTGCGCGGAGTGGATCGAGAGCCATGTGTTGCACATCTACCTGCTGCATGCGCCGGACTTCCTGGGCTACGCCAACGCCATCGCCATGGCGGCCGAGCCGTCCCTCAAGCCGGCGGTGGAGCAAGCCCTGCGCATGAAGAAGATCGGCAACGCCCTGCTGGCCGTCATCGGCGGCCGGGAAGTGCATCCGATCTCAGCCTGTGTGGGCGGCTGGACCAAGGCACCCACCAGGCAGCAGCTGCTGGCGCTCAAGCCAGACCTGGAATGGGGCTTGCAGGCCGCTGTGGACACGGTGGCCCTGGTAGCCACCCTGCCCTGCCCGGACTTCGAGGAGGACTACGAGTTCGTCTCGCTAAGCCATCCGGACGAGTTCCCCATGAACGAGGGCCGCGTGGTCAGCTCCCGGGGGCTGGACATCACCATGGAGGAATACGAGGGCCACTTCGTGGAGGAGCATGTGGCTCACTCCCACGCAGTGCACGTCGTGCACCTGGGCGCGGGAAGCTACCAGGTAGGACCATTGGCCCGCGTCAACCTGAACCTGGAGAAGCTGTCACCGACGGCCCAGCAGGCGCTACGGGAGCACGACCTAGGCCTGCCCAGCAATAACCCGTTCAAGAGCATCGTCGCCCGCAGCCTGGAGGTGGTACATGCATTCGAGGAGGCCCTACAGCTGATCGAGGACTACCAGCAGCCGAAGCCCTCGCGCGTCGACGGAGCGCCGCAAGCCGGCACTGGCTGCCACATCACCGAAGCACCCAGAGGCATGCTCTACCACCGCTATCGCCTCGACCAGCAGGGCATTATCCAGGAGGCTCGCATCGACGCGCCGACATCCCAGAACCTCAGGCGCATGGAGGATGACCTGCGAGCCTTCGTGCCCCAGGTCATCGACCTGCCCCTGGAGGAAGCGGCCTGGCAGTGCGAGCAGTTGATCCGCAACTACGACCCGTGCATCTCCTGTGCCACGCACTACCTGAAGTTAAACATCACAAGACATACCGATCCCTGATGCTTACCCTGGTCGTGGGCATTGGCAATCCCTGGGCCTCGGACGACGGCGTCGGCCTGGAGGTGGTGCACCGCCTGGAGGCCCTGGCACAGGCCAGACCCTTCGCTGCTGACTTGATACCGGCAAGCTTTGTCACGATGGTCCAGCCCGACATAGCGCTGCTGGATGCGCTGCACGAGTATGACACCGCGATCATTGTGGATGCGGCGGTAAGCGGCGCGGCGCCAGGCACAGTGCATCGCCAGCTCTGGCAACCGGGTGTGCTGGACGTGCGTGGTGCTGAGCGGACCTCATCCCATGGATTTGGCGTGCGCGAGCTGCTCGACCTGGCTGCTGCGCTGGACTGGCTGCCCAAAAGGGTGATACTCTGGGGGATTGAGATAGGCTCGCGTGAGCCCGGGCGGGGCCTTTCAGCCGAGGTGATGGCCGCGGTGCCGTCAGTTGTGGAGGGGCTGTGGAACGAGTTGGTGTCCATGGCCCAAGCCAGCCGTGACCCAGCTGGGCGCCGAGCTTCGTGAGCCGCTTGCGCACAGGGTTGGGCCTGCTGAGATCCCTCCTCATCTATCGCGGCGTGCCGGGCCGTCGTCGCCAGCTAGCCGGCTTCTACCGGCAGTTCATCCACCCCGGCGACCTGTGCTTCGACATCGGCGCCCATGTAGGGAATCGCCTGCAGGCATGGCTCGACTTGGGCGCTCAGGTAGTCGCGGTGGAGCCGCAACCGCATCTTGCGGCCCTGTTGCGGCGCTGGTACGGCCATAGCAGGAACGTGGTGCTGGTGGAGCAGGCCGTGGGGGCGACTCCAGGCTCCGGCCGCATTTACATCAGCCAGCGCCACCCTACCGTCTCGTCGTTGTCACAGGATTGGATCCACGCGGTCCGGCATGCAGAGGCCTTCGCCTCTGTGCAGTGGGACACAGAGGCAACGGTGCAGGTCACGACTCTGGACGCGCTGATCGCCCAGTTCGGCCGGCCGGCCTTCTGCAAGATCGACGTGGAGGGCTACGAGTTGGAAGTGCTGAGCGGCCTGTCCCAACCCCTCCCGGCGTTGTCCTTTGAGACTGTCGCCCCGGCCGCAAACCTGGCCATCGCCTGCATCCAGCGCCTGGAACAGTTGGGGGTCTACGAATACAACTGGTCGGCAGGGGAGACGCAGAAACTTCTGAGCGTGTCCTGGCTAGCACCAGAGCTGATGGTGGCCCGCCTGCGGGCGCTGGCAGCGGAGAAGGGATCAGGCGACGTGTACGCTCGCCTGGCCTCAGTCCCCTAGACGGTAGGCGCGGCGGGCCAGATCGTAGGCGAGCTCGGCGGCCATCTCCGATGCGTCGAGGTCATCCACGCTGCCTCTCACTACCAGGCCGGCCAGCCAGTCAGCGCTGGCCCGGCGCCACAGGTCGTGGCGGGCCGGGATCGAGGGGAAGGCCCGGGTATCGTCGTTGAAGCCAGCGGTGTTGTACAGCCCGGCGGTCTCCATGACCCGGTCGAAGTAGCGACGGATGCCGTTGAGACTGTCGTGGAACCACCAGGGAGGTCCCAGGCAGACGGCAGGATAGTGTCCGGCCAGCGGAGCCAGCTCCCGGGCGTAGGTGCTCTCGTCCAGGGTGAAGAGGATCAGGGTCAGACGGGAGTCGTTGCCGAAGCGGTTGAGCAGGGGCTGCAGGCCGTGGACGAAATCGGTGGCCTGAGGGATATCGGCACCACGGTCAGGGCCGAAGCGCTCGAATACAGCGACGTTGTGGTTGCGGACCGAGCCTACGTGGAGCTGCATCACCAACCCATCCTCCACACTCATGCGCGCCATCTCCACGAGCATGTGGCCGGTGAACTGCTGGGCATCTACCGCGGTAGCCTGACCCTGCAGGGCGCGCTCAAAGATGGCTGCCGCATCCGCTGGCGACAGTTCGCAGGTGTAGGCCGTCAGCGCCGCATGGTCCGTGGCTGTGGCGCCCATCTCCTGAAAGAACTGCCGCCTCTCCTCCAGGGCCTGCACGAACCCGCGATAGGAGTAGACATCGCGGCCAGTGACCTGGCCCAGCCGGTCGACGTTGGCACGCCAACCGGCCGTGTCCAAGTTGACCACTGCATCGGGCCGGAAGGTAGGCCGGATATCACCGTGCCATCCCGAGGCGCGGATGGCCTGGTGGTGCTGGAGAGGATCGGTGGCAGCATCGGTGGTGGCTAGCACCTCGATGTTGAAGCGGTCGTACAGGGCCCGCGGCTGGAAGGCCGGCGTGGCCAACTGGGCCGCGATGTGGTCGTAGATGTCCTGGGCGTTCTCCGGGGTGAGTTTCTCGGTGACGCCGAAGACCTCCACCAACTCAGCCGCCAGCCAGGCGCCTGAAGGCGTGCCGCGAAAGAGATAGAAGTGCTCGGCGAAGGTCTGCCAGATGCGGCGATGGTCCTGCTCTACCGGCCCGTGGTCCAACCGCGGCACGCCCAGCGCCTCCAGGGGGATGCCCTGGGAGTAGAGCATGCGGGTGATGTAGTGATCGGGGATGATGAGGAGCTCGGTTGGGCTGGGGAAGCGGTAGTTGGGATCGGCGAAGAGGCGGGGGTCTACATGGCCGTGGGGACACACCAGCGGGAGCGCGCGGATGCTGGCGTAGAGGTCGCGGGCGACGCGGCGCTGGGCCGGGTCGGGGGAGAAGAAGCGATCAGGAGAAAGGGACCAGGGTTGGGTGGGCATGGCGGTAGACCTCCGGAAATGAGCTGCGGAGAGCGCCGGGAGCGCAAGGGCTTCTTTCGACTCGGGGGGAAGCTGCAGAGGCTTTGCCCAATCCGGCTAAAGCCTCGACTCCGGCGCCCGGAGCGGCTGAAGCCGCTACTATGAACCCAGAGAGCGGCTGAAGCCGCTACTACGAACCCAGAGAGCGGCTGAAGCCGCTACTACGAACCCAGAGAGCGGCTGAAGCCGCTACTACGAACCCAGAGAGCGGCTGAAGCCGCCACTACGAACCCGGAGCGGCCAGGGGCTCGACGGGTGGCGGTAGTGGCCGGCCTCCTGCAGGGCTTCCCACATGGCCATGATGTTCTCGGGCGGAACGTCGGGCTGGATGTTGTGGATGGTGTTGAACACGTAGCCGCCGCCGGGGGCGAGAGCCTCTATGTTGCGACGCACGTCCTTCTTGACTTGCTCGGGGGTGCCATTGGGCAGGACGCCCTGGGTGTCCACGCCGCCGCCCCAGAAGACCAGGTCCTGGCCGAAGTCACGCTTCAGCGCGACCGGATCCATGCCCCGGGCGCGGATGTGCACCGGGTTGAGGATCTGCACGCCAATCTCCAGGAAGTCAGGGATCAAGGGACGCACATTGCCGTCAGAGTGGAAGAAACGTTTGGCCTGGGGCGCCAGTTGCGCCTGTACCTCCAGCACCTGGCGCACGCGCGGCTTGAGCAGGCTACGGAACATGGCGGGCGAGATGAGCTGCGACTCCTGGGTGCCGTAGTCGTCCGCATAGGTGACTACGTCGACCACGTCGCCCAATTCCACCAGGGCTGTCCGCCAGTAGGCCAGCTTGAGGGCCAGGAGCTGGTCGAAAAGGGCCTCGGCCACCGCCGGGTTCACGGCCATCAGCACCAGGAGGTTCTCCATGCCGGCAATGCGCTGGGCGAACTCGAAGATGCCGGCGAAGGCATCCTTGAGTACCACGGCGTAGCCGGCGGCACGGTAGCGCAGGGCCTCTTCCCGCAGGCCAGCCACGCGCCAGGGCGCACCCATGTCAGGCCAGGGATAGCGCTCGACATCCCGGATTGTTATGTCATCCTGAGGCAGTGGCACCTGCCAGATGCTGAAGTAGAGGCCATCGGGCCGGGGGCGACGGTGCACGATGCCCCACTCATCGCGGTAGATAAAGTAGTCGTCGCCGTCCTCCTCCGTGATGCCCCAGTTGTGGCTGTTGAGGGGGTACAGTCCGCGCACGTCCACACCAAGCAGCTCCACCAGGTCGTCGTCGGACATGGCCAGCTGCTGCACGGCGTCGCACAGCTGGGGCTGGACCTCAGGCAAGCCCAGGGCGGCCCGCAGGTTGCGGTACGCTATGACGTGAATGCCCGTGACCTGGGTGCTGCCCAGGTCGAAAGGCACCCGGTCAGGCTCCTGATGGTTCAGTGCGGCTAGGAGTCGTTCGCGGCCCATGGTTGGTTGCTGGTGCGTGGACGGTCTATTGCCGCATGGCGGACGTCATTGCGGCGGTGGGGACGGATACGGCCAGCACACGAAGGCGAGGCTCGCCGGGAGTCAGGAGTCGAGGCTTTGGCCGGGCTGGAGGCCAAGCCCGGCCAAAGC
>JAULUH010000401.1:0-1532 GCA_032111745.1 Anaerolineae bacterium | reverse complement strand
GACGATGATGTCGGCGTCGAAATAAAGGGCGCGCACGATGGCCACGCCCTGCTTCTCACCGCCGGAGAAGGTCTGGATGGTGGACTCTGGGCTCACGGCGGACGAGGTAAAGCCCATGGACTGGAGCATGAGGCTCTCGGTCTCGCGCTTCATCTCCTTGACCTTGAGCAGGCCCAGTGAGTTGGTCAGCTCACGGCCCAGGAAGATGTTGCGCCACAGGGTCTGCTGCTCGGCCAGGGCGCGCTCCTGGTAAACGGTTTCGACGCCCAACTCGCGGGCCCGGGGCACGGTCAGGTGATCGATCTTCTGGCCGCCGAAATAGATCTCGCCCTGGTCGGGCTGGTAATACCCGGTGACGATCTTGATGAGGGTGGATTTGCCGGCGCCGTTGTCGCCCAGCAGGCCCACGACCTCGTTACGGCCGAGGACGAAGTCGACGTTGCGCAGGGACTGCACCTCGCCGAAGGACTTAGAGACGTTGCGCAGCTCCAGTCGATAGGGTTCTTCCATAGGGCATCTTCCAGATGATAGCTTCCAGGTGGGCGAGGGGGCGAGAGACCTGGCAGATCCAGGCCGGATCTGCCAGGTCTTGCCGCCAGCTGGACTAGCGGATCTGCTGGTCTACCAGGTCGGCCAGCAGCTCGACGTTGTCCTTGTGGGCAAAGCCGGCGCCGGCGCCGGTGTCGATATGCAGCCCGGTGAACATGTATTTCTTGGTCAGGCAGATCTGCAAGATGGGCAGGTAGCCCTGCAGCCACTGCTGCTGATCGATGATCAGGTCGGTCCAGCCGCCGCGGATCGCCTCGACGGTGGCGGTGGAGAGATCGAAGCCGGCGGTGGAGATGTCGTCAGGGCCGAGGCCAGCGGCCTCCTGGAAGGTCTGCAAAGTGCCGGTCAGGTTGCCATGATCGGTGACCACCAGCTTGACGTCGGGGTTAGCCGAGACGTAGCCCACGAAGATGGAGGTGCCGTTGGAGGCGTCGGCGTTGGTGGCATCGTCGATCTCCAGGTAATCGACGGTGAGGCCGGCCTCCTCCAGGGCATCGATGACGCCCTGGGTGCGCTGGCCGCGGCCGGCCTGGGCGAGCAGGCCCCAGACCATGGCCTTATCGCCCGCCTGCAGGCCGAAGCGGCGCACGGCCTCGGCGCCCAGGTCGTAGCCTGCCGTATAGAGCTCCTGGCCGACATAGCCGAAGCCGTTGCCCTTGTACTTCTCCTCGAGTTGGGGCAAGGTGGTGTTCTGGTGGGTTACGATGATGCCCTGGGCCTGGGCGTCGTCCACGGCCGGGCCATAGGCGTCGTCGCCGGGATGGCCCATGATGGCGATGCCATCCGGCTTGGTGGCGATGGCCTCACCCAGCTGGGTGACCATATTCTCAGGGTTCCAATCGGACCACACGTACTCCACGTCAGCGCCCAGGTCGGCGGCGGCGGCGACGGCGCCGTTGTAGACGACGGTCTCAAAGGGGCCGCCCGGGGAGCCACCGGGGAAGAAGACGATCTTCACGCCGCTGCACCAACCACCTTCGGCG
>JAULUH010000400.1:0-16474 GCA_032111745.1 Anaerolineae bacterium | reverse complement strand
CTTTAGAAACCCCCATTTGACACGCCCCTTGCCGTCGATTACAATCATCGGGTGCCCTGTAGCCGGAGGGGCCAGACTTTCTGTCCTTGGCCCCAATTGCGCCGGTCGCAGGCGGCGGTAGCGTGTCACAACGTCTTAGTACTCTCATAGCGCCAGACGGAGACGGGAGCCAGGCCCCCGCCTCCGTCTTATACCGGGTGGTCTTCCAGCCGGCCGGCCGGCAGGGCGAGGTCCCTGCCGGCACCAGCCTGCTCGATGCCGCGCGGCAGCTGGGCGTGCAGATCGAGTCCATCTGCGGCGGCCGCCAGACCTGCGGCAAGTGCCAGGTGCGCGTGGAGGAGGGGCAATTCGCCCGCTATGGCATGGAGTCGTCCGCCGCCCACGTCACCGGAGAGTCCGAACGCGAGGCCCGCTACCGGGAACAAGAGGGGCTGCTGGCTGGCTGCCGGCTTTCCTGTGCCGCCCTGGTGCAGGGAGATGTGCTGGTGACCGTGCCGGAGGAGAGCCGGGCCCACAAGCAGGTTGTGCGCAAGGCTGCCACGGAGCGGGCCATTGACCTCAACGCCGCCGTGCGCCTGTGCTACGTGGAGCTGCCTCCGGCCAGCCTTTACGATGAGCGCAGCGATTGGGCCCGGCTGGCTGATGAGTTGGCGCAGCGCTTCGGCCTGGCGCGCCCGGAACTGCGCATCGACCCGGCCATCCTGCCCGCGCTGCAACCTGCCCTGCGCCAAGGCCGGGGCCGGGTCACCGCTGCCGTATGGCAGGACCACGAGGTGATCCACCTGCAAGCCGGCTACCACGAGGTGGCCTATGGCATCGCCGTCGACCTGGGCACCACCACCATCGTCGCCCACCTGGCGGAGCTGCGCTCCGGCCGCCTCCTGGCCACCGAGAGCTGTATGAACCCCCAGATCAGCTACGGCGAGGATCTCATGTCCCGGGTCTCCTATGTCATGGAGAACCCTGCCGGGCTGCAAACCCTCCACCACGCCGCCATGATCGCCCTCGGCGATCTCATCGCCCGGGCCACGGCGAGCGCCGGGCTGGTCCCGGCGGATGTGCTGGATCTGGTGGTGGTCGGCAACACCATCATGCACCACATCTTCCTGGGCATCGACCCCTCAGAGCTTGGCGGTGCACCCTTTGCCCCCGCCGTCAAGGAGCCGATCGATATCAAGGCCCGTGATCTGGACCTGCCGGTCGCCCGCGGGGCCTACGTCCATGTGCCCCCGGTGGAGGCCGGCCACGTGGGCGCCGATAACGTCGCCGCCATCATCGCCGAGGAGCCCCACCGCCGGGATGATATCACCCTGCTGATCGACGTGGGCACCAACGGCGAGCTCGTCCTCGGCAACAGGCATCGCCTGCTCTCGGCCTCGTCCCCCACTGGGCCAGCCTTCGAGGGGGCCCAGGTGCGCCACGGCATGCGTGCCGCGCCAGGCGCCGTCGAGCGGGTGCGCATCGACCCGGCTACCCTCAGCGTGTCTTACAGGCTGATCGGCCGCGACGACTGGATCGAGTCCCATGGGGCCGGCACTGCGGACAACGGCACAAACCATGAGCTTGAGGCCCTGGTGGGCCTCTCCCTGGCGGCCGCCAGGGCAGAGCGGCAGCGCCGGAAGCGCCAGGCCTCGGACCAGGTCAAGGTCGCCGGTATCTGCGGCTCCGGCATCATCGAGGCCATCGCCGAGCTCTATAAGGCCGGCCTCCTGGACGCTACCGGCCGCTTCGTGGCCGCCGCCCCCACGCCACGGTTGCAGTTTGAGGGGATCAAGGGCTACTTCATCCTGGCCTACCCGGACGAAACCAGCACGGGCCGCCCGGTCGTGATTCACACCGACGACGTGCGCGCGATCCAGCTGGCCAAGGCCGCGCTCTACGCCGGAGCCAGGCTGCTCATGCGCCGCTACGGGATCGCCCAGGTCGACCGCATCGTGCTGGCCGGGGCCTTCGGTTCCTACATCGACCCCGAGCACGCCATGATCTTGGGCCTGGTTCCCGATTGCGACCTGAGCCATGTCGTCGCCGTCGGCAACGCCGCCGGTGATGGCGCCCTGATCATGCTGCTCAACAGGGACAAGCGGCTGGAAGCAGCCGCTGTCGCCGGCACCGTCGAGCACGTGCAGACCGCTACCGAACTCGAGTTCCAGGACGAGTTCGTCAATGCCATCCACCTGCCGCACATGGTCGATTCCTTCCCGCACCTGGCGCCCATCCTCAGCGCTGCCGCCGCTGCCAGAGTAGTGGACCCGGCCCTCGCAGCTCAGGATGGGCCGGCCGGCGCGCGCGCCCGCGCTGCTCGCAGCAGCCAGGACCCATAGCACGTCGACCCACCCTACACCGCCAGGGTGTCGCCACGCCCTGGGTCAGTCGAGCGAGAAGAGCACATCATGCCGCCCGATAGCTTCGATAGCCTGCCCCCAGCCTTGCAGAAGCTCTACGTGCAGATGCAGGATGACCTGTACGATGGCCGGACCAGCGAGGTCGTCGAGGCCACCCGCATTGCCCTGGCCGACTGGCAGCAAGCTCCGGCTCAGGTCCTCAGGCATGGCCTGGTGGCCGGCATGGACCTGGTCGGCGCCGACTTTCGCGATGGCGTCCTGTTCGTGCCCGAAGTCCTCATGGCAGCCCGGGCTATGAAAGCCGCCATGGAGGTCCTGCGCCCTCTACTGGTTGGCATGCCTGACCAGGAACCTATCGGTACCGCAGTCATCGGCACCGTCAAGGGTGATATTCACGACATCGGCAAGAACCTGGTCGGCATGATGCTGGAGGGCGCCGGCTTCACCGTGGTTAACCTGGGCCACAACGTCGATGCGGACCAGTTCGTCGACGCCGTGCGTGCCCATCAGGCCGATATCCTGGGCATGTCCGCCCTGCTGACGACCACCATGCCCTATATGCAGACCGTCATCAATCGGCTGGCCGAGGAAGGGCTGCGTCACCAGGTGATCGTGCTGGTGGGCGGTGCCCCGCTTACCGAGGCCTTTGCCGAGGATATCGGTGCCGACCGCTATTGCCGCGATGCCGCCGTGGCTGTCGAGGCTGCCAGGGCGCTGGTGCCGGCCATGCGCCAGGGACAGATGGCCGGTGACAACTCAGCGTAGGGCGCCCAAACAGCCCTGCCGGTCCCCAGCCAGGCCAGCCTGGCTGGCCAGAGGAGAGAACCAATGCCAGACCGCCTGCAAGAACTCTTGGACCGCCAGCCATTGGTGCTGGGCGATGGTGCCATGGGCACCATGCTGCAGAACGCCGGCCTGACCGACGGCGGCGCACCTGAGCTGTGGAACGTCACCCATCCGGGCACCGTGCAGGCCATCTACCAGGCCTACGTCGATGCCGGCAGCGATTTCATTACCAGCAACACCTTTGGCGGTACCAGCTATCGCCTGAAGCTGCACCATGCCGCCGATCGGGTCGTCGAGCTGAATCGGGCCGGGGCCGCACTGGCCCGCCAGGTGGCCGGCGCTCGCATCCTGGTTGCCGGGTCCATGGGCCCCAGCGGCGAGCTGATCGAGCCCCTCGGCAGTCTCACCATCGATGCCGCCCGCGCCGCCTTCGCCGAGCAGGCCGCCGGCCTGGCGGAGGGAGGAGCCGACTTCCTCCTCATCGAGACCATGAGCGCTCTGGAGGAGGTGCAGGCCGCGCTGGAGGGTGCCCGCCAGGCCACGGATCTTCCGGTGGCGATCACCATGACCTTCGACACCAACTTCCGCACCATGATGGGCGTGACGCCGGCTCGGGCCGTCAAGACTCTGCACAGCTGGGGCGTCACCGTCGTGGGTGCAAACTGCGGCAACGGTCCCTTCGAGGTCGAGCGGGTGATCTGGGAAATGGCCCAGGCCAGGCCGGAGGGCGTGGTGCTGATGGCCCAGTCCAACGCCGGCTTGCCCCGCTGGCAAGACGGCGTGATCAGCTATGACGGCACACCCGCGGTCATGGCGGACTATGCCCAGCGCATGCGGGCCCTGGGCGTTCAAGTCATCGGCGCCTGCTGCGGAAGCACTCCCGAGCACATCCAGGCCATGCGCCAGGCCCTGGACGGGCCCGCGCTGGCCAGCTACCAGCCGCCCTTTGACCCGGTTGACCTGGCTATCGAAAGCAGTGGCGAGCGGCGCGCCCGTCGTGCGACCCGCCAATAGCTCCTCGGCCGTGACGTCTGCACAGGTCATGCCAGCCCGTATGGAAGGCACCAAGCCATGTCCCTGAGCCGCGATGCAGTATTACGAGTCGCCCTGCTGGCCATTGCCGTGGTTCTGGCGCTGATCTTTGCTAACCTGGCCGCCTCCCTGTTTGAGGTGTGGCAACTGGATACCGGCGCGCTGGTGCCCGCGCCGTGGGATACCCTGTTTGGGTCCGGCCGGGTTACCCAGCGCACTGACCTGCTGTCTCTGATCGGCTTTGCCTCCCTGGCCGGTGCCAGCCTGGGTTGTGTCATCTTCGTGCTGGAGCGCGTTTTTCGGGATGGGTGGTCCTGGCTGCGCGACCAGCTGCGAAGATGATCCTACCCGGAGGTGGTGGCATGGACGGAGCGTTTCCCTGGCCCTATCTGCACTGGGAAGGCGATGCGGTGCACGCGGTCGAGGATGCCGCCGTCGTCGAGGAGGGTATGGTGCGCATCCACGTCAATGGCCAGGAGCTGGCCACCTTCATGTGTACACCCTGCGATCTGGACTTGCTGGCCCTGGGCTTCCTGCGCTCCGAAGGCATTATCAGCGGCCTGGAGGACGTGCGGCTGATCGTGCCCTGCCCAACCCGGACCTGCGTCGACGTCTGGCTGGCTCGCGGTGACGCCCAACTGCCCACCCGCCCGATCCTCACCTCAGGCTGCGGAGGCGGCGTGACCTTCGACGACCTGACCCAGCGGGTGCCGCCCCTGGAGTCGGCCAGGCAAGCGACTCCGCAGCAAATCGTGCAAGGCATGCGCCAGCTGCTCGCTTCCGCCACGATCTACCGCCTCACCCGCGGGGTGCATTCCGCCGCGCTGAGCGACGGCGAGCGACTTATCCTGGTCGCCCAGGACGTGGGCCGGCACAATACCCTGGATCGGCTGTGGGGCGCCTGCCTGGCCCAGGGCATTGATCCAGCTGACCACCTGGTGCTAACCACAGGCCGGGTCAGCTCAGAGATGCTGAACAAGGCCGCCAAGATGCGTGTGCCAGTCGTAGCCAGCCGCACCTCCCCCACCAGCCTCAGCGTACGCCTGGCGGAGGAATGGGACATCGCCCTGGTTGGCTATGTGCGGGGTGGTAGCCTCAGAGTATACGCCGGCCACTGGCGGCTGGGCCTATCCGACGCAGGTGCTGCAAAGGTGAATGAGACCCATGGCTAACCCGATGAATCGGCAATCGCTCCTCCAGGAAGTGCTGGGTGCCCGCCGCGAGCTCATGCGCTCGCTCAAGTTTATCGGCGAGAAAGAGGCCACAGGTGTCGAGTTTCGCCCCAAGTGGTGCGTCCGAGATGTCATCAGCCACATCACGGCCGTAGAGGTGACTGCACTCGCCGCCACGCGCCACCTGGTCGAGGAGGGCATGCCCCTCTTCTATGACCCGGTGGGCGAGCGCGAGTTCAATATCGCGGCTATTCAGCGGCGTAAAGACTTTTCGCTGGTCGATGTCGTGGATGAGCTGGACGGCACCCGGCGCCAGCTGCTCAAGCTCCTGCGCCGGGTCTCCGATCCGGACCTCCTGGAGGAGTTTCCGGTAGGCCATACCGACGGGATGCGTAGCCTGGCCGATGTCCTGCACCATATCGCCACCCACGACTACCAGCACGCCCACGACATCTGGCAGTGGCGAGCCGATGCGGGCTTGCTGAAGCGCGATCGCTTCCGCGACCTGGTGCTCATCGAGCGCCGCACCCTCCTGGACTCCCTCTCCGGCCTGTTCGAGGATGACATGGCCAGCGTCGCCGTGTGCGGGCACTGGACCGTGCAGGATGTCATGGCCCACGTCCTGAGTTGGGATGAGGAGGCCTATCGCACCGCGGAGGGTTGGACCGCGGAGCGGCCGTGGCAAGAGGACACTCTGTACGACGACGAGTGGAATGAGGCGGAGGTGACCAGGCGCGCCGGCCTGACTGTGATTGATCTGGCCGATGGCCTCGCCACCTACCACCGCCGGTGGCTCCAGATGTTCGACCGCCTCAGCGACCAGGCGCTGGTACAGCCGGGCGTGGCCCCATGGGGCGAATCCATGGCCCTGGTGTGCCTCTTCATGGAGATGGCTGGCCATGACGCTGTCCACGCGCCGGACCTGCGGCGTCTACAGGAGACGATGCAAAGACACTGGTGAAGCCCCCGTCAGCCGCCCACCCCAGGGGCTCTGACCGGACCTATAGGCCTGCCGCCGGGAATAGGGCAGGATGCTTCTATCGGCACGGAGTCAGCGGAAACGGTAGCCGATCCGGGGCTCGCTTAACAGGTATTGGGGGGAATGGGGGTCCCGCTCGAGCTTGTGGCGCAAGCGCGAGATGTAGGTGTGGACGTAGTTGGGGCGGGGACGTTCCCGCATGTCCCACACCAGGTCGAGGATCTGACCATAGGTCAACACGTCGCCGGCACACCGCATGAGCTGGGTCAGCAGCCGGAATTCCGTGGGAGTCAAATGGACATGCTGGCCCTCTACCATCACCCGCCGGCGCGCCAGGTCGATAGCCAGGTGGTCGTCGGCGTATTGGTCCAGGCTCTGCGGCTGGTTCCGCCCACTGCTCCCGGCTAACCCTCGTTGCAGCACCGCCTGTACCCGTGCTACCATGACCGCCACGCTGACCGGCAACGCCACGCAGTCATCAGCCCCGCACTCGTAGCCCTGCAGAATCAGGTCTTCGCTGCTGTCCGGCACCATGAGGATAATGCATGTGTTGCCAAACTGGCGCAGCATGCGGCACAGATCGAAGCTCGCCATGTCGGGGAGGGGGTCGGCAATCACCGCCAGGTGTGGCCGAAACTCGTAGCTGAGGCGCATAGCCTGCTGGCCCGTGGATGCCGTGACCACCTCCATATCCGTGCCAGCCAACGCCTCCGCCAACCTCGGGGTGAATTCGTTATCGTAGTCCACAAGCAAGATCTTTGCACCCTGCACGTTGCTCACCTCCGCTATCCCTGCCTGGCTTGAGGAGTGTCGCCAGCCGTCAAATTGCCCGGCCAGGCTCTACTTGGCGCTGTTGACTGCCCAGGGTCCCCCGGCCCCGGGTCGACGCCCTTTGGCCAAACATCGCAGGCCATCTATTCCCAGTGTACCACACTATTCTTGCAGCGCGCTCAACAAGCTCTCAATATTCGCTCAATATTCATCACGCGATGACCTCCCCGTTGCCCTGGCCCGGTCGGGCAGATAACGAGGGTTGGCCCGCCCCGGGCCAACCCTCGTTATCTGCTGGCTATCTCCCCCGTGTCGCCGTGCTCAGCTGTTCTGGCTATGAAAGAAATACCCGATTTGGGGTTGGCTGCGCAGGTATAGAGGGGCCTTGGGGTCGCGTTCCAGCTTATGCCGCAGCCGCGACATGTAGACATGCACGTAGTGCGTCTCGTCTCGATACTCCCAGCCCCAGATGCGCTCCAGCAGTTGGCCGTAGGTCAGCACGCGATCGGCTCGCTCGACCAGCGCCGTCAAGAGGTTGAACTCCATGGGGCTCAGGTGTACTGCGCGCCCTTCCACGGCCACCCGGCGCTGCTTGAGGTCGATGTACAGATAGTCGTCGCTATAGCCTTCCACATCGCTTTGCCGCGTGAACACAGGTTCCGACCGGTTGAGCACCGCACGAATGCGCGCCAGCAGTATCTGGGGGCTGAATGGTTTGGTGACATAATCATCGGCCCCGCAGGCAAAGCCCCGCAAGATCTCGTCTTCCCTGGTCAGCGCCGTCAACATGATGATCGGCGCATCGCTCATCATCCGCATCTGGCGGCACACCTCGAAGCCTTCCATGTCCGGCAGCATCAGGTCCAACAGCACGAGGCCGGGCCGATAGGCGTAGAAGCGGCGCAGGGCCTCCCGGCCCCCCTCCGCGACCGAGACGTCGGCGCCCTCGCCGGCGAGTAGCTGCTGCAGCAGCTGGCCAATCTCCGGATCGTCCTCCACCACCAGGATCTTCTCTCCCAGCATGGGAACCTCTCTTTGACCTCTGTCCGTGTCCCGGCTACTGGGCCAGGACACCGTCTAGGCTGTCTATCTCTTCTTCGAGATCGCCAGGGCTCACCGTCTCATCGCCAGGCCCGTCCAGCTCTGCCGCCTGGTCGCCCGGTTCCAGCAGTCCAGGCAGGGGTGGCTGCATGGCGGCCATGCGCGTGGCCTCGTCGATGGTCAGGCCCCGAGCGTAGACGGCGGCCAATAGCCGGCCGGCCTGTGTCACCGGCATCGTGCGCCGTACCGCCGGCTCGTCCTCCATCCACAGCCTCTGGAGAGCCGGGAAGTTCCACTCGGCCGTCAACAATCCCTCCGTGGAGTCCGTGCCCATCTCCACCAGCACGCCGGTGTGGCGTGGGGTCATGCTGATTGGCGCCGCCAGCAGCGAGCGCCCGGCAAAGGTCGCGGCATCCCGCGGCGATGCCTTCAGGGGAGCGAAGGGATTGGCTCCCACCGCAAAGCTCAGCACGCCGTACACCTGGTTCTCCTCCACCCGTGCCAGCAGCCCGCTGCGTTGGCGCTGATACAGGGCCTCTTCGCTGCTGGCGGCCAGGCCCACCAGCACCTCGGCCCCGCCGTAGGCCAGCAGACGCGCGGGCTCCGGGTAGAGCATGTCGCGGCCTAGGAGCAGGCCGAGACGGCCTATCGGGGTCGGGATGACCTGCCAGTGGGTCCCCGGCTGGACCAGGCCGGCTTCGGCCGGGGCCAGGCTGACCACCGCCTGTTGGCCCAGCAGGTCGCCATCCGGCCCAAACACCAGGCTCATGTGCCGCAGCGCGCCGTCCGCTGGATCGACGACGTATGCGCTGCCCGCGACAATGGTCATGCCACTGTAACGCGCCAGCCTGCCAAACAGCGACACATAGCTGGCCCAGATTCCCTCCGGGTCCTGTTGCAGGGCCTGCACCAGGGAGCGGGCAAAGTCAGCCTTCAGCATGCCGGCCACGCCGCTGGCCAGCTTCGACCGCGTGCGCTCCCATAGGGGCAGGTTGGGTCGCCGGCTGCGGTTCGCCTCCTTCAGCAGGGTCGCCCGCCTGTCCGTGAGCGCAGGAGCCGCGGCCATCATGCCCGTCAACAGGGGGAACACCAGCAGGCGCACCCGCTTGGTCTGGGCTACCCGCACGAAGCGCAGCAGGTTCTCCTCCACCTCTTCGGGCTGTCGCGGCAGGCCCATTCTTACCTGTACGCAGCCGGCGACGATTTCGTCCATTCAGGCCTGTTCCTGTAGCTCGGCGACCGTATCCCGGGCCGTGCGCAGGCGCAACACCGTGCGCTCCTGGCCCAGGATAGAAATGCTCTCGAATAGCGGCGGCGATACCCGCGTGCCGGTGACCGCCACCCGGACGATGGAGAAGAACTGGCGCGGTTTCAACCCCAGCCTCTCGACCTCGGCCCGCAGGCAGGCCTCCACGCTGGCCTCGTCGAATACCGGCAGGCCGCCCAGGGCTGCCTCGGCCACGGCCAGGGCCGCGGCAGATTCGGCCGGCGTCATCTGCTCGCCCACCAGCTCGGCGGGGTCTGCATACTCGATCGGCCCATCGACAAACAGGAAGTCCAGCAGGGGCGCCGCCTCCACCAGGGTCCGGATACGCTCCTTGATCAAGGGCACGGCTGGCCGCAGCTCCGGCCGCGCCGCCATAGCCTCCACGTCCATGCCCACACCCCGGGCGACGAAGGGCACTAGCCGCCGGTACAGCTCGTCGTCGTCCATCTGGCGGATGTAGACCCCGTCCATCCAGTCCAGCTTCTCGTAGGGGAAGGCCGCCGGCGCCGGGTTGATGCCGGAGAGGTCGAAGGCCGCAATGGCCTGCTCTTGCGTATAGACATCGGTGGCGCCGTCGAGGTTCCAGCCGATGTTGGCCAGGAAGTTGAACATCGCCTCGGCGAGGTAGCCACCGGCAATGTACTCGCGCAGCAGCACGGGCACCGCCTTGCCATCGGCACCGACCGCGTGGCGCTTGCTCATCTTGCCCTTGCCGTTGGGATTCAGGATCACCGGCAGATGGGCCCAGACCGGCGGCTGCCAGCCAAAGGCCTGGTATAGCAGCACGCCCAGCGGTGCGCTGCTCAGCCACTCATCGCTGCGCATGATGTGGCTGATCTCCATCAGGTGGTCGTCGACCACCGCGGCCAGGTGATAGGTTGGCCACCCGTCGGACTTGAGCAATACCGCGTCCTGCAGCAGGGCATGGTCGAAGGTGATCTCCCCGCGGATGGCGTCGTGAAACGTGGTCTGCCCTTCCAGCGGCTCGATGGCCAGACGGATCACGTAGGGTGCCCCTGCTGCCTCCTGCTGGCCCCGCTGCTCCCGCGTCAGGTACCGGCAGTGCCGGTCGTAGCCGGTCTGCTCTTTGCGTGCCAGCTGGGCCTGGCGCAGCCCATCCAGCCGCTCCGGCGTGCAGTAGCAGCGGTAGGCATGGCCCTGCTCCACCAGCCAGCCAGCCCACTGGCGGTAGAGCGGCAGGCGTTCGCTCTGGAAGTAGGGCCCGTGGTCCCCGCCAACACCCGGCCCCTCGTCCCAGCCCAGGCCCAGCCAGGCCAGGCCGCCCATGATGTCCGCCAGCGAATCCTCGACCAGGCGCTTCTGGTCGGTGTCCTCGATCCGCAGGATGAACTTGCCCCCGCTGTGGCGGGCCTGCAGCCAGTTGAACAGGGCCGTGCGTGCCGAGCCGATGTGCAGGTATCCGGTCGGGCTGGGCGCAAAGCGCACCCGTACAGGTTGATCAGTCATCTCTCTCAGTTCGTAGTGCGCACTTCAGTGCGCAGGAGTATACATCCTTCTTGGTTCGTAGTGCGCACTTCAGTGCGTCGGCCCGTTTTGATCCTTCTGCCTGACTTTCGCCCACGTATCCTTCAGCGTCACCGTGCGGTTGAACACCGGCTTGCCGGCAGTGCTGTCCTCGTCCACGCAGAAATAGCCCAGCCGCTCGAACTGGAACCGCTGGCCGGGCTGCGCGGCGGCCAGCCCCGGCTCGAGCTTGCAGTTGGTGAGCACCTGTAGCGATTCCCGGTTCAGGTTCGCTGCGAAATCCTGCCCCTCCGCCACATCGCTGGGATCGGCCTTGGTGAACAACGTGTCGTACAGGCGCACCTCGCCATGGACGGCATGGCCGGCCGATACCCAGTGCAACGTGGCCTTGACCTTGCGGCCATCGGGCGCGTCCCCACCCCTGGTGGCCGGGTCATAGGTGCAGCGGACCTCCAGAATGTTGCCGGCCGCATCCTTCACCACCTCCTGGCACGTGATGAAATAGGCATACCGTAGCCGAACCTCCCGCCCCGGGGCCAGGCGGAAGTAGTTCTTGGGCGGATCCTCCATGAAGTCGTCCTGCTCGATATACAGCACGCGCGAGAAGGGCACCGACCGCGTGCCCATTGCCGGTTCCTCCGGGTTGTTGATCGCCTCCAGCTCCTCCGTCTGGCCCTCCGGGTAGTTCACCAGCACCACCTTCAAGGGCTGCAACACGGCCATCCGGCGGGGCGACCACCGGTTCAGGTCCTGGCGCACGCAGTACTCCAGCAGGGCCAGGTCCACGGTACTGTCGTTCTTGGCCACGCCGATGCGATCGCAGAAATCGCGTATCGCCTCCGGCGTGTAGCCGCGGCGCCGCATGCCGGAGATGGTCGGCATGCGCGGGTCATCCCAGCCCGCCACATGGCCCTCGTTGACCAGCCGCAGCAGCCTGCGCTTGCTCAACACCGTGTAGCTGAGGTTGAGGCGGGCAAACTCGATCTGCTGGGGGTGGTAGATCCCCAGCTCCTCCACGAACCAGTCGTACAGGGGCCGGTGGTCCTCGAACTCCAGGGTGCACAGGGAGTGGGTGATGCCCTCGATGGAATCGCTCTGGCCATGGGCCCAATCGTACATCGGGTAGATACACCAGGCATCCCCCGTGCGGTGGTGGCTGGCATGCAGGATGCGAACCATCACGGGGTCCCGCAGGCTCAGATTGCCCGAGGCCATGTCGATCTTGGCTCGCAACACCCGGCTGCCATCCGGGAACTCCCCGGCCTTCATGCGCTCCAACAGGTCCAAGTTCTCCTCTACCGTGCGGCTGCGGAAGGGGCTCTCCCGCCCTGGCTCGGTCAGGGTCCCCCGGTAGGCCCGGATCTCCTCGGCGCTCAGGTCGTCGACGTAGGCGCTGCCCTTCCTGACCAGCTGCACAGCCCACTCATAGAGCTGCCCGAAGTAGTCAGAGGCGTAGAAGAGCCGGTCCTCCCAGTCTGCACCCAGCCAGGCCGCGTCCTGGATGATCGACTGCACGTACTCCTCTTCCTCTTTGGTGGGATTGGTGTCGTCGAAGCGCAGGTTGAACTTGCCGCCGAACTCCTCGGCGACGCCGTAGTTCAGACAAATCGACTTGGCGTGGCCAATGTGCAGGTAGCCGTTGGGCTCCGGTGGAAAGCGCGTGTGCACCCGTCCGCCGAACTTCCCCGACTTGATGTCCTCGCGCACGATGTCGCGGATGAAGTCGGAGCGCACAGGCACCTCCTCACTCCCGTCCGTGCCCCGCTTCACCACCTCTGACGCCTTCTCGACCATGGCTAGAATGCTCCTGGACAAATTCTCAAGAACCCTTGATACGAACCACCATTCTAACACAACACCCCAAACTTCGCCAGACCGTCACCACCTCGTGAGACTATTCCCTCTCCTCTCGCCCTATTCTCCCCTCTGCGCGCTCTGGGTCTCTGCGGTTCCCCTTCTGGCGAATGCCAGCACCAGGGCCACCAGCGCCAACACCAGCACCACGGCCGACACCACAGCCCCCCAGGTGAAGGATTGCGGCCGGAAGATCATCGTCACCCTGTGCTGCCCCGGCTCCAATACGATGCCCCTGAGTGCGCCGTTGGCCTGGAGCATGGGCACCGGCCTGCCATCCACGGCGGCCTGCCACCCCGGGTAGGCCAGCTCGCCCAGCACCAGGACGCAGGTCCCGCTGTTCTCCACCGCCAGCGCCAGGGACTCCGGCAGGTGCTTCTCCCACATCACCGTGCCCTGGCAATCCCTGTGCCCCGGGCCGAGCTCCGCCGGAAGCTCGTCGAGGATCACCTGGCGCGTGGCATCGAAATCCGTTGCCGCAAGCAACTGCCATACCCGGTTGCGCTCCGGCTCCACCACAACCTCCCCGGCCAGCCAGGCTCGTGCGCCCGGTACCGCCAGCTCATGCAGATAGGCCGGCTCGCCGTCCTTACCTGCCCCGGTTCCCACCAGCCGGGCCGGCGTGGCGAGCGTTTCCTCCCACGTCAACACGTACTTGACCCCCAGCAGCTGCCACAGGCGCTCCCGTGGCACGTTGTCCAGCATCTCCCCAAAGGCCGCCAGCTGCAGCGGGCTGGCCCCACTGAGGTCCTCGACACCGTACACCAGGCCGTAGTTCAGCGGCAGCCTGTTGTCGTTGGCCACCCGGAACTGCGCGGAGTCCGCCAAAGCCGCCTCCAACACCGGCTGGGACGGGTAAGGGTCTACGATCCCTGCCGTGGAGTGGTTGCTCACGTTCAGCGTGAACAGGTCCAATACCAGCACCCCCAGCAACACCAAGGGCACCCGGCTGTACACTGCCAGTGCCGACAGGGCCAGCGTCAGCGCGAGGAACAGCCCAGCCGCCGTAAACCCCCATTGCGACTCGTCGCCCAGCTGGTAGCGGTAGAAAAAGGCCAGGGCCAGGCCCAACGCGCAGAGGGCGGCCAGCCCAAACCCCGCGATCAGGGTGCGCCACAGCCGCCGGTCCCAGTCCGGCAGCACACCGCGGCCGCGCAGGCTGCCCCACCAGGCGGCACCGTAGCCAGCCAGCATGGAGACGCTCAACACCGTCCACAGAATGGTCCGTTCCTGGTGGCGGAACAGGCCCCACCCCGGCGCCAGGTGATAGAACAACTGGTACACGGGCAGGTTCCGGCCGAAAGAGATCAACAGGCCCACCAGGCCCAGGCCGGCCCAGAACAGCACCAGCGCAGTGGTGCGCCGTACCCGCTCATCCCGGCGCAGGCCATAGGCCAGGCCGGCCGCCGCCAGGCCCACTGGCAAGATGCCAAGGTACAGCGCCGGTACCGGCACCCCTACCGCCGGTAGGATCAGCTGCAGCAGATCATACGGGTGAAAGCCCCCCCCAGCTTCCACATAGCCCATGTCCGCCCGGGTAGACAGGCGCATGAACTCCCAGGAGGGCCACAGTTGTATCGCGGCCACCCCGGCGCCGATAACCAGGAAGACCGCAATCAGCCCCAGGCCGGCTAGCAGCGGATGCTTCCATGCCGGGCGGCCGGGCACAGCCAGCGCCGGCACATCGGAGCTCTCCGGCACCGCGAGGCGAAACACCGCGTAGGCCACTGCGGCGTAGACTAGCAGCAGGCTCGACTGCGGGTGGCCGGCCAGCAGTGCCACCCCCAGGCCCAGCCCTGCCGCCACCGCCCATCCCAGCGCCCTGGTGCCCCTGGCCAGGTGAAGGGACGCTACGGCGAGGTCCAACAGCAGCAGGATCAACGGTAGCCAGGCCACGGTCTCCAGGATGGCCAGCTGCAATGGCGGATAGCTGGTCAGGTACGCGCTGAAGGTGAAGGCTATGGCCGCCACCAGGCCCCCGAGCCGGCTGCCGGTCAGCCGCCGCGCCAGCAGGTAGGTGAAAATCGCGGCCAGCGGATAGTGCAGAAGCGCCTCCAGCTCCAGGGCGTGATATGGGAAACCCTGGCCCCGCAGGCCGGTCAGCGCCATGGTGAGCAGGCTGAAAGGGTAGAACACCGCGGACTGGATATCCGCCAGGAAAGGATGCCCCCCATAGGCGTAGGGAGCCCACAGCGGCAACTCCCCGGCATGCAGGCGGCTGGCTTCGTAGCGGGCAAAGGCATAGAACTGGTGCGCAAAATCGCCCGGAGCGAAGCTGCGCCGGTCCACCGCGTTTGGCGTGATGTCGGGCCAGAAGAAGAGCAGCCCCAGCGCCAGCAGCAGCAGGATGTCGACCAGGTACCCTGTCCAACGGCTTCCTTTCACCGCCGGCCTCCTTGTCTCCGCCTCGCTGCCCTCACGGAACCACCTCGATCTCGCCCAACGGGACATCCTGGCCCGCTACCGTGTCCACTGCCACCCCGGTCGCCGCATCGTACAGGCGCAGGGTCACCCTGTACCGCCCGGGCGGCATATCCACCGGTAATAACAAGCCACGGCGATCCTCCGCCGGCTGGCCCACCACCCACGCCGTGGTCGGCGCGAACCAGTTCTGGGGCACGTAGTCGCTGGTCAGCCAGATGCGGCCTGCGGGATCGCTCACCCGCAGGCTGAACTTGTAGTCGCCGGCCTGCTGCGCCACCTGCCAGTGGGTGGTCACCTGCAGGATATCCCCGGTTCTCAGCGGCCCATCGCCCAGCTCGGCGCGAGCCAAGGTCAAGGCTGGTCCAAAGTCCACACCCAATGCCTTGCCCGCCGGCGCCCCTGCCGCTCCGATCGCGGGCAGGCCATACAGGCTCACCCGGATGCCGTTGTGGTCCGCCGCCGTGGTGGCCCAGGCCCGGGTCGCCAACCATACCTGCACCGGCCCCGGTGGATGGAAATAGAGCACCTCCCACGCCCGCCGGCCGCCAACCGTCATCTCGGCCAACGCGGCATCCACAGCCTGGTCGCCGCTGCCGTTGAGGGAGCGCAGGTCGAATACCGGGGCCTCGCCCGCATAATAGTGCAGAAACACCTTCTCAGGGTCCGGACCATCGACCAGGATCACATCCCCCGGCCGCTCCTGCGCCTCGATCTGCCGGGCCGCCCCCCGGAAGTCGGGCTTGTGGAAGCTGGTGTCTTCGTACAGCCGTTGGAGGGCCAGCAGGTTGAGGAAGACCAGTCCGGCCGTCACGAGAAGAGCCGGGGCCACCAGCCAGGCCGGCCTCATGCCTCGCCGTGCGCCAGCGCCCCAGCGGCGCAAGTCGCAGCCCACCACGCCACCGGCCACCAGCAGCTGCAATCCCCCGGAGATGATGATGGCGTAACGCTCGTGGAAGTCCGGGTTGCGCAACGCCAGCAGGAGTGTCACCCCCCAGGGCACGAGAGTCAGGCCCAACAGGAACAGGGCCGCCCCTGGCCGGATGCGCCACCAGACCACCACACCCAACAGGGCCAGCCCCAACGCCAGGGTGGGCAGCCAGGCCTGCCAGGGCGCAGGCATGGTCTCGCCCGCCACGTAGGCCGTGAGAAACCGTTGCGGAATCTGCCAGGGATCGGTGGCCTCGCGCCAGCCAGAGAACTGAAAGATGCCCAGGCTCCGGGGCAGCCAGGGCAGGAATAGCAGCGCCGCCAGCGCCGCGCCCAGGGCCCAACGCCCGAAGCGTCCCCAGTTGCGCGTGGCCACCAGCCAGCCCACGGCCAG
>JAULUH010000399.1:0-4925 GCA_032111745.1 Anaerolineae bacterium | reverse complement strand
CGGCATAGTAGTTGTTGGAGGCGATGCGGGTGGTGATGTTGATGCCGGCGTCCCTGGCGACGTCCTCAGGGATGAGCTCGTCGACGTTGATGATGGGGATACCCATCTCGGAGGCCTTGGCTAGGGCGGGGTTGAGATTGTTGGGGGTGATGGGCGAGACGGCGATGGCGTTGAAGCCCTTGCCGAGGGCGGATTCCACCAGCGCCAGCTGGGCGGCGGTGTCGGCCTCGGTGGGAACCGAGGCCACCTCGATCTCCAGCCCATACTTCGCGGCTGCGTCCTCATAGCCCTTGGCCATGGTCTGCCAGTGCTCGTTGGCCAGGGTCTTCTCAACGGCCAGGATCTTGAAGGGCCCTGGCTTCTCCCCGGGCACGGGGGCGGCACCGGCCTCGACGTCGGCCTTGAGCCAGAGCTTGATCGGCGCCTCGATCCGCGGCGAAACCGGCCGTCCGTCCAACGCCTTCATGGCGGCTTCGATGGCCAGGGCCGCCATCTCAAAGGGGAACTGGCCGACGGTGGCGGTGAGGCGGCCCTGCTTGACGGCATCGAGGGCCTCGGGGATGGCGTCGGTGCCGATCAGGATGACCTGGCCCTCCTTGCCGGCGGCGGTGACGGCCTCGGCGCCGCCCAGGGCCATGGTGTCGTTGGCGAAGTAGATGCCCTGGACGTCGGGGTTGGCCTGGAGGATGTTGGTGGTGACGGAGTTGGCCTTGGCGCGGTCCCAGTCGGCGGGCTGGGAGGCGACGATGGTGAGGCCGCCGGCGGTGGCGGTGTCGACGAAGCCATCGCGGCGGGCGGTGCCGGAGGTGTTACCGGCGATGCCCTCGAGGACGGCCACTTGGGCCCCGGCGGGCAGGTTATCGAGCATGTGCTGGGCGGCGAGCACGCCGGCATAGTAGTTGTTGGAGGCGATGCGGGTGGTGATGTTGATGCCGGCGTCCTTGGCGACGTCCTCAGGGATGAGCTCGTCGACGTTGATGATGGGGATACCCATCTCGGAGGCCTTGGCCAGGGCAGGATTGAGATTGTTGGGGGTGATGGGCGAGACGGCGATGGCGTTGAAGCCCTTGCTGAGGGCGGATTCCACCAGCGCCAGCTGGGCGGCGGTGTCGGCCTCGGTGGGAACCGAGGCCACCTCGATCTCGGCGCCGTAGCGCTTGGCAGCCCATTCGTAGCCCTTGGCCATGGTCTGCCAGTGCTCGTTGGCCAGGGTCTTTTCGACGGCCAGGATCTTGGGCAGCGCGACTGCGGGCGCGGCTTCCTCGGCGGGTGCCGGAGTTGCTGCTACCTCGGCGGCTGGAACTTCAGCCGGGACCTCCGGGGCTGGGGCGACCGGCGGTGCGGTTGGCACCACGCAGGCGCCAAGGATCATGGTCACGAGGACCAGGGCGATGGTGGCTATGCTCCAATTGCGTCGTACACGAATCATCGTGGCTCCTCCTGAAAATGCTAGTGGGCCATGTCATTGCGAGGCGGCCGCCGACGAAGCAATCTCACGGTATCTGGGCGGAGATTGCTTCGCCGGGGACCGGCTCGCAACCCTGGCAACGGACGCCAGGGCAGGTGTGACGGTGCTTTGACCCGTCTCAGGTGCACTAAAGGGCTTGTGCGTCACGGTTGGCTTGTGAGCGTATTGGATCCCTCCTTTCAGCGCATGACTTGCTGGCGAGCCTAGGTCTAACCCTTGCCAGCAAGGAACACGGCCTGGGCGCCACCCAGCATGCCGGCCTGCATGCCGAGCTGGGCCAGCTCGACGCGGACGCGGGCCGCCAGGGGCTCCCTGGCCCGCAGCTGCACCACCTGGCGCACCGGGTGCAGGATCTGCTGGCCCGCCGCGGCCATGCCGCCGCCCAGCACAACCACCTCGGGATTGAACACGTTGACGATGCTGGCGACGCCGAGGCCCAGGTACTCGACGGCGGTGTCGACGACACGGCGGGCGGTGGCGTCGCCCTCCGCGGCGGCCTTGAAGACGACCTCGGACGTAATGGCCTCGCGGTTGCCACCGGCCAGAGTCCAGAGGGCGCTGTCTGCCGCGCGGTCCGCGGCGTGCCGGCCCTCGCGGGCGATGGCGGAGGCCGAGGCCAGGGACTCCAGGCAGCCGCGGTTGCCACAGCCGCAGCGGGGGCCGTCGCGGGCGACGATCATGTGCCCGATCTCGCCGGCCCCGCCCCAGGCCCCATGGAACAGGCGGCCATCGACCAGAATGCCGGCGCCGACGCCCGTGCCCAGGGTGAAGCAGATGGCGTGGCCGGCCCCGCGCGCGGCGCCCTGCCAGGCTTCGCCCAGCACGGCCAGGCTGGCATCCCGCTCGACCAGGACCGGGACGCCGGCCAGCTCCGCCACCAGCGGCCCGAGCGGGAAGCTCTCCCACGAGCGCAGGTTGGGGCAGGAGAACGCCAGGCCCAGGCGGGGCTCGACCACGCCAGGCAGGCCGATGCAGGCGCCCTCCAGCTCAGACCTGGCCGCGCCGGCCTCAGCCAGCAGCCGGGCGATGAGGCTGGCCACGAAGACCGGCACCTCGGGCGAGGGCAGGTCTTTGGCGGTGGGCTCGGTCAGCTCGCGCAGGATCTGGCCCCGATCAGTCACAACCGCGGCCTTGGTCTGGGTGCCGCCGACGTCGATACCGATGGCAACGGTCATAGCGTCCTGCGCCCTCGCCTTACTGCGCCTGCGCGGCGGCGATCTGGCCGCGCACCACCTGCATTGCCTCAGCCAGGGTCGGCGCCACCGTGAACAGGCCCGAAGTGCCGACCACCAGCACGTTGGCACCGGCGGCCACGGCCGGGCCGATGGTTGGGGCATTGATCTGGCCGTCCAGCTGGATATCCACGGCCAGGTTGCGCTCATCGATCCAACGGCGCAGCGTGCGCACCTTGTCCAGCACCGGCCAGATGAAGGATTGGCCGGCAAAGCCCACATCGACCGTCATCAAGGTTACCATGGCCAGGTCGGGCAGCAGGCTCTCGACGTAGCTCAGGGGCGTGATTGGGGTGACCACCACGCCGGCCTGCTTGCCGCGGCGGTGGATGCGCTGGATGGCCCGGTAGATGTGGGGGGTGGTCTCCAGCTGCAGGCTGATGATATCGGCGCCGGCATCGGCGGCCTCGTCGACGAACGCGGCCGGATCGCTGATGGCCAGGTGCACGTCGAAGGGTAGCGAGGTGTGGGCGCGGCAGGCGGCCATGACGTCCGGGCTGAGGGCGAAGTTGTGGACATAGCGCCCATCCATCACATCCCAGTGCAACAGGTCGGCGCCCGCGGCGTCCAGCTCACGCACCTGTTCGCCCAGGCGGCTGAGATCCGCACACACCACCGAGGGGTTGATCTTGACGTGCATCAGCGCTTCCTCAGCATATCCAGGGCCACGGCGGCGATGATGACCGTGCCGATGACTACCTGCTGGTAGTAGGACTGGATGTTGAGCAGGTTGAGGCCGTTGCGCAACACGCTCATCAGCAGGGCACCGACCACCGTGCCGGTGATACTGCCCTGGCCGCCCATCAAGCTGGTGCCGCCGATGACCGTGGCGGCGATGGCGTCCAGCTCGTAGAGGGCACCGGCGATGGGCTCGGCGGCGGAGAGCCGGGCGGTCAGGATGATACCGGCCAGGCCGCACATCAGGCCGCTGATGCCGTAGATGATCACCTTGAAGCGCTTGACGTTGATGCCTGACAGGCGGGCCGCCTCCTCATTGCCGCCGATGGCGACGGTGTACTCGCCGATGGTGGTGTGGTTCATGACGAAATAGGCGATGACCGCCACGATGGCCGCAATGATCACGGGGATAGGGACCGGCCCAATGCTGCCGGAGATGATCCGCAACTGCTCTTGGGGCAGGCCATAGACCGGGCGGCCGTCGCTGATGATCAGGGCCATGCCGCGCACGATGCTCATGGTGCCCAGGGTCACGATGAAGGGGGGCAGGCGAAAGCGAGTGATAAGCAGGCCATTGCCGGCGCCGATACCGGCCCCCACGACCAGGGCGGCCAGGCAAGCCAGCAACAGGCCAGTGCCGGCGTTCAGGGCCAGGGCCATGATGATCCCGGCTAGGGCAACGATGGAGCCCACGGAGAGGTCGATGCCACCGGAGGTGATGACGAAGGTCATGCCGATGGCGACGATCAGATTGATCGAGGCTTGCAGGAGGACATTGAGCAGGTTGTTGACGGTGAGGAAGTAAGGCGACAGGAACGACAGCACGACGCACAGGCCGAGCAAGGCCAGGACGATGCCGTAGCGCTCCAGGATGTGCCCGATAGTCCCCAGCACGCTGGACCGTTCGGAGTGGGTGGGGGTGGTGGGTGGGGGAAGCTCGACTTGGTTGGTTGATCCGGCCATGCGCTGGCTCCTCACTGCAGCTGGCGATTCATGGGGGGCCTGACCCCCGTGGCGTACTCCATGACCAGCTCCTGGCTGGCCTGGCTCCGAGGGAGGTCGGCGACGAGGCTGCCCTCGCGCATGACCAGAATGCGGTCACTCATGTTGAGCACCTCAGGCAGCTCGGATGAGATCATGATCACACAGGAACCACCTTGGGCCAGGTCGCTCATCAGCTGGTGGACTTCGGACTTGGCGCCGACGTCGATGCCGCGCGTGGGCTCGTCGAAGATTAGGATTTCGGCCTCGCGTGCCAGCCATTTGCCCAGCACGACCTTCTGCTGATTGCCGCCGCTGAGGTAGCGTACCTGGCGATCGGGCTGAGGGGGGCGGATGTGCAGGGATTGGATATAGTGCTGGGCCAGCTGGCGGCGTTTGCCGGCGTTGATGAAGGTGAACCGGGTGACCAGGTCATAGACCGTGAGTGCCAGGTTGCTCTCCACCGGCATTACCAGCACCAGCCCCTGGGTCTTGCGGTCTTCGGTGAGCAGCCCCATGCCCCGGCGAATGGCATCCCGGGGTGAGCGGATGGAGGCCGGCACCCC
>JAULUH010000398.1:0-12205 GCA_032111745.1 Anaerolineae bacterium | reverse complement strand
GGACCTGCCCATCAACATCGCGCAGGCGGCCCTGGGCTCCGACGTCGAGGTGCCGACGCTGGACGGCCAGAGCGTGTTGAGCATTCCCCCGGGCACGCAGACGGGCAGGGTTTTTCGGGTCAAGGGCCAGGGTGTGCCCTTTCTGCGGCAGCGCGAGCGGCGCGGGGATCAGCTGGTCACTGTGAGCGTAGTCGTGCCAACCAAGCTGACCGCCCGGCAGAAGAAGCTGCTGGAGGAGCTCGGCCAGACCCTGGGCAGCGAGCAGCTGGGCGACTCGCGGGGCTTTTTTGACAAGCTGGCCGACGCGCTGGGCGACGCGCTCGGCGGATAGACCGCCGGTCGCGCGGCCAGGAGGCCGGCGAGTGGTTGACCGATGAACTGGATCGAGATCAGCGTGCAATGCGATGGAGAGGCCGCCGAAGCGGTGAGCGAGCTGTTCAACCGCTTCAACAGCGCGCCGGGGCAGGGTGGCGCGGTGTTCGAGGTGAGTGGCTGGAACGCGGTCGGGGAGCTCACCGAACGTAGAGTGACCGTGCGCACCTATCTGCCGGAGGGCGAGTCGTTTGATGAGCGCCGGCGGAAAATCGAGGAGGGGCTATGGTTCCTCGGCGCGATCTATCCCATGCCCGAGCCGGAGATCCGGGAGGTCGCCGAGGAGGACTGGGCCCTGGCCTGGCGGACCCATTACCAGCCGACCCGCGTGGGAGAGCGCCTGCTGATCTTGCCGGCATGGCAGGTTGGGGAGGTGGATACGAGCGGGCTGTTGCCGGTGGTGCTCGATCCAGGAATGGCCTTTGGCACTGGCCTCCATCCCAGCACGCGTCTGTGCATGGCGGCCCTGGAGCGTTGGATGCGGCCAGGAGATGCCGTGCTGGACGTGGGCTGTGGGTCCGGGATCCTGTCGATCACGGCGGCCAGGCTCGGCGCCAGCCGCGTGCTGGCCACGGACATCGATCCGGTGGCGGTGCAGGCCACCGGCGAGAACGTGCAGCGCAACGGCGTCGAGGGCAAGGTACAGGCTATGGAGGGCTCGTTGCCCGATCCGCAGGTCCAGGCTGTGGGATGGCAGGTGATCGTGGCCAATATCCTGGCCCATGTCATCCGAGACCTGCTGGAGACCGGCATGGCCGACCTGTTGGCGGCGGATGGGCGGCTGGTGCTGAGTGGCATCATCGAGGCCCACGTTCAGGAGGTGCTGGTGGCACTCGATCAGCAAGGGCTACGGGTGGTGGGGCAGGACCAGGAGGGCGACTGGGTGTGCCTGGTGGCGGGAGCGTAACCTCCTTCCGCCCTGCGGCATCCAAAGCCCAGGAATCGAGCATCAAGGTGTTGGCCGGCCAGGAACGGTGTGGCAGGTAAGATCGACGGTGGACGGTTCATCCAGAGAGTGAGAGATAGCGCTTTTCAAGGAGAGCTTATCATGTCAGAGCAGTCGACCGAGAAGATGATTATCATCGGCAGTGGCCCTGCCGGCTATACGGCGGCGCTGTACGCGGCGCGTGCGAACCTCAGTCCCCTGTTGATCGCCGGAAAAGACATTGGGGGCCAGGTGGCCATTACCTACGAGGTAGAGAACTATCCGGGCTTTCCCGAGGGCCTGACAGGTCCTGAGCTGGTGGAACGATTTCAGAAGCAGGCCGAGAAGTTCGGCGCCCGCATCGAGTACGACATTGTCACCGAGGTTGATTTCGGGCAGCATCCGTTCGCGGTGCGCACGGCCGGGGGCAACAACTACCGGGCGGAGTGCGTGATCGTCTCCACCGGTGCCACGCCCCGGCGCCTGGGTGTGCCCGGCGAGAACGAGTACACCGGATATGGCGTTAGCTACTGTGCCACCTGCGATGGCTTCTTCTTTCGCGGGAAGGACGTGGTGGTTGTCGGCGGCGGCGACAGCGCTTTGGAGGAGGGCATTTTCCTGACCAAGTTCGCCAAAAAGGTGACGGTCATCCACCGGCGGGACCAGCTGCGGGCCAGCAAGATCCTGCAGGATCGAGCCTTTGCCAATCCCAAGATGGAGTGGAAGTGGAACAGCGTGGTGGAGGCGGTCAATGCCAGCGGCGGGGACGGCAATGGCACGCCGCCCAAGGTGGTTTCGGTAACCCTCAAGGACCTGGTGAGCGGCGAGTCCTACGATTTTCCGACGGACGGGGTATTCGTGTTCGTCGGCCACACGCCGAATTCGGAGCTGTTCCATGGCCAGCTGGACATCGACGTGGAAGGGTATGTACTGACCGATCGCAAGTACCACACCAACGTGCCTGGGATCTTTGCCGCGGGCGAGATCCAGGACAAGACCTTCCGCCAGGTGGTCACCTCGGCGGGCCAGGGTGCGGCGGCGGCCATGCAGGCCGAGAAATTTATGGCAGAGCTTGAGATGTCAAGCTACGCGCACATCGTGGCCGGGCATGGGTGAGCTGGCCGGCTGGCGACGCTGGCCGGCACCTGGCAGGCTGCGGATAATCTAGCTTTGCCTGAACAGCCCCGAGATCCCATGTCCCGGGGCTGTTGTCGTGGTAGTCAGTGGATTTCAGCAGTGAGGTAGGTTATGCCCTATGCGACGGTTGATGGCCAGCCATTGTACTATCGGGTGAGCACCGGTGATCTGGCTGGCCGCAAGCCTCCGCTGGTGCTGGTCCATGGAGCCGGGGGAACCCACATGCACTGGCCGGCGGCTTTGCGCCGGTTGCCCGACTGGACGGTCTACAGCCTGGACCTGCCGGGCCATGGCCGATCGGGAGGCCCTGGCTATCGCCGTATCGGGGGCTACCGGGAGGCGCTCTACGGCTTTTGCCAGGTGTTGGGGTTGGATCGGGTGGTGCTGGCCGGCCACTCGATGGGTGGGGCCATCGTCTTGGATTTTGCCCGGCATTTCCCTGGCCGGGTTGCCGGCCTGGTTCTGGTGAGCACCGGTGCCCGTCTGCGGGTGGCTCCGGCTCTGCTAGAGGGCTTGCGGGAGGATTTTCCCAAGACGGCACAACTTATCGCCGATTGGACCCATGGCAGGGACGCACCTGAGCAGATGAAGCGGTTGTACCGGCAACGGCTATTGGAGCAGGAGCCCCAGGTGGTGCTTGGGGACTTCCTGGCCTGCGACAACTTCGATCTGCGGGAGGAAGTGGCCGATATCCAGGCTCCATCCCTGGTTGTGTGCGGCAGCACCGACATTATGACCCCACCTCGTTTATCCGAGGCCCTGGCGGCGGCGTTGCCGCGTAGCCAGCTGGTTATGGTGCCGCAAGCGGGCCACATGTTGCCCCTGGAGCGGCCGGAGGAGCTGGCTGAGGCCGTGGCGCGTTTTCTATCGAGCACAGTGGTGTTGTAGGGGCGTTGCGCTGCGCGCATTCGTTCCAACTAATGCCTTCCCTTGGCCAGCCATGCCGCGTCTATCCCCTCGTAGGGGGTGGGTGGCGCATCGCGGGGTCACGGGCGAGACGCGGTGCATGGACGACTGGGCGGGCATATCATCCCGGAATGGGATATCATCCTGCAAAGGACGGAGGGCCGCGCCGTACGAGGGGAGGGGGGTCTTGATGCAACTGCGAGGCGGGTGGCGGGGTATGGGCCGAGGGTAATTCACGCGGGTGCCAGGACTGGGCGGCCGCATCGTCCCGGAACGGGCGTATCATCCCGGAACGGGATATCATCCCGGAACGGGATATCATCCTGTAAAGGACGGAGGGCCGCGCCCGACGAGGGGACAGGTGCGGGGCAAGGATGGCGGACCCACCAGGCGATCGGTTTGGTTACGACGGGATTAGTTGGGACAGATGTGCGCTAAGCGGTGCTCCTGCGTTCGCCGTCACATATTGGGAGGAGCCACCATCCGGTGCAGGAGCTCTTTGGCTGCCCGGGATGCCCGGCCACGGTGGCTGAGTTCGTTCTTGGCGGCAGGTTCCAGCTCGGCCATGGTGTGCTGGTAGTCCAGGTCAGCCAGCAGGAAGATGGGATCGTAGCCGAAGCCGTTGTGCCCACGGGGGGACAGGGCAATGCGGCCCTCGCACACGCCTTCAGCAGTCTGAACCTGGCCTGAGGGGGCAGCCAGGGCCACCACGCAGCGGAAACGGGCAGTACGGGCGGGCTCGGCCAGGCCCGCCAATTGAGCAAGCAGAAGGCGGTAACGGCCTTCGTCGCCTTGCACCTCGGGCGTGCCGTAGCGAGCGGAGTAGATACCCGGCTTACCGCTCAGTGCGTCGACCTCCAGGCCTGAGTCGTCAGCCCAGGTGAGCAAGCCGGAGGCCCGGGAATAGGCTTCCGCCTTCAAAATGGCGTTGGCCTCGAAGGTCTCTCCTGTCTCCTCTACCTCGAACGCAATGCCTTCGGCATCCAGATAAGTGACCTCAAGGGGCAGGTCAGCCAGCAGGTCGCGATATTCGCGTACCTTGCCCTGGTTGTGGGTGGCGATCAACAGCTTGGGTTGTGTCATGGCTGGTCCCGATGGAATTGACCTTGCCCAGATGATAACATATAATCCGGCCAGTCGAAAGCTTTGCGGTCTCTGATGCAGCGCTCCTCAAGGAGGTCCGCCGTGCCTGACTATCCCCTTCGACTGTTCAGTGGCAGTGCTAACCTCCCGCTGGCCGAGGAAATCGCCAATATCTTGGGCCAGGAGACGCTGGGCGCCTGCATCACGACTCACCTGCCGGACTCCGAGATCCACGTGCAGATCAAGGAGCTGGTGCGCGGGGACGACGTCTTTCTCATCCAGCCCTGTTCACCGCCGGTAAACGACAACCTGATGGAGCTGTTGCTGTACCTGGACGCCTTCCGGCGGGCCTCGGTGCACAGCATCACCGTGGTGGTGCCCTATTTCCCCTATGGACGGCAGGAACGGATGGCCATGGGCCGGGAGGCAATCAGCGCGCGCGTCGTGGCCCGCATGATGCAGGAGCTAGGGGCGAGCCGGGTGATCTACGTCGACATCCATGCCGAGGCGACCCAGGGTTTCTTCGACATCCCGGTGGATCCCCTGTCGGCCCGCAAGGTGCTGGCATCCCATTTCATCGACGACCCCAAGTTTGAGGAAGCCGTGGTCGTATCACCTGACGTGGGCCGGGCCAAGGTAGCGGGACGATTTGCCGAGCTCCTGGGGCTGCCGCTGGTGGTGATGCACAAGCGCCGCGAGAGCTTTCAAGAGGTACAGACCACCCATGTGGTGGGCGACATCAAGGACAAGATTCCGATCGTGTTTGACGACATCGTTGCGGGTGGCAGCATCCTGGGACAGGTCGGCGAGCTGATCGAGAGCGGCGCCCGCCCCGAGGTGTACCTGGCGATCACCCACCCTGTTCTGCTGCCGACGGCGTTGGAGCGCCTGGGCAGCCTGGACTACGTCAAGCAGCTGGTCGTAACCAATACGATCCATGTGCCACCTGAGAAGAACCATCCCAAGCTGGTGGTGAAATCTATCGCACCGCTGCTGGCGGAGTCGATCTACCGGATCTGGACCAGGCGGTCCATCAGCCCGCTCCTGCAGCGACCCCAGGACGAGGTGGTGCCCCCATTGCTGCGGCTGGCCCAGGAGCGCCAGACCAGCGATCTTCAGGTGCGAGGTGAGCTGTCGTCCGCCTGAGGAACGATGCAGGCGTAGGCACAGCGTGCAAGCCGTGGGGCTACGTGAGCGAGGAAAATACGCATGTTTAGCAGAGAAAAGCGGCCTGATCCGGACGTCATCGAGGTAGCTATTGGCGCACGGGCAACCTTTGCCGGCGACCTGCGCTGCGACGGTAGCATTCGCATCGACGGGGTGATGGAGAGCGGGGCCATCGAGACGCTGGGCAACGTGATCATCACCGCCTCCGCCAAGGTGATGGCGGATATCAAGGCCAAGACTGTGTCGATCTCTGGCGCGTACAAGGGTGAGATCACGGCCAGTCGCGTCGAGCTGTTGGAGGGCGGACGAGCCTGGGGCCGGTTGAAGGTGGCGTCCTTCCTGTTGGACGAAGGGGGTTACCTGCGGGGCGAGCTGGTGATGCAGGAGGAAACCCCGTCCGAGCCCTTTGTCCTGGAGCGGGGCCGGGAGCCGATTCCGGTGGTGCAGGCCGGCGAAAAGAGCCAGGACACAGGAATCGAGAGCTAGATCCAGCGACCACGGGATGACTGAGATGGGAAGCCCTTCCCCCCAATTGATCGTATTCCTGGAGAACGCCGGCCGGGCCGGGCACCTCACACTGCCGGAGTGGGCCAGCCGGGCCATGGATTGGTCGGCCGAGGAATATGCCAAAGGGGTGATCTGGCTGCAAGCTCGCCGACACTACCGCCGTATTGTGGTCCTGGAGGACGAACAGGCCACAGCCGCGCAGCTTTGGGAAGCGCTGCTGCAGGCCGGGGATGCGGTGATCGACCTGCTGATACTGGTGCATGGGCAGACGGGCTATGCCTGTGGCTATGGCGAGCACCAGGTAGGCGAGGATTTTTTTGCGGGCATGCACCTGCTACAGGAAGCTGGCCTGGCTCACTTCCGGCTACGTGCCGTGTACCAGATGAACTGCTATGGCTGTTCGCTGGCCAGCCATTGGCTGGCGCTAGGTGCGCAAGCCGTCAATGGCGCGGTGGGCGTGAACTGGCTGCCGGAGCCCAGCCTCAGCGTATTTCTGAACACCTGGCTGGGCGGCAGGCCGTTTGGTGAGGCGGTAGCGCGTAGCAATGGCATCGCTAGCCGGATGCTGGGTCAGGTATGGCGGCCGACGGGAGGAAACGGAGACACTCGCGTGCCGCACCCGAAGATTGCATCCAGCCAGATGCTGGTCTTCGGAGACGCCGGACTGCGAAAGCAGGATATGGGTGCAGGGGCATGAATGGCGGGGCGTGGGGGGGGGGGCTGCCCCCCCCCCCCCCCCCACGCCCCGCCATTCATGCCTCTACAAATTGCCCAATCTCGCGCAGGATCTCGGCCGTGTGTTCTCCCAGCCTGGGAGGTGGGCGGCGAATGGTAGCCGGGGTGGCCGACAGGTGAGCGGGGAAGGGCAGTTGAGGTACATCGCCTTGTAGCTCGGGTGCCCGCTGGCGGATGTGGGGGTCGGCGAGAGTTTCCTCCAGGGTCAACACGGGGGCCCAGGGGATCGCCTGGCGGTCCAGGACCAAGGCCCAATGGGCCAGGGGATGGGCGCGAAACACGGCCCGCAGGTCGGCCAGCCGTTGGGCCGCGCCGGGCTCGGGGTTGAAGGCGGCCGGTTCCAGGTCCAGGCGGCCTATGGCCCGGCAAAGGGCTGACCAGAAGTGGGCCTCCAGCGCGGCCAGGGCGAGGAAGCGGCCATCAGCGGTCTCGTAGACGTTATAGGCCAGGGTAGCGCCGGTGAGCATGCCCTGGCCCATCTCGGCCAGCTCAGGGCGCTGCGCCAGGGGAAGCAGGAAATAGAGCCAGCTCAAGGCGCCGTCGAGCATGGAGACGTCGATAGCCTGGCCCTGACCCGTCCGCTCGCGATGAAAGAGGGCTGCCAGGATGGCGGTGAGCGCTGGCATGGCGCCACCGCCCACATCAGCTACCTGGACAGGCAGCGGATGGGGTGTGGCGCCTGCACTGGCACCGCGGTTGAGATCCAGGATGCCGGCGAGTGCCAGGTAGGTGAGGTCATGGCCTGGGTGATCCCGATACGGGCCGTCCTGGCCGAAGCCGCTAATCGAGCAGTAAATCAAGCGCGGGTTGACCGCGCTCAATGCAGCATAATCGGCGCGGAGGCGGGCCATGACCCCAGGGCGGAACCCTTCGACCAGGATGTCGGCCGTCGCAGCCAGCCGTTGCAGCGCCTCTTGCCCCTCGGGGAGCTTCAGATTGAGCACGATGCTGCGCTTGTTGCGATTGATCGAGGCGAAATAGGGCCCGAGACCGTGCTGGAGGTCGCCGATCAGGCGCGTATAATGGCTACCTAGTGCTTCGACCTTGATAACGTCAGCGCCCAGGTCGCCCAGCCACATGGTGGTGAAGGCAGTCGGCAGCAATGGGGAGAGGTCGAGCACCCGGATGCCGGCCAATGAACCGTTATGCATGCGTCTCTCCTGCCCGTCCGGGTCGGTGGTGGCCCATGCGGAGTGAACCAGGGAGTTGGAGCACCGAGTAAGGTGCCCGGCACCATAGGGAAGTGCCGGGCACCTGGGGTTGACGGGTCGCACCTGGATGATCTGCTACCCTATAGAGGGGTTCAGCCGTGCCTGGGGGTGGCAGTTGGGTCCTGGCGCGTTGTGCTCATGCCGTGCTGGTGGCGTTGGCCACAAAGGGCAGATCGACGGCGATGGGCTCCTGGGGCTGGCGCTCGAAGTCCAGCCGGGTCTGGTCCGGATTCTCCTGATCGTCCACTACCGTGACCAGCACGCTGTCGCCAGCGTGGAACTCGCCCCGTAGCAGGCGCTTGCTGAGCGGAGACTCGACGTAGCGCTGTAGCGTGCGGCGCAGAGGTCGGGCGCCAAACTGCGGGTCGTACCCCTTGTCCACCAGCCAGTCTCGGGCCTCATCGGCGAGCGCGATGCCCAGGCCCTGGGAGTCGAGGCGCTCGCTGATCTCCTTCATTTGCAGGTCGACGATCTGTCGCACATCGTCCTTGGTCAGGGTGTGGAAGATGATGATCTCGTCGATGCGGTTCAGGAACTCAGGCCGGAAGGTCTCGCGAAGCCCGCGCTCGATCTGGTCGCGTAGCTTGCGATCCTCGGCATCGAGGCTTTGATCCTCGCCGCCGGTGCGAAAGCCCAACGCACCGCCCTGTTTGGCGTAGGCGGTGCCGATGTTGCTGGTCATGATGATGACGCAGTTGCGGAAGTCCACCACGTGGCCCTGGCCATCGGTCAGGCGGCCGTCCTCCATGATCTGGAGCAGCGTGTTCCACACCTCGGGATGAGCTTTCTCGATTTCGTCGAATAGGATAACCCGGTAGGGGCGGCGGCGCACCGCCTCGCTGAGCTGCCCGCCCTCGTCGTAGCCGACGTATCCTGGAGGGGCACCCATCAGGCGGCTCGCGGTGTGCCGCTCGCGGTACTCGCTCATGTCGATGCGCAACAAGGCGTCCTCATCCTCGAACAGGAACTCGGCCAGGGCCTTGGCCAGCTCGGTCTTGCCCACGCCGCTGGTACCGAGGAAGATGAAGGAGCCGATGGGCCGCCTGGGATCCTTGAGGCCAGAACGGGCCCGGCGCAGGGCATCGGAGAGGACGGCGATGGCATCGTACTGACCGATGATGCGCTTGCCCAGTTCCTGCTCCATGCGCAGCAGTTTCTGGGCCTCCTCCTCCATCAGGCTGGCGACGGGGATGCCGGTCCAGGAGGCCACGAGCAGGGCGATGTCCTCGGCGCTGACCACCTCGTCGAGGCCCTTCTCGGAGCGCCAGGCGGTGCGGGCCAGCTCGAAGTCCTGCTCCAGCTTGATGCGGTCCACCTTGAAGGTGGCGGCGCGCTCGTAGTCACGGGCAGCCCAGGCGGCCTCTTCCTCGGCAGTCAGGCGGCTCAACCGATCCTTGAGCGCTTTCAGGTCGTCGGGCATGGTGTAGAGGGCGACCCGCAGCTTGGCCGCGGCCTCGTCGATGAGGTCGATGGCCTTGTCGGGCAGCTTGCGGTCGGTGACGTAGCGCTGGGAGAGTTGGGCGGCAGCCACCAGGGCGGCGTCGTCCAAGGTGACCTTGTGGTGGGCCTCGTAGCGATCGCGCACGCCGCGCAGGATCTGAATGGTCTCGTCCACCGTGGGCTCGTCGACGTACACAGGCGCGAAGCGCCGCTCCAGGGCGGAGTCTTTCTCGATGTACTTGCGGTACTCGTCCAGGGTGGTGGCGCCGATGCAGCGCAGCTCGCCGCGGGCCAGGGCGGGCTTGAGCATGTTGCTGGCGTCGATGGCGCCTACTGCGGCTCCGGCGCCGACCACGGTATGGAGCTCGTCGATGAAGAGGACGATCTCCCCCTCGGCCCGTTGGATCTCATCCATGATGGACTTGAGCCGCTCCTCGAACTCGCCGCGGAAGCGGGTGCCGGCCACCAGGGCGCCCAGGTCCAGAGCAACCACCCGCTTGCCCATCAGGGGCTCGGGCACGTCGTCGGTGGCCACCTTCTGGGCCAGGCCCTCGGCGATGGCGGTCTTGCCGACGCCGGCTTCGCCAATCAGCACCGGGTTATTCTTGGTGCGCCGGCTGAGGACCTGGATCACCCGCAGGATCTCTGCATCGCGGCCGATGACGGGATCTAGCTTGCCTTCGCGGGCCAGCTTGGTCAGGTCGCGGCTGTAGCGGTCCAGGGTGCGGTATTTGGTCTCTGCGGTGGGATCGGTGACTCGCTGCCCGCCGCGGATCTCCTCGATAACCTGGAGGACTCGATCCTTGGTGATGCCGTGCTCCTTGAGAATGCCAGCAGCGGGGCTGTTGCGTTCGCTGGCGATGCCCAGGAGCAGGTGCTCGGTGGAGATGTACTCGTCCTTGAGTTTGCCGGCCTCCTCGTTAGCCACGTCGATAACCCGCTTGAGGCGCGGGGTGATGAACACTTGTGCCACCTGGCCGCTGTAGGCTGAGCCGGTGGTCTTGGGGCTTTGTTCCAGGTGTTCCTCTAGCTTGCTACGGATTACATTCACCGGTGCGTTTAGCCTGTCCAGGATTTGGGTGGTTAAGCCGTCGGGTTGCTCCACCAGGGCCAGGAACAGGTGCTCGGTGTCCACCTGGCTATGCTGATAGCGTTGCAGGACCTCATAGGCGCGCATGGCGGCGTCTTGGGCCCGCTCGGTAAAACGATCAAAGCGCATCATGCTCTTGCTTTCCTCTGGTCTTTCGTCGTTTTGGCAACCGGACGCTAAGGCCCGGTGCCCGTCGAACTTTCATCTATCTCTACCATACCACGAAGCCGGGCCGGTGGGCGTGCCGCAGCTTACCCTCGGCCCGAACCCTAACATAGTTCTAACACACCCGGCATGGTGACAAAGAGGGCAGCAGTAGTGCTGCCCTCTGATTCGTGCAACTCCAGCTATGTCGCCGGAAGGACTTGACTGGCATAGGGCCGTACCGGCAGGTGGCGGCTCTCAGTAGCGCAACAGGGCACCTACGGACCCCGCCTCGGCGAGTTTCGGGTCGCCGGGCACCATGGTTAGCTCGGTGTTACGAATCAAGGCCCAACGCACCAGGCTGTCGACGGCATCGGGCAACAGGCGCAGGGGGCTACCGCACGACGGGCAAGACTCGGCCGGCGTGGTTTCGACAAAGCCGCAGTTATCACAGCGGTAAGCGGGCTCCGAGAAGTCTTCGTCGACTATCAGGTGCCGGGCGCGGCCAGCATAGGTTGCCTCCAGGGTGTTGCGCAAGCCCAGGGTGGCGGGGCCGCCCTTGGCGGCCAGGGTGATCAGTTCGTCGATCAGCTCAGCCTTGCGGGCCGTGTCGGCCTGCAGGATCATCGCCAGCGATCTGTCTCGGACGTCGGCCGGGTTGGCGTTGACATCCAGGTTGATGGTGCCAATCACCAGGTGGTGCACGTCTTTGGGCAGCAGGGCTGCGAACTGGCTGACATTCTCATCGGTGCCACCCAGGATCAGGTGGCGGCATTGACCGCTGCGTACGATCTCAGCAGTCATCTCAGCAGCATCTTTGAGATTACGGTAGGCGGCCTCATCCTCGTGGCGCTGGTAGCGAGCAGCTGACCAGCCGCCCTGTTTGTGGCGTTTGACATCCTCGCCGGCGATACCGCTGACGTTCTCCAGGCTGCCCATGTGGAACAGGAAGATGTGAGCACCCTCCTGTTCGACCAACACGACGCCGTAGCGAGCGTAAGCGTCCATCAGGTCGCCAAGCGGCTTGATATACGCGCGACTGCCGGCGAAGATCTTGTCCTGGACGGGTATCATCAGCGGGAGGGCATGCCACAGGTCTTCGGCAGCACAGCTGAAACACACCAGGCCGCGGCCTTGCCAGTCGTACTCCAGGTCGACATAGCGCTCAACTCGGGCTCGGTCCTCGCGGGAAACCTGTCCGTTGACGGAGTCGAGCATGTGGCGCAAGGATAACTTGTAGGACTCGGCCGTGCGCTGGAGCGGATCCACGTTGAGGTAAACGCTGAGCACGGGTGCGCTCTCGCTAGTGGCCTGGAAACCTACCAACTCCTTGAGTGCTGCCTCAGTGATCATGTGAAACCTCCATCGGTCGTGCCGGCTAGCTTCAAAGGCAGCCGGTCCTGAGATGCCCGTTGGGTCCTGGCCAGGTGACCGCGGGGCCGGTTTCAAGCACGCTCAAGACGCCTCCTTTCCAAGGCATGTCAATCA
>JAULUH010000397.1:0-4629 GCA_032111745.1 Anaerolineae bacterium | reverse complement strand
AGATGGGCACCGTGTTGCGGCGCACGGCCTACTCGCCCAACATCAAGGAGCGCCGCGACTTCTCCTGCGCCGTGTTCGACGCCAGGGGCCAGATGATCGCGCAGGCCGCCCACATTCCGGTGCATCTCGGCGCCATGCCCTTGTCCGTGCAGGCCGCCATCGCTGCGTTCGGTGGGGACACCTCCTCGCCCGCCATCGCGCCGGGCGACGTGATCATCCTCAACGACCCCTACCGGGGCGGCACCCACCTGCCCGATATCACCCTGGTCTCGCCGGTCTTCGGCGCTGCTCCCGCCGGGCTCCAACTCCTGGGTTACGTCGCCAGCCGTGCCCATCACGCCGACGTCGGTGGCATAGCGCCTGGCTCCATGCCCATCGCCAGGGAGCTGGTGCAGGAAGGTGTGATCATCCCGCCCCTCAAGCTCGTGGAAGCCGGCCAGCTGAACCAGGGGCTGTTGCAGCTGTTCCTGGCTAACGTGCGCACGCCGGAGGAGCGTAGTGGCGACCTGCGGGCCCAGCTGGCCGCCAACGCCAAGGGCGCGCAGCGCCTGGTTGGGCTGGCCAGCCGCTACGGCCCTGCCGAGCTGGACCAGGCTATGCACGCCCTGCTGGATTATGCCGAGCGCATGACGCGCCATCTGATCCGCCAGCTACCCGACGGCACCTATCGCTTCACCGATGCCATGGAGGGCGATGGCATCCACCCTGAGCCCTTGATCATTGCCGTCGCCATCGAGGTCGCCGGCGATCAGGCCACGGTCGACTTCACCGGCACCGCGCCCCAGGCCACGGGCAGCATCAACGCCGTCTACGCCATCACGGTCTCGGCTACCAGTTACGCCTTTCGCTGCCTGCTCGCCGCCGACGTGCCCGCCAATGACGGCAGCATGCGCCCCATCCGGGTCCTGGCGCCCGCCGGTACATTGGTCAATGCCCGGCCCCCAGCCGCCGTGGCCGGAGGCAACGTGGAGACCTCCCAGCGCATCGTCGACGTGTTGCTCGGGGCCCTGGCCCAGGCTGCGCCTGGCCGGGTGCCGGCGGCCAGCCAGGGCACGATGAACAACCTCACCATCGGCGGGTGGGACCCCTATCTGGGCCGGCCGTTCACTTATTACGAGACCATCGGCGGAGGCATGGGCGCAGGACCGGACAGGGACGGCGCGGACGCCATCCATTCCCACATGACCAATACCCTCAACACACCTGTCGAGGCCTTGGAGTATGCCTATCCGTTACGGGTTCAGCGTTATGCCATCCGCCGCGGCTCTGGAGGTTCCGGCCGCTGGCACGGCGGCGATGGCATCTGCCGCGACCTGGAGCTACTGGTCGATGCCCAGGTGACTATCCTGTCGGAGCGCCGCGTCCTCGCCCCCTATGGCCTGGCCGGGGGCAAGCCAGGGAGGCCGGGTGAGAACGTGTTAATCCACGACGGGGACGAGCACGTTCTACCCGGGAAGGCTACCCTGGTGGCGACAGCCGGCGATGTGATCAGCCTGCGCACGCCGGGCGGCGGCGGCTACGGCTCAGGCGTAGCTGCGCAGTAGCTCCAGGAGCAGCCGCGTGCTGAAGCCGGTGCCGCCCCGCACCGCGAAGGCACTGTTCTCCTCCTGCCACACCGTGCTGGCAATGTCCAGGTGCGCCCAGGGATAGCCCTCGGCGAACTCCTGCAGGAACAGCGCGCCGATGATGGCGCCGCCATACCGGCCGCCGGAGTTCTTCATGTCGGCTACATCGGTGTCAATCAGCTTCCGGTACGGCTTGTGCAGCGGCATGGGCCATAGCGCCTCGCCCGCCAGCTCGCTGGCCTTGAGCAGCCGATCGCGCAGATCCGCGTCGTCGCAGAACACACCTGCCACCTGGCGGCCCAGGGCCAGGCCAATGCTTCCGGTCAGGGTCGCCACATCCACCACTGCAACCGGATCGTAGCGCGCCGCGTAGCATAGCGCATCGGCCAGCACCTGGCGACCCTCGGCATCGGTGCTGATGATCTCCACGGTCTTGCCGTTCATGGCTCGCACCACGTCGCCCGGCTTCAGGGCCTTGCCACTGGGCATGTTGTCGCAGGAGGGAATCAGGGCCACGGCATGCACCGGCAGGTTCAGCCTCGCTGCGGCCAGCACCGCCCCGGCCACCGCCGCGCCGCCACCCATATCGTCCTTCATCTGCCACATGGCCTCGGCCGGCTTGATGCTGATACCGCCGGTGTCAAAGGTGATTGCCTTGCCCACCAGTACCACAGTGGGCAGGTCACCCCCCTCGACGCCCTGGGGCCGATGCTCCAGGATGATGAACTGAGCCTCCTCCTCACTGCCCTGGGCTACGGCCAGAAACGATCCCGCGCCAAGGGCCGCCAGCTCTTCCTCACCCAACACCTCGGCCTGCACGCCGATCTGTTCGGCCTCCGCGCGCAGGCGCCGGGCCAGCTCGCGTGGCGTCAGGTAGTTGCCGGGCTCGTTGATCAGATCACGGGCGAGGTTGGCCATCCCGGCTGCGACCTGGCCTACCCGGGCTCCCTCTCTCACCGCATCCATTTTGGCGGCGTCAACTTCCACCACGGTCACCGCCGCCGGGCCGCCGGCTTCCTCCTGCGCAGCATCGCGCTTGTGGGACATAAACCGATACAGCCCCAACAGCGAGCCCTCCACCACCGCCTGGGCCGCGCGCGCAGCGTCGAGGCCGGCCACGCCCCCACCGTGCACGATGGTGCTGTACTGGGCGATGCCCAGCTCGCGCGCCCGCCTGGCCGCCGCTGCCGCCGCCCGGCGGGCCTGCTCCAGCCCAAACTCTTCCTGTGGGCCCAGGCCCACTACCAGCACCCTGGGCGCTGGCAGCACGCCCCGGCTGTAAAACAGGTGCGTATCGCCCAGCTTGCCCTTGAAATCGCCCGCCTCAAGCATGGTTGAGATCAGGCCATCCAGAGCCTGATCGACAGCCTTCAACGCTCCGGCCGGCACGGTCTCGCCCTGGAACAGGTTGACGACGATCAGGTCGCTCTCCTCCTGTTGAATGAGACCTTGTTTGATGTGGATGTCCATGAGACGATGCCTTTCTGTGATCTGAAGAATGGTTGGGGTATGGTGGCGTAGGGGCATGGATGGAGGAGGGACGGGGCGGGCGGGGCTGCCGCAGCCCCGCCCGCCCCGTCCCTCCTCCATCCATGCCCCTACATTGATAGCTGGCCATCGGTGTCGCCCCGCAGGCGAGCCAAGATCCGTAGGGCCTCCTCCACCAGCTCCTGATTCTCCGGCCGGTTCAGCCACAGCGATGCCCCGGAGGGGTGAGGCAGGGGCACGATTTGAGCACCGGCTGGCACGTGTTCTTGGGCCCATGCCGTCAGCGCAGGATCATCGTGTGGTCTTTGGAACAGCCGGCCGATAGCTTGATCCAGAGGACGCTTGCCAAGCAGGAGGCTGGCCGCAAGTCCACCCACCGGCACGACGATTGCCGGCTGTACCAGGGCCAGCTCCTTCTCCAGCCAGGCACGGCAGAGGTCCTGCTCGCCCTTGCTCGGCACCCGATCGCCCCGGCCGCCCTGGTTGGGTCCGGGGTAGCACTTGGTCACCGCGGTCATGTAGCTGGTTTCCCGAAACGTCCCTTCCTCCCACCCGCATTCGACCAGCCAGCGGAACAACCGGCGGCCTGCCGGGCCGCTGAACGGTCGCTGCGTCGCCGTTGCCTCCACCCGGCCAGGTGCCTGCCCTACCAGCATCCAGCGAGCAGGTGCGGGGCCGGAGAAGACCGGTGGCGGCGCGACCGGATGGCCGGCCTGTTCGCAGCGCCGGCATTGCCTCAGCTCACACCACAAAGCTGGCGGGGATGTGGACATAGCGAGCAAGATTATACCACATCCGCTCGTTGACAACGGCGCGGGCTGGGCTGTATAATGGCCACTGTCAATTGGACCACGAATCCCGTCACCTGAATCAACACCAGGAGCCCATGAGCAATCCCCTTGGCCTGGAGGCCTTCGACGAGGTGCAGCGCCTGATTGTGGTTGCTGCCCATCCCGACGATCTAGAGACTATTTGCGGAGGCACCATTGCCCTCCTGTCCCGCCGCGGGGTCAAGGTGTTCTCAGTGAACTGCACCCTGGGCGACATCGGCACCCAGGATGCGGCGACCACCCGTCCCGCCGTAGCCACGACTCGCCTGCTGGAGGCTGAGGCCGCTGCCCGTATCCTGGGGATCGACCAGGTAGGCAGTCTGGGCCACCACGATGGGGAGCTTGTCGCCGACCTGGAGCTGCGCGCCCAGATCGCCCGGCTCTACCGGGTCACCCAGGCCGATACCCTCCTGACCTTTGACCCCTTCTGGAGCGGCCAGGTGCATCCGGACCACCGGGCTGCGGGACAGGCGGCGCTGGATGCCTATATGCCCTCTAAGATGCCCCTCTACCGTCCGGAGCAGCTCAGAGAGCCGGGAGCCGGCCTGGGATGCCTCCAGAGGGTGTTTCTGTTCTCTACCGCGCGCGACCCCGATGTCTACGTGGATGTGACGGCGGATTACGCCACCAAGCTGGCGGCCTGTATGGCTCATCGCAGCCAGTTTCCCGACGGCGAGGCCAGCCTGGACTGGTTGAAGCGCCTGGACCAGGAGCGAGGCCAGCCCATCGGGGTGCCCTATGCCGAG
>JAULUH010000396.1:1535-2262 GCA_032111745.1 Anaerolineae bacterium | reverse complement strand
CCCGTACTGCACGCGCCAAGGGGCTCTCCGATCGCACGGTCATCGTGCGCCACGCCCTGCGCAATGCCCTGCTTCCCGTGGTCACCATCATCGGCCTCTCCCTGGGCTTCCTGCTCAGCGGTGCTGTGCTCACCGAGACCATCTTCGGATTCTCCGGCGTCGGCCGTGCCCTGTTCGACGGCATCCTCTCGCGCGATTACGCCGTCATCCAGGGCTTTACCCTGGTCACCGCCCTCGTCTTTCTGGTGATCAACCTGGTGGTCGACCTCCTCTACGGCTTCCTGGATCCCCGCATCCGGCTGAGCTAGAAAACGCGCTATGTCTGTACAGGATGCCGCCGGAACCACGTCGCCCCCGGTTACCTCCGATCTTGATCTCACCACCAAGCGCCGCCGCGTCCGCGGTCTCTGGTATGAGGCCGGCCGGGACATGGTCACCCGCCGCCGGTCCGGCCAGATCGGCCTCGCCGTCGTCCTCATCCTGGTTTTGATCGCCATAGCTGCCCCCCTGCTGGCCACCCATGACCCCAACCAGGTGCTCCTGGGCAAGGAGGAAGGGGTCAAGCGCCGGCAGCCACCCTGCATCTACGCCTTCGACTCGTTGCCCTCCCTGCCCATCATCAGTTTCTTCCAGTGTGAGGAGGGCCAGCCTCAGCACTATTTCGGCACCGACGGCAACGCCCGCGATCTCTACAGCCGGGTAATCTACGCTAGCCGGGTATCCCTTA
>JAULUH010000396.1:0-1525 GCA_032111745.1 Anaerolineae bacterium | reverse complement strand
CTGGCCCTGCTCGTCGGCACTCTCATCGGCGCCATTTCTGCTTACGCCGGCCGCGGGGTGGATAACGCCGCCATGCGGGTCATGGATGTCGTGCTGGCCTTCCCCTCGCTGATCCTGGCCATCGCCATCAACACGGCGCTCTTGACCATGGCCCAGGACAGCTTCGTGTTTCGCGGCATCGAGGGGATGCAGCGCGTCCTGGGCTTTGAGGACATCGGCCTGCTTACGGCCCTGATCTCTATCTCCCTGGTGGCCATTCCGACCTACGCCCGGTTGGTGCGCTCCCAGGTGCTGTCCCTCAAGGAGCAGGAATTCGTCACCGCCGCGCGCGCGGTCGGCGCCAAACCCAATCGCATCCTCTTCCGCTCTGTCTTGCCCAACGCCGTGGCCCCTCTCATCGTGGCCGCCACCCTCGGCGTGGCTACCGCCATCCTCGACACGGCCGCCCTCTCCTTCCTGGGCCTGGGCGCCCAGCCACCCACGGCCGAGTGGGGAGCCATGATCGGCGCCGAGCGCAACCAGATGTTCACGTCGCCCCATCTGATCCTCTTCCCAGGTATCGCCATCGTCATCACCGTGCTGGCGTTTAACCTGCTGGGCGACGGCCTGCGCGATTCGCTCGACCCCCGGATGAAGAACCGGTAATGATGATCCGCAGGACGTTCAGGTGATCGGCATTTCCGGCACTTCGATTCACCTGTAGACGGTCCTATCCTAGCCCTCGAAAGGATCCATCAAGCCCTCCTATGCCAGAACGTTTTGGCGCCGTAACGCATAAAGGCAAGCCCCTCACGGTCCTGGGTTCAGTGCTCCAACCTGGCGACCCGGCCCCCGAGGTAACCCTTAACCCCAAAGGTTTCGACGGCAGCGCCAGGCTGTTGGAGTCCACGGCCGGCAAAACTCGCCTGATCAACGTCATTCCCTCCATCGGCACCGGCCTCTGCGACGCCCAAACCCGGCGCTTCAACGAGGAGGCCGCCAGCTTCGGCGACGGCGTCGTCGTGGTCACCGTCAGCGCCGACTTGCCCTTCCACCTGGCCGAGTGGTGTGCCGCCAGGGGTGTGGACCGTGTCCAGACTATGTCGGACCACCGTGAGATGGCCTTCGGCGACGCCTACGGTACCCACATCAAGGAGCTGCGGGTCGAGCAGCGTGCCGTTTTCGTCGTCGACCCGGATGATGTGATTCGCTACGCCGAGTACGTGCCCGAGATCGCCCAGCACCCGGACTACGACGCCGCGCTGGCCGCCCTGGCGTCCCTGTAAGCCGGGCACCATCGCAACCCAGTGGGCAGGCGGGAAGACACAGAGCGCTCCAGGCCTCCGTGCCCTCTGTGTCTCTTTTGCGTCCTCTGGGTCCCTATCTGCCAGGAGGAAGAGGCATGGCCCCAACCGCTGAAGTAAGCTCTCGAGCCACCATCAAATCCCGCAAAACGTTCGGCGAGCGCATGCGCGACTTCCCCTGGTGGGCAGTCATCATGGTCGTCGGCCTCGCCCTGACCCTGTGGTGGATGCTCGGCCAGGAA
>JAULUH010000395.1:0-10647 GCA_032111745.1 Anaerolineae bacterium | reverse complement strand
GCGTGCAGGTAGAGCCCGGCCAGCCGGTGGCGGGCCTCAGCCTGGCGAATCGGCCGGGCCTGCTCCGGCAGGTCGGGATAGAATCGATGCACCAGGTCGTAGACAAACGCGTACTTCCACGCCCCTACCTCGGCTACCCCTATGGGCAAAACCTTGAAGTCGGCCTGCAGCATCTCCAGTCCCCGATTGAAGCGGGAGTCGCTCTCGCGGCTGCTCAGGTGCGCCAGTTGGCGCAGGCTGACCGCATCAAGCGGTCCCTCGTGCAGCAGCGTCTCATAAATCGCCTTGCCCTCCCAGGTCATCCGCCCTTCTTCGTACTGTAGCAGGTAGTCCTCGGCCGGGTCGCCATAGTTCTCCGACAGGGCATAGAAAGAAGGCACCACGTCCAGGGCAATGAACGTGGCCTTCCGGCGTAGCACCTTGGCGTAGTACCAGCGCCGCGCGCCCAGCATTTCATCCTTCCAGCCCCAGGTCACGTGCCCAGGATCGTCGTGCGCGTTGGGTACCGGCCTGTCCCCGGCCACGGCCACCCAGAGGCTGGGCAGCGTTACATCCTTGATCGGCCAGAAGTGCACGAACCCCCGCTCCTGCACGAACGCAATCGCCTCCTCCCTCGTCCCCACGCGCCGTTCCGGCCCGATCCGATAAGTCTCGCTCCGATAGGCCCCGATGCGCTCCCAAGTCAACTTAACCATAACTACTCACTCCAGTTCGTAGTGAGCGTTTTAGCGCTCCTCTGGGTTCGTCACCAAGCGCCTAAGCGCGGCTTCTCCCCACCCATTCTATCTCGCAGAGTATAAGCCGGCAAACCCCCATTCCGCTAGCACCTTCATCCAGCTTGACGGTGTCCTCCAAGCGCCATCCTCATGCTATACCGCTGATCTTGCCCTGCCCTCTACGGCGTTGCACTCCTTGTCCGTGTCATGCCCTCTGCCGCGTCGTGCTCCTTAACCGTGTCATGCCCTCTGCCGCGTCGTGCTCCTTAACTGTGTCATGCCCTCTGCTGCGTCGTGCTCCTTAACCGCGTCATGCCCTCTGCTGCGTCGTGCTTATTATCCGTGTCATGCTGAGCGGGTCTGGCGGACACCGTCGTTGGCGCACGCAACGCTCGCTAGCAGCCAACGCCCGCTTGCGCACGCAACGCCAGCGAAGCATCTCTCCCCCCTCATGCACGGCGAGATCCTTCGCTGGCGACTCGCACCCCATGCCCTTTGGCGCCCCTCATCCCGCTCAGGATGACAGGGAACGGGGCCCCGCTGTCCTGCTCAGGATGACAGGGAACAGGGCCCGCTGCCCCGCTCAGGATGACAGGGAACGGGGCCCGCTGTCCTGCTCAGGATGACAGGGAACGGGGCCCGCTGTCCTGCTCAGGATGACAGGGAACGGAGCCCGTCGTCCCGCTTACGGGCTGTGCTGAGGCGTGCCTCGTGCTGCTCAGAGCCTCCGCTGTAATCACAGGAGCGGTGTTCCATCCGTGTCATGCTGAGTGGCTCAATCCGCCACCGTCGCCAGCACACACACCCCCGCCAGCCCGCACCGCCCGCACGCGCACGCGCCGCAACGAAGCATCTCTTCGCGTCCTCTCGTCGTGGCACGCGGAGGCGCCTGGCCGAAGCCTCTCTCCCCAACCGGCCTCCTCTTTTCCCCCGCCGCCGCCTATGCTATACTCCCTCCATGCATCTCGTCGCCGACCTCCACATCCACTCCCACTATTCCCGCGCCACCAGCCGCGACCTCACCTTCGAGCACCTGACCAAATGGGCCCAGCTCAAGGGCGTCCAAATCGTCGGCACCGGCGATATTGCCCACCCCGGCTGGCTACAGGAGATGCGGGACAAGCTGGTGCCGGCCGAGGAGGGGCTTTTCCGGCTGGAGGACGAGGTCGCGGCCGCCGTCGCCGCCCAGGTGCCCCCCAGCTGCCGCGGCCCCGTGCGCTTCCTGCTGGCTGGCGAGATCAGCAACATCTACAAACGCGACGGCGCCACCCGCAAGATCCACCATGTCGTCTTTGCTCCCCACCTGGACGCCGTGGAGCGCCTGCAAAGCCGCCTGGAGCGCATCGGCAACATCCGCGCCGATGGCCGGCCCATCCTGGGGCTGGACTCGCGCGATCTCCTCGAGATCCTCCTGGAGGTGGACCCGTACTGCCACCTCATCCCGGCCCACATCTGGACCCCCTGGTTCGCCCTCCTGGGCTCCAAGTCCGGCTTCGACTCCGTCGAGGAGTGCTTCGGCGACCTCACCCCCCACATCTTTGCCCTGGAGACCGGCCTCTCGTCCGACCCACCCATGAACTGGCGGGTGTCGGCCCTGGACCCCTACACCCTGGTCTCCAACTCCGATGCCCACTCCCCCCAGAAGCTGGCTCGAGAGGCCACCCTCTTCGACGCCGAGCTCTCCTACGCCGCCATCTTTGCCAGCCTGCAGACCGGCGACCCGGCCACCTTCCTCGGCACCCTGGAGTTCTTCCCCGAGGAGGGCAAATACCACCTGGACGGCCACCGCAATTGCGGCATCGCCTGGGACCCCCCAACCACCCGGGCCCACCGCGGCCTGTGCCCGGTCTGCGGCAAGGAGGTCACCGTGGGCGTCATGCACCGGGTGGAGGCGCTGGCCGACCGCCCCGAGGGCCAACGCCCGCCGCGCACCCATCCCTTCACCAGCCTGGTCCCCCTCCCTGAGGTGCTGGGCGAGCTCTATAGCGTCGGCACCGGCTCCCAGCGGGTGCAACAGGAGTACCATCGTCTGCTTGGCCAGCTGGGCCCCGAGCTCGCCATCCTGCGCTCGCTGCCCCTGGAGGACATCACCACCGCCGGCGGCACCCGCCTGGCTGATGGCATCGGCCGCATGCGCCGCGGTGAGGTCACCGCCATGGGCGGCTACGACGGTGCCTACGGCGTGATCCGGCTGTTCGATACCCCGTTCGACCGGGCCTTGTCACCCCAGATGAGCCTGTTTGGTACCGGCGACGATGTGCCCGGCCCTGCCACCCCTGCAGCTGCGGCCCGGCCACCCGTGGTCGAGGTCCGCGAACGCCCGCCTGCGTCCGAGCCCAAGCCCCCGGCCGCCAGCCCTCCCCTGGTGCCCTCCGCAGCCGTTACATCCCCTCTCCCGGCACCCGTCGCCGCCGTCGCGCCCCTTCTCCCGGACCCAGCCGCGCCGGCGACTGCGCCCTCTTCCGCCGAGCAGCCCGCCGACCTGCTGGCCGGCCTCAACGCCCACCAGCGCGCCGCGGTGCTGCACGCGGCGAGTCCCCTCATCGTCGTCGCCGGCCCGGGCACCGGCAAGACCCGCACCCTGACTGTGCGCATCGCGCATCTGGTGCGGGACCGAGAGCTTTCGCCTGAAGCCATTCTCGCCATCACCTTCACCAACAAGGCCGCCGCGGAGATGGCCGAACGGCTGGACAGCCTGCTGAGCGCGGAGCTGGCCGGCCAGCTCACCATCAAGACCTTCCATGCCTTCGCCGCCCTTCTGCTGCGTGAGCATGGGCCAACCCAGGCGCTGCCATCCGGCCCTACCATCCTGGACGAGGACCAGCGCCTCAGCCTGTTGCGCGCCGCCCTCCCCGACGTCACCCGCCACCAGGTGGCCCAGCTGCTGGCCCGCATCTCCACCGCCAAGGGCTACCTACTGCCCCCCGAGGCCCCGGCGCTGGCCACCGACCCCCAGCTGGTTCAGGCCTACCGGGCCTACCAGGCCGCCCTGCAGGCCAGCGCGGCCCTGGACTTCGACGACCTGCTCATGCAGGCCGTGCATTTGCTGGAGAACCGGCCAGAGGTGTTGTCCCACGTGCACCAGCGCTACCGCTGGATCTCCGTGGACGAATTCCAGGACATCAATGTCGCCCAGTATCGCCTGCTGCAGCTGCTGATCGCCGGCGGCGCCAACCTCTGCGTCATCGGCGACCCCGACCAGGCCATCTACGGCTTCCGGGGCGCCGACCCGGGCTTCTTCCTCACCCTCCAGCAGGACTACCCGGCCGCCCATGTCGTGCGCCTCGGCGAGAACTACCGTTCCACCCAGCTGATCCTCGACGCCGCCACCCAGGTCATCGCCCGCCAAAACTCCAGCATGCCCTTGCTTACTCCGACACCCGGCAGCGCCCCACCTCTGCAGGCCGTCAAGGCCCTCGCGGATTTCGCCGCGGAGGTCAAGCTGGATGTCTACCGTGCCCCCACCGACCGGGCCGAGGCCGAATACGTGGTCCACCGCATCGAGCAGATGGTGGGCGGCACCAGCTACTTCTCCCTGGACTCCGGCCGCGTCGCCAGCACCACCCCACAAGAGACCCTCTCTTTCGCCGATTTCGCCGTGCTCTACCGCCTCAGCGCGCAGAGCCGCCCCCTGATCGAGGCCCTGGAGCGCTCCGGCATCCCCTACCAGGTGGCCCGCCAGACCGACGACTACGACCCCCGCGCTGACCGCGTGGCCCTGATGACCATCCACGCCGCCAAGGGCCTGGAGTTCCCCGTGGTCTTCATCGTAGGCTGCGAGGAGGGCCTCCTCCCTTACCTCCGTGCTTCCCGTGTACCGGGTATGGTTTCTATGGGAAACTCTTTGCATGGCCCTCCTGATCCGTTTTTCATGGCTGACAGCCCCTCCGCCGCCGTAGATGAGGAGCGCCGCCTGTTCTACGTGGGCCTGACCCGCGCCCAGCGCCAGCTGGTGCTGGCCTCCGCCCGCCGCCGCTTTCTCTTTGGCCAGGCCATGGAGAACCCTCCATCGCGCTTCGTCGCCGACATCGAGGCCGTACTCAAGGAGGTGCACGAGATGGCGCAGCGCCCGGCCGCCGCCCGGCCCGAGGGCCGGCAGCTCAGCCTCTTCTAGCCGCAGGACAGGTCGTCGTTCTTGTGCGAACCGGCCGATTGGGTACAATGCCATCACTCCGGCCAGCTCAGCTGGCCCTCAGTTAAGGACAAAGAACTATGGCCAAGCCAGTCGTGTTGATCCTGGACGACGAGCCCCAGGTGCTCAACGCCGTCGAGCGCGACCTCAGGCGCCACTACAAAAGCGATTACCGCATCGTCAAGGCCGGCTCGGGCGCCGAGGCATTGGATGTGGTCCGCCAGCTCCAGCGCCGCAACGATCCCCTGGCCCTCTTCCTGGTGGACCAGCGCATGCCCGGCATGAGCGGGACCGAGTTCCTGGCCGAGGCCCGGCAGATCTATCCTGACGCCCGCAAGGTGCTCCTCACTGCCTACGCCGACACCCAGGCCGCCATCGACAGCATCAACACCATCGGGCTGGACTACTACCTGATGAAGCCGTGGGACCCACCGGAGCAGAACCTCTACCCGGTGCTGGACGACCTGCTCGGCGACTGGTGGCAGACCGCGCCCCCCACCTACGATGGCATCCGGGTCGCCGGCACCCTGTGGTCCCCCAAGAGCCACGATGTGAAGGACTTCCTGGCCCGCAACCGCATCCCCTACCTGTGGCTCGACATCGAGCAGGACTCCCAGGCCGCCGCCATGGTCGAGGCCGCGCTCGCAGCCGGCGGGCCAGACTCCGGCGGCGGCCGCCATCGCCTGCCTGTGGTCTTTCTGCCCGATGGGACGGCGCTGATCGAGCCTGACAACCGGGCCCTGGCCGAGAAAGTCGGCCTGCGTACCCAGGCTGAGCAGGCCTTCTACGACCTGATCGTGGTGGGCGCCGGTCCGGCAGGGCTGGGCGCCGGGGTCTACGGCGCCTCCGAGGGCCTGCATACCTTGCTGATCGACAAGGAGGCCACCGGCGGCCAGGCTGGCACCAGCTCCCGCATCGAGAACTACCTGGGCTTTCCCAAGGGCCTCAGCGGCGCTGACCTGGCCCACCGTGCCACCACCCAGGCTATCCGCCTCGGTGCCGAGCTGCTCACCGCCCAGGAGGTCGTCAAGGTACGAATGGAGGACCCCTACCGCTATGTGCTGCTGGGTGATGGCACCGAGCTCGGCTGCCGGTCCCTGATTGTCGCTACGGGCGTCACCGTGCGCCGCTTGAATGTGCCCGGCGTGGACCGGCTGACCGGAGCCGGGATCTACTATGGGGCCGCGCTTACCGAGGCCGCCAACTACCGGGGCCAGCACGTCTTCGTGGTCGGTGGCGCCAACTCGGCCGGGCAGGGCGCCATGTTCTTCTCCCGCTACGCCGGCCAGGTGTCCATGCTGGTACGTGGCGAGGGCCTGCAGGCCAGCATGTCCCAATACCTCATCGACCAGATCGCGGCCACCCCCAACATCGACGTGCGCGTGCACACCGAGGTCGCCGAGGTCCACGGCAGCGACCGCCTGGAGGCCATCACCCTCTTCAACAGCGCTACCCAAGAGTCCACCACGATGCCGGCTGCCGCCCTATTCCTCTTCATTGGCGCCGTGCCCCACTCGGAGCTGGTGGCCGGCGTGGTGGAGCGCAACAGTGCCGGCTTCATCCTCACCGGGCAAGACCTGATCCACGACGGCCAGCGCCCAAAGGAGTGGCGCCTCAAGCGTGATCCCTATCTGCTGGAGACCAGTGTGCCGGGCATCTTCGCCGCCGGCGATGTTCGCCAGGGCGCCGTGCGCCGCGTAGCCTCGGCTGTGGGCGAGGGCGCCATTGCCGTGAGCCTCGTCCACCAATACCTGAAGACGGTGTAGCCACCAGTGTCAACCTCAACCGAGAACTTCCTGCGCAAGGTCCCGCTTTTCGCCGATCTGCCCGAGCGGGACCTGGACCGGCTGTGTGAGATGGTAGGGAAGATCGTGTTGCCGGCCGGACAGGACCTCTTTGTGGAGGGCAGCCGCGGCGACCGGGCCTACGTCATCGAGACCGGCGAGCTGGAGATCATCAAGAACGCGGACGGGCGCCCGGTGCTGCTGTCCGTCCGCCATGCCGGCGATGTCATCGGCGAGATGGCGCTGCTCCAGGACGAGCCACGCACGGCGACCGTCCGCGCCCGCACCGATTGCGCGCTCTACGTCATTCAGGCCGAGCAGTTCGATTTCCTGCTCAACACCAGCCCCACTGCGTCCCGCGTGATGCTGAGCACGGTGCTGGCCCGCTGGCGCAATACCAGCACTGTGCTGCGCCAAAGCGAGAAGATGGCCCAGCTGGGCACCCTGATCGCCGGTGTGGCCCACGAGCTGAACAACCCGGCGGCTGCGGTCCAGCGAGGCTCTCAACAGCTGGACGAAAGCCTCGCCGACCTGGCTTCCGCCCAGACGCGTGTCGCTCGCCTGGACCTCACACCCACCCAACAGGCCCTGCTCGACGAGCTGGGTGCCCGCGTGCGCGACCTGGCCTCCCGGCCGGCCGACCCCCTGGATCCCTTGAGTCGCAGCGATCGCGAGGTCGAGCTGGAGACCTGGCTGGACGAGCGCGGGGTGCCGGACGCCTGGGAGCTGGCGCCCACCCTGGTTGCCCTGGGCTATGACGTGGACGCGCTGGCCGGGTTTGCCGCCCAGTTCACCCCGGAGCAGCTGCCTGGCGTGGTCGCCTGGCTGGGGGCTACTCACGATACCCACAACCTGCTGGCCGAGATTGCCCAGGGCGCCAGCCGCATCTCCGATATCGTCAAGGCCCTCAAGACCTATTCTTACCTGGACCAGGCGCCGGTGCAGGCGGTCGACATCCACGAGGGGCTGGACAACACGCTGCTCATTCTGCGCAGCAAACTCAAAAACATCCGCGTGCGCCGCGAGTACGCCGCCGGCCTGCCGCGCATCCAGGGCTACGGCAGCGAGCTGAATCAGGTCTGGACCAACATCCTCGACAATGCCGCCGACGCCCTGGAGAGCCAGAGCTCGCCTCTGCCCGAGGTGGCCATCACCACGCGCCAGGAGGGTGACTGGGTGATCGTCGAGATCGTGGACAACGGCCCCGGCATTCCCCCCGAGGTGCAGCCCAGGATCTTCGAGTCGTTCTACACCACCAAGCCGCCAGGCAAGGGCACAGGGCTGGGCCTGGATATCAGCTACAACATCGTCGTCAATAAACATCGCGGGGACATCAAGGTGTTCTCCCAGCCCGGCCGCACCTGCTTTCGTATTAGCCTGCCGATCAACTTCGATGCCCCGGCCGGCAAGCCCGCACCTGTCGTGGTAGCTGCGTCCAGCGACGATGACCAGATGCGGCGTATCCTGGAGACGGCCAAGACCATCGCCGTGGTGGGCATTTCCTCCCGCCCTGATCGGCCTGGGTATTCGGTGCCGGCCTACCTGCAGGCCCAGGGCTATCGCATCATCCCTGTCAACCCCAACCTGGAAGAGGTCCTGGGCGAGCGCGCCTACCCCGACCTGCTATCGGTGCCCGAGCCCGTGGATGTGGTGAACATCTTCCGGCGCAGCGAAGATGTGCCACCCGTGGTCGAGCAGGCCATCCAAATCGGCGCCAGGGCCATCTGGATGCAGGAGGGCATCGTCAACGAGCCGGCTGCCGACCTGGCCCGCCGCGCCGGTATCGAGGTCGTCAGCGACGCCTGCATGCGCGCCACCCATCGCCGTCTCATCGCTACTGCCCGCCGCTAAGGAGAGTCCATGGTCCCTGAGCCCCCGGTGGTCGTCCAGCAGGACGCGGTTCCCCCGCTGCTGGAGTACCTGAATGGCTTTGGCTCCCCGCGCCTGGCCCTGGTTGCCGATCACAACACCTATGACGCCCTGGGCCGTCGTGTGGAGGCTGCCCTGGCCGCTCAGGGCATGGATATCACCCGTATCCTGCTGGAGGGGGACGAGATCGTGCCTGACGAGGCCACCTGCATGCAGGTGTTTCTGGCCAACCGAGACGACCAGCGCATCTTCCTGGCCGTAGGCTCCGGCGTCATCACCGACGTCGTGCGCTTCACCAGCCATCGCTCCCGCAACCCCTTTGTCTCCGTGCCCACGGCGCCTTCGGTCGACGCCTATACCGCCACCGGCTCTTCCCTGGTTGTCAACCGCCTGAAGCAGACTATCCCCGGCCAGGGACCCATCGCCGTCTTCGCCGACTTAGAGACCCTCTGCGCCGCGCCCCAGCCCATGATCGCCGCCGGCTTCGGCGACGTGGTGGCCAAGTACACCTCGCTGGCCGACTGGAAGCTCAGCCACCTGCTGCTCGATGCCCCGTACAGCGCACCTATAGCGCAGCGCATGCAGGTCGCCCGCGACCGCTGCATGGAGGACGCCGATCGGGTCGCCGCCGCACAGCCCGCGGCTATTCACAGTCTGATCGTGGCCCTCGTCGAGGCGGGCCTGTGCATGCTGCAGTTCGGCGGCTCCCAGCCGGCCGGCCAATCCGAGCACTACATTTCCCACTACCTGGAGATGAAGCTGGTCCAAGAGGGACGCCCGGCCGTGTTGCACGGTGCCAAGACGGGAATGGCCACGGTGATCGTGGCCCGCTACCACGACCAAATCCGGCGCATGACCCGCGACGACGCGGCACAGCGGCTCAAGGCTTCCCGGCTGCCCGACCGCCAGCTGGAGATCGAGCGCATCCGCGCCGTGTACGGCCCATCGGCTGAGGGCATCGTCGCCGAGCAGGCGGCGTTCCTGGCCTGGACTGAGAACGATTACGAGCGCCTCAAGCAGCGGATCCTCGATCGCTGGGCAGAGGTCCAGGAGGTGTCTGCCGGCGTGCCGTCACCTGAGGCGCTGGCCCGGCTCTTGGAGCGTGCCGGCGGTACCGCAGATCGTAGGGCTTTGGGGTTGGGGGATGACGAGGTGGCTACAGCTGAACGCTACTCCCACTACGTGCGCAACCGCTTCACGGTGATGAAGCTCAGCCGGATTCTAGGGCTGCTGCCCTGATAATCCAGGATTATTGGGAGAACATCATACAGCGCGGTGGTATCGTAGGGGCAGATAGACGGGGCTAAGCTGATTCCGCAATGAAATCCGCAGTCGCCAAACAAGGAACCATGTAGATTTCACCCTGGACTCAGTTTAGGACCCCTTGCGCCGGATGTAGAGCACCTTCTCCACTGAGGCATGCACGATCCCGTCCCGATCCACCAGGTCCACCTGGTAGACCCGGTCCAGCGAGGACTGCCCGGTCAGGTCAGCCTTGATCGCCTCGACTTCCCCCTCATCGATCACAAAACGGGCATAGAGGGTTCCGCGGCCCGGCTTGCGGAAGCGGATCGTCGCCGCCTTGTCCCACACGATGTATTCGGGGCCCAGGAGCCGGATCAGCATGATCATGTACCAGGGATCGACCGCGGCATACATGCTACCGCCGTAGATGGTGCCCACGTAGTTGCGCGTGCGCCAGCTGAGTGGCAGCTTGATGCGCACCTCACGCCAGTCGTCGGCGATGTACGTAAGGCGGGCACCGGTGCCGCGGAAGGCCGGGAAGAAGTTGTAGGCCTGGCGGCGGGCTCGGGTCGGCCAGGATTCAGGCCTGGGGTCAGGCTGGCGCAGCGGCATGATCTCCAGCATTGGGCCGGGACGGAGGCTGGATGATCTCCAGGGTGATCTCGTCAGGGTCGAGGAAATAGCAGGTATAGCCACCGCGGTTGATCCCGGCCTCGATGGCTACCGGCTCGCTGCGAAAGCGCACGCCCAGGGCCACCATGCGCTGGTACTCGGCGTGGATGTCATCCACCTCAAAGGCCAGGTGAGCGGTGCCGGGGTTGAGGGTGCGGGTGTCCACCCTGGCGCCCCGGGGGGCCACATACTCCACCAGCTCCAGGAGATGGCCAGAGCGGGCCGGCGC